>JAZTWJ010000001.1:0-9568 GCA_045635785.1 Candidatus Flemingiibacterium sp.
TCAAGGACCATCTTGCTGCTCGCTCTTTAGCGACTCGTTTATTATATCACATCTCGTCGCTTTTGTCAAGAGCTTTTCTAAAGTTTTTTCTAAAGTTTTTTCTTTAACTTTTTCCCAAACTCACTCCCACCTTCTCGGTGACAGCTCGTTTATTATATCATATTCATCTACCTTTGTCAAGAGGTTTTTTAAACTTTTTTTGATTTGTTAACAACACCCATGATTCATTCACATATGCGCATATTTGTGTACAGAATCTACATAATCCGTTAATTTCCAAGAATTTCTCGCAAACCTATTCCTTTCGGCGAAGTTTTCTGCTATAATATATTTATGAAAGGATTTGACCTATGACTTATCTTACTCTGTTGAAGCGATTGGAGGCGTGCGGATCAAATGTTCCCGCCGCTGAAGCAGCCGCGCTTTGCGGAAAACCTCGCGATTGGTGCCTGCTCCATCGTGACGAGCTCCTTCCTCCCGAAATCGAAGATCTGCTCCGTCGGCGCGAAGCCGGCGAGCCGCTTCAATATATTCTCGGCGAGGCATGGTTTTACGGATATGCTTTTCGCGTAACGCCCGCCTGCCTTATTCCGCAGCCGGATACCGAGCATGTCGTTGATTTAGCCTTGCAACGCCTTCGCTCGAGAATGCGCATTCTGGACCTTTGTACGGGAAGCGGATGCATCGCTATATCTATATTGAAAGAAAACACTGCGCTCACAGCCGATGCGATCGACATCTCCCACGATGCCCTTCAAATCGCCAAGCTTAACGCAGAGCGTCTCTCCGTTTCCGATCGCATCCGATTCCACGAATGCGATGCGCTTCAATCAAAAAAAATTCCCGCGCTGATCGCAAAGGCGGATGTGGTCGTTTCCAACCCGCCCTACATTGATTCCGATGTCATTGATACCCTCTCCCCCGAGGTGCGCCATGAGCCGCGGCTCGCGCTGGATGGCGGCAGTGACGGCATGCTCTTCTACCGCCGATTCATCCTCGATTATACCAAACATCTGCGTCCCGACGCCTATATGCTTCTTGAAATCGGATATGATCAAGCGGATCGCATTGCGGATTTATGCAAAAAAGCGGGCGTTTCTTGCAAACTGCACCGCGATTTCGGCGGAAATATCCGCGTAGCTGAAATTTCGCGGAACGAAACGGCGTGCGGCGAATAAACTGTTAATACATTCTATAATATAAGGTGATTATCATGAACAAAATCAAGCTTCTTATTCTTTTCGGCGGAAGATCCGGCGAGTATGAGGTTTCCCTCGTTTCCGCCGCATCCATTTTGAAAAATGCAGATCGCAGTAAATACGATATCGTGACGGTGGGCATCACAAAAGACGGCGAATGGTATGCCTTCGACGGCGATACTACTTCCATTCGCGACGGCAGTTGGTGCGCCGATCCCAAAAAGCTGGATCGCGCCATGCTCTCCCCCTCCGTATCCGAATCCGCGCTCTATGTTTTCCCCGCTGACGGTTCTGCGGCAAAAATCTTTCCCATCGACGTGATTTTTCCCGTCATGCACGGCGCAAACGCCGAAGATGGCACACTGCAGGGACTTTTGCAGATCAGCGGCATCCCCTTTGTCGGATGCAAGTGCTGTGCTTCCGCTGTTGGCATGGATAAGGCGTTCACGAAACTGCTGTTAAAAAACTTCGACATTCCGCTTGCCAAATCGCTGATTGTCGACATCGGGCATTTCAATAAAAACGAGCAGGCTGACATCGAACGCTGTGAGGCGATCGCCCCTTATCCCCTTTTTGTCAAGCCCGCCAATGCAGGATCCTCCGTGGGCGCCGCCAAGGCAAAGGACCGCGATGCTCTGCGCGCCGCGATCTTGGAAGCCGGCGCGGTAGACTCCAAGGTCCTCATCGAGGAATACATAAACGGCAAAGAGGTTGAGGTTGCAATCATCGGCAAAAAACAGTTCCGCGCCTCCACCGTCGGTCAGATCATCCCCGGCAGCGAATTTTACAGCTACGATGCAAAATACAGCGCCGACAGCAGCTCCGATTACAAGATCCCCGCCGATATTCTCCCCGAAACCGCAGAGAAGATCCGTAGCTATGCCCTGCAGATCTGCTCTATTCTCGGCGTGGAAGGACTCTCTCGCGTGGACTTCTTTGTGTCTGAAGATGAATCCGGCGAGAAAATCATTTTCAACGAGATCAACACCCTGCCGGGCTTTACGGAAATCAGTATGTATCCCAAGCTATTGATGCACGATGGCATGAGCTACAGCGAGATCATTGACCGTCTCATTGCCATCGCTCTTGGAAAGGATGATGAAGCGTGATCGGCATTTTTGACAGCGGACTCGGCGGACTCAGCGCGCTCAAAGAGGTGCGCCGCCTGCTTCCCACCGAGGACATCGTCTATTTCGGCGACACGGGACGGGTGCCCTACGGCTCCCGTTCAAAGGAAACCATCATAAAATATTCCATGCAGGACATGAATTTTCTCATGTCCATGAAGGTGGATGCGGTTATGATCGCTTGCGGAACGGCAAGCTCCAATGCCATCTACGCTTTGCGCGAGAGCTATCCCCACATCCCTATCGTTGGCGTTATTGATGCAGGTGCGCGCGCCGCCGCCAAGGCATCGAAAAACGGCATCATTGGCATCGCGGGAACCAAATCCACCATCGCCAGCCGTTCCTATGAAAAGGTACTGCGCGCCCTTCGCGAGGATCTCACCATTCTGCCGATGGCATGCCCCTTATTTGTTCCGCTGGTGGAAAACGGGTTCATTTCCCCCAATGATGAGATCACCCATCTCACCGCCGAGCATTATCTCGCTTCCTTCCGCGAAGCCGGCGCGGATACGGTCATTCTTGGCTGTACGCACTATCCCATCATTGCCGATGTCATCGCCCGTGTGCTTCCAAATGCATCGCTCATCAATGTTTCCGCCGCCGCCGCATGGGAATTGCAGGAGATTCTCACCGAGCGGAAGCTTCTGCGAAACGGCAACGGCACCGTTCGCTATTTCGTCAGCGACGAGCCCCACGATTTCAATCATAACGCGTCCATGTTTCTCGGAGAGGAAATCGACTGCGGCGTAACACGCATCGACATCGAGAAATATTGATCCCAATTTGATACCGTGCTCTGCGTGGATAAGAACGAAAAAGCAGAATTGCATTCGTCTGATATGTAAAAATATTACTGAAAACCCAATTTTGCAGGGGAAGATATCATCCTCCCCTGCAACCGTATCGAGTTAATTATATTTATCACAATCCAATGCGTTGGTATTATGATGAAATATACGAGGATGAATAATTAGGTATACCAAAACAAGATTATTCCTCCAATATTACAACAAACCGCACGAGTTCCACAGACAAATTCCCCTTTACAAACAGGAACACCAAAGCTAATCGAAAAAATATTAAACCAGCACTTGCAAATAAAAGAGGCGATTCGCTTAAAAAGCGAATCGCCTCTTTTATACTTTTATATTCTCTGCTCACTCTCGGGACCGCTGATGACAAAGGTGGATTCCGCGCTTTTCAGCTTCAGCTCCAATTTTGTATACGTCTCGCCGCGCCAATTCACAAGCTCATACGCCGCTTTGCCGATCTTGCCCGTATGCGGATCCCAAAGCTCCGGATTTTTGTGCTCGCCGCGAAGCAATACACGTCCGTCGTAGTCCGCCGCCGTGGAATTGGCAAAGAAATACACATCGCAATCTTCCTGCCGTTTGTGAATGCAGCCGAATACGCCGCCCTTCACCATGGCATCCGCCACACCGTATCCGATATATGCGGGCAGAGCCAGGCTTAACATGCCCTGATCATCCAGCCGCGGGATATTGAGCATCTCCACATCGTACGCCACGGGCAGATTGTCAAGTACCTCATCCACCACAAGGCTGGACGCGAGATACGCGCCGTCCGCCGCGGTTTTTTCCGAGGGAAGGAAATATGCAATACCGCCGTTTTCGTTATGATGCTCGATACGGCTGTTCATGGATTCGGTCGTAGTTCCCTTTGTACCGAAAATTTCGGCGATGATCGCCACAACCTCCGCATCGCTATTCGTATCCGGCGTGAATTCCACCGCCTTTGTCGGCAGTTCCACCGTCGCGATGACAATGCCGCCGCCCTCCCAGAATTTCTTGATCATGCGCAAATTGTCGAGGCTGATCATGGACATCGCGGGCATAAACAGCACGCGGAATTGCTCAAAATTGACGGCGTTGTTCAGATACAAAACGCCATTTTCCGCGCTCATGCGCTCACGCATCACCTCGGGATGAATGACGGTGACGTCTCGTCCCGAAAATGCCGTGATGCTGTTGATGAGCGTCGTGTAATCGGTCTTCGCCGATGCGGTGGAATATTCCCAGCCCTTCCGCTCCGTCTCATACAAAAAGGATTGGGTATGCACGGAGTAGATCGGGTACAGCACCGCGATGTCACAAACATGCCGTCCGCCGCGCAGCAGCGTCTGACAGCGCGTCATATAATCCAGCAGATTCGGAACCTCTGCTTTATATTTGTAATTGCGGTGAGAGACCTCGTGGGGAATGCGCGCATGTCCCGACAGCCAAAGGGTGCGTGGGATCATGTAGTTCGCGCCCCTTGCAAAGGCGTTCATCGCCTCGCAGTAAAGGATGCGCTTGTCCAGCGTTTGATAATTGCCGTAGATCTCGCATGTCACTGTTTCGATGTCGTAGTTATATGCCGCGCTGGAGGCGAGCTTGAGGCCGTTGAAGCCGTACATATAGGCGTGGACCATATCCAGTCCAACTGCGCCGTTATATTTTCTGCAAAGGAAATGATCGCCGTACAGCCATGCACCGAAAGCCGCCTTCGCCTCCGCCACATGCCCCGCACAAACAAGCCCGTGTTCTCTTGCAAAATCGCCCACCGCTTTGAAAAATCCGTCCGCAAACATATGGGCGCGGCAATCCATCATCAACGCCTTGTAGTGCGCGGTATCTTCGCCGGCATCCTCCCAGAGCGCGGGATAATAGGGCGCGGGATCGAATCCGTATTTTTCCGCAAAGACCTCGTTGAAACGCTCATCCCACATACGGCGGTTGGGCGCCTGATACTGCATATCGTCATAGAAGGTCATGTTGATCACATTGCCGATATATTCCGCATAACGGTCAAAAAATCGCTTATAGGTCATCGAAATATATTCCATGGAGGCATCGTAGTTAAGAAAGTTCGCAAAACCGTTTCCCGCATTGACGCACACGTACTCTTCAATATTCCAATTGCCGTGGGGCACTTCCCAAACGATTTTACCCTCGGTGATGAAGGGGCGCAGATCCGTCGTACAGCGCGTATCGACCTCCACCGCCACCAGCGACATCAGCACCGCATCATCTTCGGTGTGCAGTTGACGGGAGATCTTTTGCCCTTCCATGCACTCCATATTGTAGCGCTTGAGCATTTTTGCGGTCGATTTCGGGAACGTTTTAGAAAATTCGCCGCCCGCGCATCCGGAGGAGAAATCACGGTCATCGTAATAAATGACCTGCATTCCAAGCTCCCCGGCTTTGTCGAGAAGCGCCCGATAGCTGTCATAATAAGCATCTGTACCAAAAGCAGGCGTGGTTCCCTTATGTCCGCCCCTTTCGGAAACGGGAATCGGTGCAATGCCGCCGTAGCCGCTCTTTTTGTAGAGCGCCATATTCTTTGCTACATCGGGACGAAGCGCACCGTTTTCGGCAAAGCAGCCGTTCATATGAAAAAAGGGCACGGGACGATATTCCATCGGCATCAGCCGGAATGCACGTTTTAATTCCTTGTATTCTCTTGCTGTTTTATTCAATGAAATCAACTCCTGAATGTTACTTGGTAATAATTGATATCTTTAGATTGTTATCATACCACACTTGCGGGCAAGTGTCAAGAGGAATGATGCACATTCATGAAAAACTGCCGTTTTCACCAAAAACACCGTTCGCCTTTGCACATTATGCACATCATTTTTCGAAAAAATTGCCTCGCTTGAAAATTTTTGGCATAATCCCCCTTGTCCGCCAATATACTGTAACAGCATCGGCAAAGGGCGCAAAACGCCAAATATTTCGATTGAAGGAAGCCTTCGCTCCCGCGAAGGTATGGTGATTATTATGTTTATCTATTCACTCAGGGCGAGCACCCTCAAATTTTTCGGCGTAACGACATTGGCAGTTGCCGCACTGGTGACGTTGCTCGTCTTTATTCCCACCGCCGAGCCCACCATATCCGACGGCGTATTGGCTGCTGTGGAAGAAGTCACCTTTGACAAGATCAAGACTGCGGAGGATCGTATTGCCTTTCTAAAGCAGTTCGGCTGGGAGGTGGAGCCGACACCCGTGGAGGAAGTGGAAGTGACCATCCCCGCGGAGTTCGATAAGGTGTACCAAAGCTACAACGAGCTGCAGAGAAAGCAGGGCTTTGACCTTTCGAAATTCCACAAAAAGGATGTGATGCGCTATACCTATCGCATTACCAATTATCCGGATTATGAAGGCGAGGTTTTAGTGAGCATTTTGATGCAACGGCATCGCGTCATCGGCGGCGATGTCTGTTCCGCCGATGCAAATGGCTTTATTCACGGACTCGACCGCAATATTCCCTATTAAAAAGTAAGAACCGGAAGCCGATCGGCTTCCGGTTTCTCTATTCAATATAACGCCTTGAAGATATGCTCTATAGAATTAAATAACAACCTTGCCCTCGTAAATCTTCACAGCATCGCCGGTCAAATATACAGCTTCATCGGTGTAACGGATCTTGAGATCGCCGCCGATCAGCTTAACGGTGATGTCAGTGTTCTTGGGGCAGAAGCCGTTTTCCACCGCCGCAACAACTGCCGCGCATGCGCCGGAGGCGCAGGCGAAGGTCTCACCGGAGCCGCGCTCCCAAACACGCATCTTCAGCGTAGTGGAGTTGAGCACCTTGACGAATTCGGTGTTAACGCGCTCGGGGAAGATGGGATCGTTCTCAAACTTCGGTCCGATGGTTTCCAGATCGAGCGTATCGATGAGTTCCTCAAAATCGTCGCTGAATACCACACAGTGCGGACTGCCGATGGAAACGCAGGAAATGCGATAGCGTCCGCCTGCAACCTTGGCGGTCACGCCGATAGCGGAGCGTCCGGGCAGCTTCACGGGAATCAGCGAAGGCGTCAGTTCTGCCTTGCCCATGTCGATGGTAACGTCGCTGACCTCACCGCTGACCTTTCCCACGGAAACCTTGTGGACGGAATTGAGCGTTTCGATGGTCATCGTATCACCCATGATCATCTTGTTATCAATCATGTACTTGGCGATACAGCGCGCCGCATTGCCGCAGACCGTACTTTCGATACCATCCAAGTTGAACATGCGCATCTTAACATCCGCCTTTTCGGAAGGATACATCAGCACCACACCATCGCCGCCGATACCAACATGACGGTCGGAAAGACGGATGGACAGTCCCTCGGGATTGTCGATGCGTTGATCGAAACAGTTGAAAAAGATGAAGTCATTGCCACAGGAGTGCATCTTGGTAAAATTCAGAGTTTCCTTTTCGCTGCGCATGTCGTTGATATTGACAAGCTCGGTGCAGCTCTGGGAATAGCGGCTTTTCAGGCAATCTGCCACCGCATTTGCCGTGTCGACGGAGGTCAGGCAAGGGATGGCGCGTTCCACCGTTTTGCGGCGGATTTTTACGCTGTCGCGTGTGGGAATGCGTCCCTTGGCGGAGGTGGAAATCACATAATCAATCTTGCCTGATTCAATCAATTTCAGCGTATTGTTTTCACCTTCGTGAATCTTGTCCACAGCCGTGACCTTCATGCCGTAATCTGCGATGATCTTGGCAGTACCGCCGGTGGCGTAAAGATCAAAGCCGAGATCGTAATAACGCTTGGCGGTTTCGCCGATTTCCGCCTTGTCGGTATCACGGACAGTGATGAGAATGCCGCCCTGTTTTTTCAATTTGTAGCCGGCAGCCACAAGACCTTTGTACAGCGCTTCCTCACGGGTGGATGCAAGTCCCAGCACCTCGCCGGTGGACTTCATTTCCGGACCGAGATGGTTGTCCACATTCATCAGTTTTTCAAAGGAGAACACGGGAACCTTTACCGCAACATAGGGCGAGGTCTTATAAAGGCCGGTGCCGAATCCCATGTCGGCAAGCTTTTCGCCAAGCATGCAACGAGTAGCAAGATCCACCATCGGAACGCCTGTAACCTTGCTGATATAAGGAATGGTACGGGAGGAACGCGGGTTGACCTCGATGACATACAGCTCGCCATTGTTGATCAGGTACTGGATATTGACAAGGCCCATGATCTTCAGCGAAACAGACAGCTTCTTGGTGCATGCAATGATGTCATCACGCAGCTTGTCGGTGATATTCCATGATGGGTAGACGGCGATGGAGTCACCCGAGTGAATGCCTGTGCGCTCCACATGCTCCATGATACCCGGAATGAGGATGTCATTGCCGTCGCAGATAGCGTCAACCTCCAGCTCAATACCCATCAGATACTTGTCAATGAGCACGGGGTTCTCAATATTGTGAGAGAGAATGATCTCCATATATTCCTTGATGTCGTCGTCGGTGAAGGCAATGATCATATTCTGACCGCCGAGCACATAGGACGGACGCATCAAAACGGGATAACCGATGCGATTGGCAATGGTAAGCGCTTCCTCGGTGGTCATAACCGTAAATCCCTCGGGACGCTTGATATCATTGGTTTCGAGCAGCTCATCGAAACGTTCGCGGTCCTCTGCCGCGTCAATGGAATCTGCGGAAGTACCGAGAATGTTGACGCCGTTGTCGGACATGAACTTGGTGAGTTTGATTGCCGTCTGACCGCCGAAGGCAACAACCACGCCAAACGGCTTTTCGGTTTCGATGATGTTCATCACATCCTCGTTGGTCAGCGGATCAAAGTAGAGACGGTCCGCCGTATCAAAGTCGGTGGAAACAGTTTCGGGGTTATTGTTGACGATGACGACGTCATAGCCCGCTTTTTTCAGCGACCATACACAGTGAACCGATGCGTAGTCGAATTCGATACCCTGACCGATACGGATGGGACCCGAACCGAACACGATAACGGTTTTCTTTGCGGGATCCTTGTGTGCGGCGATGAATTCAGCCGCCTCGTTTTCGTCATCGTAGGTGGAATAGAAGTAGGGCGTATTCGCGGAATATTCAGCCGCGCAGGTGTCAACCACCTTGTAAACCGCGCTTCTGTGCATACCATCGGGCAGTGCCTTGCCGGTATATTCTTCAATAAGCTTATCCGGGAAGCCCATAACCTTAGCCTCGCGATAAAGCTCGTTTGTAAGAGACTCCGCTTTAAGCTTTCTCTCCATACCGATAAGGTTGAGGAGCTTATTTAAGAACCACTCGTCGATCATGGTGATCTCGTGGATCTTATCAACGGTAGTACCGCGGCGGAGAGCCTCGTAAACGATAAACAGACGCTCGTCGTCCACGTTGTAAAGTCTTGCCGCTACATCCTCGTCGGACAGCTCGCGATATTTCTTGTGAGAGAGGCAGTTCATGCCGATCTCAACACCGCGCACAGCCTTCATAATAGCC
>JAZTWJ010000002.1:0-8738 GCA_045635785.1 Candidatus Flemingiibacterium sp.
CCTCCTGGCAGGCGTGCCCCGAAACGTGGACCTCCATAGCAGAATCGTGCAAAACCTCCACGCCGTTGCGGGAAAGCTCGTTGATCACGCGCCCCACCAGCTTTTCGTTGCCGGGGATCGCGCTAGAGGAAAGCACCACCAGATCGTTTCTGCCAAGCGTGACCTGCTGATGGTCGGAATATGCCATACGGTAAAGGGCGGACATGGGCTCGCCTTGGCTACCCGTGGTGACGATCGTGAGCTGATTATCCTTGTAGCGCTTGATTTCGTTAATGTCGATCAACGTGCCGTCGGGCACGTTCATATAGCCAAGCTCGCTTGCCGTCTTGACAATGTTGATCATCGAACGTCCGGTGACCGCAACCTTGCGCCCATGCGCCGCAGAGGCGTTGATGATCTGCTGTACGCGGTAAACGTTCGAGGAGAAGGTGGCGATGATGACACGCTTGTCGGGATTCTGCATCAGAATGCCGTCCAGCGAACGTCCGACCTTCTTTTCGGAAGGGGTATAGCCCGCACGCTCCACATTGGTGGATTCGCAGAGCAGCAGTGTTACGCCGGATTTACCGATCTCGCCAATGCGGGGGATGTCCATGATGCCTCCCTCGACGGGGGTCAGATCCAGCTTGAAGTCGCCCGTGGCGAATACGATGCCAAGCGGCGTTTTGATGGAAAGCGCGCAAGCATCGGCGATGCTGTGATTCACGCGGACAAATTCCACGCTGAATACGCCAAGCTTGATTACGTCACCTGCTTCAACCGCATGCAACTGCGGCTTTTCGCTGAAGGTATGTTCAGTGAGCTTGTTTGCCACAATGCCCACGGAAAGTCTCGTACCGTAAACGGGTGCGTTCACCGTTTTGAGGATATAGGGAAGAGCACCGATATGATCCTCATGACCGTGGGTGATAACAAATCCACGCACCTTATCCATGTTTTTCTCAAGGTAGGTTACATCGGGGATGACCAGATCCACGCCGAGCATATCATCGTCGGGAAACCCGAGCCCGCAGTCCACGACGAGAATGTCATTTTCGTATTCCAGCACCGTGATATTCTTGCCGATTTCACCGAGTCCGCCGAGCGAAATCACCTTGAGCTTTGAAGCCTTGCTTCTTGCCAATAAATTCACTATCCTTTCAAAAATTAAAAATAAGTATCAAAAATCTATATTGATCGTATGCGCCTTGAGCGCGCAGAAAAAAAGCTTTTTTCGCAACTTTTCAAAAAACGGAGGCTTGCGGTTTTTGTCGCAACAAAGGTTGAAGGACGGTCTCCCTCTGACGCTGAACCGTGACCAAGCCGCTTTTTGTGTCATCGCGCAACAAGCTTGTGTATGAATACGAGCACATATAGTAATACCATTATATCACAAAACTGTGAAAGACAGTAGTTTTTCTTTGTGAACAATATGTTAATTTCCCGCTTGGGAATAAAGATACGACGCTCTGCAAACAATATGCCTGCCGAAACTATGTCGGCAATTTGAGGAAAGGACAGATCGCATATGAAAAAATCAAAGGCAGAGCAGTGCATAGAGGCATTTCGTTCCACGGGAACAAAAACGGACATGCTTGGTTCTTATACGGGCACATCGAAGGAATGGGAGAGCGATCCCCACAGATCCGATGAAGCGAAGCAACGCGAGGAGCTTCGCCCCATACAAGACGTGGACGATCTTTGAAGTTAACCGCAGAGTAACATCGCCGCCGCTCCCGCCGCCATGCCCAGCAAAGCGGCTGCGGCGGGAATGATCGCATGAAGCGGACTTCGACGGCGGGTGGGAGCTTCAAGGCAGCCCGTGACGGAGCATGCGTCGATCATCCGCATCGCCTCGTTTAGCATCTCCGCATCGGAGAGCGCGGCAGGGGCATCGCTTCGCAGCACAAAATAAGCGGCATCAAAGCAGGAGCTTTTTGTATCCTTGACCATAATCATACGGCGCTGGCATCCCTTGACCATGAACATACCTCACTTTTCTTGTTTGCTGGGAGTATAGACCGCAGAGAGGCGGTTTATTCAGAGAAAAGGTGAATTTTTTCAAGCTTCGCGCGGTGTAGAAAAAATGGATGTGTCTGTTGTTTCGTGGCTTGCGCGTGCCTTGACAAAGGATGGTGGATTTGCTATAATATTGATAACATCAAGCATGCCGCAAAAAACGAACAGAAGCGGATGGCTTCCATTCGTTTTCTTCTCGTATGCAATTCTCTGCTAAAGGGGTGAGTCCATATGAAGCTGTTCCGCACAAAGGCCGAAAAAGAGTTAGACATGCTCATTTTCGAATTGCAACAGAATTTGGAGAATAACTACAAATCTGTGGCGCAGGATTACAAAATCAAGCTCGGCGAACGCTTGGAAAGGCTGTTTTCCGAGGGAAAGCTGAAGGAGAAGGCGTATTTACATTACCGACGGGTTTACGATGCCTATACAGAAAAGATGCGGAATTATCATCATTGAGAGGATAATGACAGGCGTGTTTCCTCGATATATGGCATAAAAAGCTGTTTTGCCTTTCGCTCCAGCGGGCTTTTGTAGAATTGTCCCCGCGATTCTAACTTCGCCATTTGCGCGGCGCGCTCTCTTGCCACATCCATGGGGATGCCGCAAAGCGAGGCGATGCCCTGCGCATCCAGCACGTGCAGTTCATGAAGCGCAAAGGCGGGAGCCAGCAATCGGATGGCGAACATATCCGCCTCGCGCTCGCTTTTGATTTTTCGCTCGCCGTGGGCAAGACCATCCGCATACTTGCAATCGTGATTGAGGCAAATGTGACCTAATTCATGTGCCAGTACAATACGCTTTTGTTCTGTAGGCAACGAATCGTCGTAAACAATTATCCAGCGGTTTTGAAAGTACAGGCTTACACCGCTTTCGTCCTGCTCCAGCATCTGCGCAAAGGAATTTCGCACCACGCGAATATCCATCTGCTTTGCGGTGTCTATCACCTTTACGGGGAGACGGTCGATTTTGCATTTGCACAGGCATTCCCAAGCAGCATCGCGACAGGCGGTATAGACGCCGTAATAATTGTAGCCCATCACACTACAAATCTTCGTCGGAATCCGGGGCGCTTTCTAATCTTTGTAAACTGCTTGCGGAAAATTGCTCGATAGAGGGTGGCGTTTTTCCGTCAGTAGAATGGGCAGCACGGAACATTCGCGCCGATTCCGATGCATCAAGCAGTGTATCCACCTGCACGCGAAAATCCATATCCTCCCGACAGCGTTCGACAAGCTGATATTCCCATTCTGACAGCGTGGCAAGCCGATCCGTTTTCGCGTAGCCCATCAGCCACGCTGGATCTACCCGCAGTACCTCAGCAAGAATGCAGGTGCGGTTTTGCTTGGGCTTGAATTTGCCCTTGAGGTATTGATTGATCGCGGATTTTGGAACCCCCGACATGGCAGCTAACGCCGCTTGGTTAATGCCGCGGGCATCCATTGCCTCCGCCAGCCGTTCGTGAAACTGTGCCATATTCATGACCGTGGCTTTTGCGCAGCAAAAGCTTCCTTTTTATAGATTTTCAACATCTGAGCGCGTTTTATTTCAGACTATTTTTTGCATCTTATCTATCATTATACCCTGATTTAAGAGAAAAATCAAGAGAAAAAAAGGAAATTCTGACAGATTTCGACAAAATTCCGTCCGAGGGTTGACATTGCCTTGCCTTCGTGCTATAATATGTTCAGAAAATCTGAACATTTCGCGAAAGGAATGGGCAAATGAAGGGGAAGAGCAGCTTTGAAATCGGTGAACTGACGACACGGGTGACGCAATTCGGGCGTCGGCGTCTGACACGGTTGACGGGGATCAGCGCGGCACGTCTTGACAGACTGCTTCGCGGAGAGACGGATTTTCGTCAGCATGAGATGCTTGCAATCGGTGCAACGCTCGGGCTGTCCTCCGATGAACTGCGTGCTTGTTTTTTCACCCGAAGGTTCAGAAATTCTGAACTACCATGCAAAAGGAGAAAAATTACATGATGCAGCTTTACAAATCCAATCATTTCGCGCTGACGGAGATCCGCAGCGCGGGCAAAAAGGACGTACGTGGGATCCTTTGCTTTGAAGGGTTACCGTCTTTATTTGGCAATGCAAAGGAGGTTCTTGCGTTGGAGGACGGCGTCGTTCTCTCGGCCGGAAGATGCCTGAATCCCGGCTCCCGTGACTACCGACGCGGAACCATTGTGATGGTTTCGGGGCGTGACGGCGTGACCGTGACCTACGGAAGGCTTGCCCATCGCTATGTCAATGAGGGGGATTATGTTCGGGCAGGGCAGCCCATTGGCGTGGAAGGAAGCACGGGCGCAGGGCAGGCGGAATATTTGACGCTGGAATTTCGCCGCAACGGGCGCAGGGTGGACGGATGCGAATACCTCGGCATTCCACCCAAGCTCTGCGAATTCACGCCGCCCGATTACCGAACCTCGGAGATGGTTTCCAAGGCGTTGGGGCTTACGGACAGTATGCGCGTTTACATTGACTGCTACGCGGATGCGGACGCGCTGTGGGATAAGCTGTGCACGCATCTGAAATAAGTGGGAAGGGCAAATGCTTTGCATTTGCCCTTTTGTATGGACGGTGGATTTTTTATCGGGTGAGCTTATTGCTCGGTGACATCCTCAAAGTGAGCGCCATATGCACGCAGTCTGCGGCGCAGTTCATCGGTGCTGATGGAATGCACATCGGAGTTGCCCTCGATGGCAAGAGCTGCCGCAAGACCTGCCGCTTCACCGGTTGTCATGCAGTTGGGCATGACGCGAACGCTGGCAAGGAGATCACGGTCACACCAGATGATGCGTCCCGCAACCAGCAGATTCTCAAAGCCCTTAACTGCAAGGCAACGATAGGGAATACCGTGGGATTCGCCCTTGCCGTAGTGCGCGGCAATTGCCTCGGTGGTGCGATTGGATGCCGCCTTTTGTGCGGGCGTGCGATGGAGGTCGATGTAATAGCTGTTACGCGAGATTTCATCGGGGAAGGTGCGCTTTGCGATGTAATCCTCGCGGGTAAGCATATAGTCGCAGACAACGCGGCGCGTTTCGCGAATGCCCATCAGCGGTGCCGTCAGCTGAACGAAAGCGTTATTGAATGCACCGGTCGGATGGTATTTCTTGAGTGCCGCCAGCATTTCGTGTGCCTTTTGACGTCCCAGCATGAGCGCTTCGGACAGTTCTTCGGGATTGGTGCCGTCGAGGTCATAGATGTGACCTGCATTGAAGCCGACGGTGCCGTCACCGAGGGTGATATTGCAGCAGACATGGGAGTCAATGATATTCGGATAGTCAGGGTCCTTGACGATTTCAAAAATGGGGGAATTCGGGTTGTGCGGATGCAATCTGGGAGCCGAACGGAAGGCTTCTGTATCCACATTGCCAAGAGCAAAGCAATGGGAAGCGGGCTGCAGCTCTTTTTCATTGACGCCGTCACCCTTGACAGTTTCTGCACCTGCGAAGTAGGAGAGGTCCGCATCGCCCGTACAGTCGATATACATCTTTGCCGTATAAGCGGAAAGTCCCGCCTTGTTGGTAACGATCAGGGCATTGACCTTGCCGTCTGCGGCATCCACATCGGAAAGCACTGTGTGGAACAGAACCGTTACGCCAAACTCTTTGCAGAGACGGTCATAGATGACCTTCATTGCCTCGTAGCTGATGGCAACCCAGTCCAAAGACGCGGGATTGACATGGGGAGTGGCAGCCTTGCCTTCGTTTAAGATGCGCTCTGCCAGACCGCGGTAAATGATTTTTTCTTTGTCGGAGAAGGGGCACCATGTGGGAACCATACCGTTGGTGGACATACCGCCAAGGGATCCGGTCGCCTCGATGAGCAGTGTTTTTTGACCTTCTCTTGCTGCGGATATTGCGGCGGTGATGCCTGCGGGACCGCCTCCGACTACGATAACGTCAAATTCGTCATGCAGCGGAACAGAACGGGGAGAAAGATTGTAAGTCATAAAAACTTCCTTTCAAAGATCAAATATTTTCGCCTTTTCAATTATAACACATATTTACGGATATTGCAAGTGCAAATCCAAATATAAACATGAAAAATTAAACTTTTTATTTCTGCGCTGTGTAACATATCGCCGCCTTCGGCATACCATATCCATGAGGGCAACCTCACAAGTCGGTGAAAGGAATGATGATTATGACAGACAACAGAATCGGCGGCATCACATGTCCCGTGATCTTGGATGCGGGACAGGTATTTGACGCCTGCAGAGACAGAGACTGCTTTGAGAATGTGCGTGTCTATCTTGACGAGCTGGGACAGAGCATCATCGAGCATACAACAAAGGTTCGCACCAAGTCGGCGGAGATCTGCGGCTCGGCGATCTCCGTGGAGCCTGTACATTTATCGCGGGGATTTTATCGCGTTTTGGTCCGCTTTTTTGTCGCACTGGAATTTGAAGCCTGCCTGACGGGAGGCATCGGAAGCGGTGTGCAGAGCTTTTGCGGCATAGCGGCGGTGGAAAAATCCGTGGTGCTGTACGGCGGCGAAGGCGGCGTGCATGTGTTCCGTTCGGGCATTTCGGATGGATTCTGCATGCCCGTGCGCTGTGGAGAAAACAGCAATCTTCCCACAGCGGTGGTGGAGACGGTAAACCCCGTCATCCTCGGCACCGAGGTCGTGGAGCCGTCCGATTGTAAGATCTGCTGCTGCTGTGCATGCCATGAGATCCCCGAAAGCATCAGCGTAAAGATCGGCAATCTCTGTGATGACGGCAGACGCTATCTTGCGGTATCGCTTGGCTTTTTCTCGGTTATTCGCATGGAGCGTCAGGGGCAGTTCCTCGTTTCCGCCGCGGAATACTGCGTGCCGGACAAGGAATGCGTGTCTGTGGAAAGCAATTCGCCTTGCGATGCTTTTCGCCGCATGGCATTCCCGACCGAGGAATTTTCGTCTCGTTCCCCGTCCTGCGGACCGGGCAGCATCTCGAAAAAATAAGCAATGGGACAGAGTTTACTCTGTCCCTCTTTTATCATCGAGGCTGATTTTACAATGTGGGCAACCCAATTTTACCTAACTCCAACTTGAAGTCATGAACAAACTCTGCCGAAACCGTTAAAATTTGTCAAGCTGATGGCAGATACTTGCAATTTTTATCAAAGTGTGCTATACTGTTATCATGTTGTAAATACAACAACTATTTTCGAAGATCTCAACGGTTTTGTGATTCTCTTTTGTATAGAAAGGAACAATTAAAATGAAAACAGCGATCGTATTTGCGGGGCAGGGCGCCCAATCGACGGGTATGGGAGCGGCGCTTTGCGAAGCTCACCCTGCGGCAAGACGTGTATTTGACCAAGCGACGGAGATCTACCGCCGAATCACAGGCAGCAAAAAGAGCATGGATGAAATTTGTGCGCTGCCATTAGAGGAGCTAAGCAAGACGGCGAATGCACAGCCTGCGCTGTTTACGCTGTCCATTGCGGGGCTGGCGGTACTGCGCGAAGAGTATCCGACGCTTGAAATATCCCATGCGGCGGGCTTTTCGATGGGCGAATGCTCTGCGCTGTGCGGTGCGGGGGTATTGGATTTCGCGGATGCGATGGAGCTGATCTTTTTGCGCGGCGAAGCCATGTCGCGCGCCTGCGCGGCGGCGGATGGCTGTATGTATGCGATTTTGGGCGTGGAGACTTCGGTCTGCGAGGCGATTTGCGCCGAGCTTTGCGGGGATGGAATTTTGCTTCCCGTGAACTACAATTGCCCGGGACAGACGGTGATCGCGGGCGAGCGCTTGTTAGTGGAAGCTGCCGCCGCGAAGCTGAAGGAAAACGGTGCCATGAAGGTGGTTCCCCTTGCGACGGAGGGGGCGTTTCATACGCCGATGATGTCTGTTTGCCGCGCGGATTTTGAGGCGGAGATCTCAAAATTCACCTTCCGTGCGCCGAAAATAACCTTCTGGAGCGATGTTTACGGTGCGCCGATTGAAAAAATCACACCCGCTTATCTTGGCGAGCAGATGACTTCGCCTGTGCGTTGGCAGAGCATTGTGGAGGGCATGCTTGGAGACGGTGTGGAGCTTTTTGTGGAGCTTGGCGCCGGTAAGGTGCTGTCGGGGCTGATCCGAAGGATCTCCCGACAGGCAAAGGTTTGCGGCGTGGAGGGCGTTTCGGCTGCTTTGGGGCTTTGATGCATGCGATGCCTGCTAATCCCAAAAAACGGACGTTGGAGCATACCCCTTCCACGCGGTTTTCGACACGATTTCTGCAAATCGCATGTGTCTGCTGCGAGGCATACGATTGCTGTAATCTTGAGCACAGTCAAAGGGGGCGCGAGAATATTTGCGAACCCCCTTGACAAACGCATGGATCTATGATATACTTTATTAGTAATTTCATACGGAGAGATATCGAAGTGGTCATAACGGGGCTGACTCGAAATCAAAATGGATTCGTCCCTATTGATGTGTGAGAAGCTCGCATTTTCTTCGATTATCTCGCAAATCCTGCGGTTTTCGGGAATTTCGTTCGCAGCGGTTTGTCAGCGCATCTAACACTTTTCTAACGAAATTCCGCACAATTTCATATGGAGAGGTATCGAAGTGGTCATAACGGGGCTGACTCGAAATCAGTTTGCGCCAAAAGCGCACGAGGGTTCGAATCCCTCCCTCTCCGCCAGACGCGGCTCAGACCGCGAAAAGAAGCCGCAGGACTTAGGAGTCTTGTGGCTTTTTTATAATATTACACATTTATTATTTAATCGGTTGAGGAGGTAAAATGGATAACAAAT
>JAZTWJ010000003.1:0-44050 GCA_045635785.1 Candidatus Flemingiibacterium sp.
CATTACCACGGAATTCCCCAATATGCTGGTAGGTGCCGGCACGGTTCTGACTCCCGAGCAGGCAGATCAGGCTGTTGCGGCAGGCGCAAAGTTCATCGTCAGCCCCGGTCTGAATCCCAAGGTTGTAAAGCACTGCATCGAGATCGGTGTGCCGATCACTCCCGGCTGCGCGAATCCCTCCGATGTGGAAACGGCTCTTGAGCTTGGTCTTGACGTTGTCAAGTTCTTCCCCGCAGAAGCGGCAGGCGGTCTTCCCATGATCAAGGCGATGAGCGCACCCTACGGCGGCTTGAAGTTCATGCCCACCGGCGGTCTGAACGAAAAGAACATTCTCGACTATCTCAAGTTTGAAAAGATCCTCGCATGCGGCGGCAGCTATATGGTTAACAACGATCTTCTGGCAGCAGGCGATTACGACACCATCACCAAGCTGACCAAGAATGCTGTTATGCAGATGCTGGGCTTTGAGCTCAAGCATGTGGGCATCAACTGCGCTTGCAAGGAGCAGGCAATGCAGACCGTTCAGCTGTTCGAAACCATGTTTGGCTTCGAAGCGAAGGAGCCCGGTTCCAAGGGTATCTTTGCAGGCACCGAGTTTGAGATGATGTATGAGCCCTTCCGCGGACAGAACGGACATATTGCGATCGCTACCAACTTTATCGAGCGCGCAGTTTTCTACTTCGAAAACATGGGTATTGCCATGGACTACGACTCTGCAAAGAAGGATGCTAAGGGCAAATACGGCGCAATCTACTTCAAGGACGAATTCGCCGGCTTCGCATTCCATCTGCTTCAGAAGAAGTAAAAAATTAAGGGCTCCATACAATAAGCCTGCATACCGTACTGCTTCGTATACAAATACGCACCCTACGGAAAACAGGCGAAAGGGATGCCTATCATATAGCAACACAAAAAGGCAGGGAGTTTCTCTGCCTTTTTTCACACGCTTTCGCTGTAAGGTTTCGTGTGTTACACCTTTAGAGGTGCTCGCTGTCGGTGTAAGATAAATCTCTTGAGGTTTTGCGTCTTTAAGATCTATCTGCTTTTTCTCGCGAGCACCGACTTGAAACTTCTTGAACCGATAATTGCAATCTTCATAAAACACGCCTAAAAGAAAATACAGTATACTTAAAAATTGCCTGACGCATCAGAAACGGATTGATGTGGTTACAGAAAAGGCACTTGTGGATATAGCTTACCACAAGTGCCTTTTGTCATATTTGCTTTATCGCAGATTATTCGAGGATTCACGTTTGACTTGGATCAATGATAAGGATCCTACCATGCTGTTTACTATGATGTCAATTGATGCTGTTGCAATCAACAAATTCAATTCCCGTGAAGTATTTCCTTAAAATTTCCTCTGCCTTGTAGCCCAAAAGCTCCAGATCGCGGATGCCGTATTGGGAGATTCCCACGCCATGTCCCCAACCCTTGCCGACAAAGATGAAGTTGTTGGGACTTGAAGCTTTGACGGTCTGCGTCTCGGTGGTGATGGCGGTGCCGACGATGGAACGCACACCGTTGCCCGTTACAGCAGAACCAGTCGCGGTATCCAGCAAGGTTTTGCCTTCTGCGGTCATGACCTGCATGGTCGCGGCTCCCGTTTTTGGAAGCTTGGAGCCGTCAAGGATTTGCAATGTATCGGGTGTTGTGCTGGTAACGGTGGTGATGGGAGCTTCTACCGATCCTTTTCCCACCACAAAGTTCGCGCTTTTCAAATATGCGCTGAGCCCGTTTCGAACATTTTCCGTTGCTTGCAGCGTAACCTTTGTTCCGTAGGTGTCGGTCAGCGTGAGTTGGCGCACATAGGAGGAATTTTCGGCGAACTGGTCAATGGTGATGGATTCAATCTGTCCGCGCAGATTGGTGTGTCCCTTGGTGTTCTTGAGATAATCCAGCAGGACTGTGGGAGAAACCTCTGACTGCCATGAACCGTTGGTGTAGAGCGGGAAGCGCTCCCACGGCGTTGGGACGGCAACGAGATAGGGAATATGCGTAAATCCCCACGCATCGTAGGCGCTGACCGTGGTATCGCCAACGGAGGAGGAATAAAACGCATTCACATATTCGCCGTTGCTTACCATAACAATTCCGCGTGTATCATCCACGATGCGTTCTACATTATCGGTAATTCTGGTAGCACCGCCATAGACCTGACAATGTCCGGTATTGCAGAGATCGACGCCGTATTTTGAGTGCGTATTGAGGTGTGAAAGGGTATAGGAGCGCACGCAGATGGCAAAGGCGCACTGCGCCTCATATCCCCACTGCGGATAGATTTCATAGGGCAGAACACCCTTGACGTACTGCTCCAGCGGAATGATGTCGGTCAGCGAAACGCCGTTCACCTGATCGCTTTGATAGCGTCGGAACGTGAATACGCCTGCATACAGCTTTTGCGCGGGCGTGATCAGATAGCCTTTTTCTCCCGTTTCGGAGGAACGCGCGGTAAGACCAAGTGCTGTTTCATCGTTACAGTCGTATTCAAATAAGAGCTTGTCCGTCAGCGGATCTACCAGCGCAACGGCGGTGCTTGTGGGCGAAACCTCATACCATTCTGCTTCCACAAGCTCGGTAAGCGTTTCTGCACAGGCTTCTGCCGCGTCAGCCGAAGCAAAATGTCCTGCTCGGATGCGATAGCTGCCGTCGATGAAAGCGGGAATGGGATAAAGAGACACCTCTTTAAGCATCGGCACCAGAATCGCTACGGTTTCCGCTGCTTCTTCGAATGAGTCGTATGTGTACGCAAGCTCTGCGTGATAACCGCCAATGACGGTGTTTTCGGTGCTTGATGTATTGGAATAAGTCATGGCGGATTTCGAAAGATTGCCGTCCACGATGCAGGAGACCTTCGTCTCATCAAGTTCCCAGATCACATCATGTGTCAAGTCGCCTTGATGATTGACGCGCGCCAGAAAAAAACCGTAGGGCGCATCGGTTTCAAAACCGACGGTAATGTTATTGCCGTACATCAAACCGACTCGGATCAGCTTATCTTCCGTGGTATCCGCCGCAAAAGTTGGCAGGGCGAGATAATAGAAGATGGTGCCAAATAGCGACAGAAACATCACAACAGCCATGATAATGGCGAGGATGCGCTGCATCTTTTGGCGGTTTTTATTATTGAACAATCTGGTACTCTCCTCTCACCATGACATACGCATCAGCCGACGTGATCTGAATGCCGCGTCCGTCATTTCCGCGGGGAACGAGCAGCTGATGGAAGAGAGGAACTTCTTTGGCATTCATCAGCTCCGCGCCGGTCGTGATATCGTTCACGCCATTGGCGGTGATGGATACGATGATTCCCGTGCCGGAGCGCAGAATGACCTCCATGGGGGAGCTTGCCAAAAGCTTTGCGCCCTTTTGCAGATAAACGACCTCATACTGTTCGGAGGGACCTGATCCCTCCAATCCGGCGATGTTTTCTTTCAACGCTTCGAGTTCAGTTTTGAGTTCGTTGTTTTCGGTTGTTAATGCTTCGTTTTGGAGCTCCAAATCAATGATTTTTTCTTCCAGCACTTCCAATGCGGTTGCAAGCTCCGAGAGCTTTGCGTCAAAAGCGGGCGTGACCACTTCATTTATGTATGAAAGCGATACAAGAGGGTCGTTTTCGGAATTGTGTGGGGGCAAATCGTCACCGTGAACGAGCAGAGGAAAGGCGGTTAAGGTGATGGCACACGCTGCTGCCATCGCAATCAATTTGTTCTTTTTCATGAAATGCTCCTTTGAATAAAGATATACACACACATTTTACACTATTTCGACGAAAAAAGCAAGACAAAAAGGAAAAATAACTGTGAATTTTGTGTGATTTTGCGATCGCGATGTTAAAGCGCATGGAATATGCAGAATTCTGCGGGAAAGCTCTTGCAAAAAATAGGGAAGTATGATATAATATAGTTAAAATACAACATAAGGAGTTTTTCTCATGAAAAAACGCGCGATTATCAGCTTGACCGACAAGACCGGTGTTGTCGAATTCGCTAAGGAATTGGACGCACTTGGCTATGAAATTCTTTCGACGGGCGGCACATGGAAGGTTATCCACGAGGCGGGTGTTCCCGTAACGCAGGTTTCCGATGTGACCGGCTTCCCCGAGTGCCTTGACGGCCGTGTTAAGACCCTGCATCCCATGATCCACGCAGGTATTCTTGCAATGAGAAGCAATCCCGAGCATATGGCACAGATCGAAAAGCTGGGTGTCACTCCCATCGACATCGTTGCCATCAACCTGTACGCTTTTAAGGATACCATCTTAAAGCCGGGTGTTACCCGCGAGGATGCCATCGAAAATATCGACATCGGCGGTCCCACCATGCTTCGTGCAGCGGCGAAAAACTATCAGGACGTTTCCGTCATCGTTGATCCCGCAGATTATGCGACGGTTGTCAATGAGCTGAAGGCAAACGGCAAGGTTTCTGTGGAAACCAATCTCAAGCTGGCATACAAGGTATTCAACCATACCGCAGCCTATGACACGCTGATCCAGTCCTATCTGCGCGTGCAGACAGACTCTCCGCTTTTCCCCGAAAAGCTGTCTCTCACCTACGAAAAGGTGCAGGATATGCGTTACGGCGAAAATCCAGATCAGGCGGGCGCGTTCTACCGCGAGATCGGCAATCAGTTTACCGGCACGCTTGCGGAGGCAGAGCAGCTGCACGGCAAGGAGCTTTCCTACAACAATATCAATGACACCAATGGTGCGCTGGAATGCCTCAAGGAATTTGACGAGCCTTGCGTGGTTGCGGTCAAGCATGCAAATCCCTGCGGCGTTGGCGTAGCCGACAGCATTTACAAGGCGTATATGAATGCCTACAACGCAGATCCTGTGTCCATTTTCGGCGGCATTGTTGCATGCAATCGTGAGGTCGATGCGGCGACCGCTGCGGAGATCAACAAGATTTTCGTAGAGATCGTCATTGCGCCCGCATACACTGCGGAAGCGCTTGAGATCCTCACCGCAAAGAAGAATATCCGTGTACTTCGTCTGCCCGACATTTCCAAACCCAACACCAAGGACATGCTGGACATTAAGAAGGTTGCCGGCGGTCTTTTGATCCAGGAGCGTGACATTGGCGTTCTTGATGAGGCAGAGCTTAAGGTCGTCACCGAAAAGGCTCCCACTGATGCGGAAATGGCTGACCTCAAATTTGCTATGAAGGTTGTTAAGCACACCAAATCCAATGCGATCGTTCTTGCAAAGAACGGCATCACCACCGGTATCGGCCCCGGTCAAACCAATCGCATCACAGCCCTTGAGCTCGCGATTCGCTATGCAAACGAGCTGGATGGCGCGGAGAAAAATCGTGCTGCCGGATCTGTCATGGCATCCGATGCATTCTTCCCATTCGGCGACTGTGTGGAAGCGGCGCACAAGGCGGGCATCACTGCGATCATTCAGCCCGGCGGCTCCATCCGCGATGAGGAATCCATTGCGCTTGCCAACAAGTACGGCATCGCCATGGTATTCACAGGTCGCCGTCACTTCAAGCACTAAAGTCGGACCGCTGAGCGGTTTGTCGGAGAGTGGCTTATCATCACCTTTGTGAAATCATTTTGAATTTTAAGAGCGCACTCACCTAAATAGGGAGAGTGCGCTCTTATATTGGATTTTGCAGAATATACGAATCTAATGATCTTTTTACAAAAAATATAGATAGTTCACGATTTGACTTGACTTTATAGGTTCGTTGTGATATAATATATTACATGGAACATGCACGGCGTGTCCCATTGCCATAATAACAAATTACAGTGCTGACTTTTTAGTAATACGACGGATATAGCAATACGATATAAAGTTGCTTGCAACGGTAGATATACATTCCCGCATGCGAAAAACGTCAGCGCTTTGCTTAAATGAAAGGTGTCTCATGAACGAAACAATTGACGAGAGAGTTAACGATATAGAAATAAATTTGCAGGAGCTGTTGCTCGTATATCTTCGCAAATGGTGGGTCATCCTGCTTTGCATTATACTGTTCGGCACAGCAGCGTTCTTTGTAACATGGAAATTTGTTACTCCTACATATCAGGCATCTATTACAATTTACGTTAATAACAACAGAGGCTTGGAAGACAAAACTTATTTATCGAGTGCGGATCTTTCGGCGGCACAGCGGCTTGTTAACACTTATGTAAGCATTGCCAAGAGCGACCGTGTCCTCGCAAAAATCTCCGAAGGCCTTGACGGGGAATATACGCCCGAACAGCTTAGCCAAGCCATTACCGCAAAGCAGCTGAATGAAACCGAAATCTTTGGAATGTACGTTGTAAATGAAGATCCCGATGAGGCGGCTCGCATTGCCAATGTTGCGGCAGAGGTCGCTCCCGGTGAAATTTCCAATTTGATCGAGGGTACATCTGCGCGCGTCATAGATTATGCAAAGGTTCCGAAGAATCGGTTTTCACCCAGCTATAGCCGCGCCGCGTTGTTAGGTGCTGTTGTCGGCGCATCGATTGCTGTCATATTCCTTACGATTCATTACCTCATAGATACACATATCAAGGATGAGAACGATCTGACGGATATGTTCAATCTGCCAATACTTGGAAGAATCCCCGATTTTGAATATGCTGCCTCCGGCAACAGCTACGGCTACTCTACGGGCGGAGAAGATGAGGAGGAGAACGAAAAATAATGAACTTCGGAGACAATAAAAAGAACAGAAACAACGAAAAGATCCGTCAGAAAAACAAACTGAAGGAAGACAGAAAACATATATTAACGCCGAAAAGCACCTTCTTTTTGAGAGAAGCCTATAAAACCCTTAGAACCAACGTGAATTTTTCGCTAGCCGACAAGGATGGATGCAAGATGATTCTGGTTACCTCATCCATGCAGAGTGAGGGTAAAACGCTGACGGCTCTTAATTTGGCAATTTCTTTTGCTCAAACTGATGCAAAGGTGCTTATCATCGACTGCGACCTTCGCAGACCGAAGGTTAACCGACTTCTTGGTATAAGCTCAACGTCGGGACTCAGCAATCTTCTCGTTATGCCGGGCAATATGAACGTTACCATTCTCAACGATCACCACGGGATCGACGTCATTGTATCCGGCGATATACCGCCGAATCCCTCGGAGCTTCTTACATCGGCAAGAATGCGAAAGCTCCTCGAAACCCTACGCGAGCGCTATGATTATATCATCATAGACAGCCCGCCCGTAGACATGGTTATTGATGCAGTGGTACTTGCGCCCTTGGCTGATGGCGTTTTGTTTGTTGTAAAGGCAAATCAGTCGGAGCGCGGCGCGGTCATTCACGCCATAGAACAGTTGACCTATGCAAATGCGAAGGTGCTTGGGTTTGCGTTTAACGGCGTAACTTCCGAGTCCAGTAGCGGATACGGTAAATACAGATACAAGCAGTATGGCCGTTACGGTCGTTACGGTAAATATAGCAGATACGGGTACGGCAAGTATGGCTATGGCTACGGCGAGCGGCATGAACCCCAATCCTCTTTGAATGAGCAAGCCGGAAATGCTTCGTATTCCGAGTCATTCGATACGCTAAAATCCTAAAAATTATGTATGACCTTCATACCCACATCCTTCCGGAAATGGATGACGGCGCCGGCAATGTGAGCGAATCGCTTGCGATGCTGGAAATGGAAATGGCGCAGGGCGTGGAAGCCGTCGCTCTGACACCGCATTTTTATCGGAATCGCGAACATATCGAAGCCTTCCTCAAACGCAGAGCCGAATCCGCAAGATCGCTCAATGCCGCTCTTGAAGGGAAATCGCATCCGAGATTGATTCTCGGTGCAGAGGTCGCGTGGGTTCCCGGGATGGCGGATTGGGATGAGCTTGAAAGTTTGTGCTATCAAGATTCGAAGGTTATACTTGTGGAACTGCCGATGGCACCATGGAACGATGAACTGTTCCGACAACTCAACAGTATCGTGATGAGACGCGGAATTACGCCGATGATTGCTCATGTTGATCGGTACTATAGATATCAAGAGAAGAAATATTTCCAATTGCTTTCGGAATTGGAATTCCCTGTGCAGGTGAGCGCCGCGGCGTTGCAAGGTCTGACGAGAAAGCGTCGGGCATTAAAATTATTGCGGGAAGAAAATGCAATTTTAATCTCCGACTGCCACAATTCAAAAAACAGGTCGCCCAATATCGGCATTGCCATGCAATACATAAAAAAGAAGCTCGGACATAACGCCGCTTCGAGAATCGCCGCAGAAACTGAAAGTGCAATTTTGGATTAAAAATGAAACGTAAACCCTTCCTATACGTAATATGTGCGATTGTTATTTGTGCAGTCTGCGCTACGCTTGGAATCGTTATTTGGCAATGGAACAATCTGCAGGCACTCTACTTGGTTGCGACATTGGATGAAAACGAAGTCGGCGAGAAGATGGAAAGTATTCGCGAAGAGCATCACCAGGCGCTTGAGGAGGAACATCAAATTGTGATCAAGCCTCCATCACGACAGCAAGGCGATGACTTATTGGACGGCAAGGTCACTCCCGAGGAGGTCAAGGCAAGTCTTGGACTCGTAACCGATTCGTCCGACGATGAAGTCGGCATCACCGAGCCGCTGCCGAATGTGACCGAATCTACAACACAGATTCCGATCACGGAGGATTTTTCGTCAATCGAGGTTCCTAAGCCACCCGAAAGCGAAACGGTTCAAACCGAGATCGTTACTAATGTCCCCAAGCCGCCAACGGAATCAACAACGGCTGTAACCACGGCAAAACCGGAGCCTGTGGCTCCTGTAACAACGGCACCCGTGACGACAGCTCCTGTAATCGAAAAGCCTAAGCCGTCAAAAACAGCGCAGCAGATCGTTAACGAATGCGTTGCTGAGCTTTATGCTTGTAAGATCGATGTTATGGCATCTCTCGGTGATATCAAGAAGGAAATGCTTGACATTTGGAAAGCGCTTTCGCCTGAAGAACGGACTTATGACAGAAAAATGAAGATCGGTCTTGACGGGCTTGAAAAGTGTTACGATTACGAAGTGGAAGTGGATAGCAAGGTGCAGTCTATTTTAAGTAAGTATCGCAAGGAATTGTCAGCAATAGGCGCAGATACAAAGGTGTTGGATACACTTTGGCAGTATTACTGTGAGGAAAAAGCCTTTGAGAAAGCCTATTATATAAATAAGTATCTTTAATTTTTAGGAGGATTAACATGAAGAAATATTTTTCAACATTGCTTGCTCTGGTGTTGACTTTTTGCATGACGTTGAGTCTCATGACCGTGACAAGCGCGGCAGAAACTTTCGAGCCGGGTGAAATCGATCTATCGGTCACCGCTACCGAGAAAGAGAACGGCACATATCAGCTTGAATATGTAGCCGAGACCACGATGCTGGAAGACCTTGCAAAGGCAGCTGCTTTGTATCGTGACCATGATCTCATGGAAGATTTGCGCTTTATTTGCATGCTTTCGGATCCTCTTGTAAAAGAGCTTGAAAGCGTTGAGGAAGATGATTTTGAATTCAATTGTGTCGAATCGAATGGCAACGACGTGTTTGTATTTGTCAATGCAAAGGTTCTTGAAGAAGGACTTGAAATCGTTTATAAAATCAACCCCGAAGTTATTACTGATTGGAAGACCGCGCCTACTGCCGATGTCAAAGAGGCATTAACCGAGCCCATGATCATGACAGCCGTCAAGACTGTCAGCGCCGACGAGTTTGATGCTGCAGGCGATGACTTTACAACGACTGCATCCCTTCATATCGAGGGTGAGGGAATGGAAAAATACTTTGGCGAATACACGGCTTTGGCTGCTGAAGGCGAAACCGTCGTTGATGTCAAGCCCTATGTGGCTCCCGGCACAGATCCCGATCCCGGTGTGGATCCCGGCGAAGATCCCGGCGAAGATCCCGGCGAAGATTGCCCGAGAAACCATCTTTGCCCTGTAGGACATTTCACCGACTTAGATCTCCAGCTTTGGTATCATGACGGCATTCATTACTGTGTTGAACACAAGCTGATGATCGGTATGTCAGATACCACCTTTGAACCGGAAACATCCTTAACACGCGCTATGATCGTGACCATCCTTTACCGTATGGAAGGATCCCCTGCTGTTGATGGCGTGAAGATTTTCGATGATGTTAATCCCGCCGATTGGTATGGTGCATCTGTTGAATGGGCATCCGAGAATGGAATTGTCAACGGATACGGTGACGGCAAGTTCGGTCCCAACGATCCGATCACGCGCGAGCAGATGGCGGCAATGCTTTACCGCTATGCGAAGGGCGAAGGCTTTGACGTATCTGCAGGCGACAGCACCGCTCCGCTTGCATTCGCCGATCAGGATGCAATTTCCGATTATGCGATTCCTGCGGTCAAGTGGGCAAGTGCAGCAAAGATGCTGCAAGGCTACGAGGACGGAACAGTTCGTCCGCAGAACCAAACCCGTCGTTCTGAAGGCGCTGCCCTCATTGAACGCTATTGCACATATCTTGTAAAATAAATAATAGCACCATATTTTGCGATCGGCAAAAATTGCCGATACGGCGCTGATATGTAATGATTTATATTCTCCCCCTTGCTTATTTCGCAAGGGGGAGAACCCACAAAAAAGAAACAACGCCACGGAAGGAAAGACTTGACACCTTGGCGGTGAATATCAAAAATGTGAGGCAACGAATAAAACCCCCTAAATTCTCGGTCTGAGGGATATTCCCGAAGTTTTTTCGAGAATATCCCATGTACCGCGATTGACATTTTGACATTACAATGAATTCATAAATAGAAAAGAGAGCGAACATGAACAAAAGGAAGTTACTTCTTCAATTTATTGATATCATTATCATGGCAGTGATACTTTCTTTTTGCGCGTTTGTATTTCCTACTATCGGCTCGATTCATTTGATTGAAGAAGATTTACCGTTAAAAATCGTTGTTTTGATGATTTGCATCGTGGGGGCGCGCTGTGCATTTCGTATATATTCGCAGGTATGGCGATATGCCAACGTAAAATCATATATTAAGCTGATCCTTGCAGATGCGATCGGATGCGGTACGTTTGTCGTATTGAGCCGCATAATACCCGCACTGAACCCCGGCTTTTCGTATGCATTTATCTGCTCTTGTCTGATCGTTTTGGCGACTCTTGTTAGCCGATTCATCTATCAGCTCATTCATGCGAAGATCAACACCAAAAAGGAAGCTTCCTACAGTCCGTCCAATAAAATCAAGATTGCAATTATCGGTGCGGGAAATGTGGGAACCATGCTTGCGGATGAGCTGATTCGTAATCCTCGTTCGCGTTATACCCCCTATTGTTTCATCGACCGTGACCCGCAAAAGGTTGGCGCACATATCAGAGGATGCAAGATCTATGCTGAAAATGATGCGACGTTTGCGCTTTTGAAGACTATCCCCGTAAATGAGGCGGTAATCGCCATTCCCGATGCAACAGCTGAAATCAAAGCGGAGCTGTATACAAAATACAGTGCGATCGGATGCAAAGTCAAGATCTATGACTATATGGGTGAAAGCAGCTCCCACTCAGATAAACGCACCCTTCGTGAATTTAAGATTGAGGATCTGCTGTTCAGAAGCACCATTCAGCTCCCCAACGCGCTGACCGCAAGCTTTTATTCAGAGAAAACAGTGCTTGTGACCGGAGGCGGCGGCAGTATCGGCTCGGAGCTTTGCCGACAGATTGTGAAACAGAATCCCAAAAAGCTCATCATATTCGATATCTACGAAAATAACGCATATGAAATCCAACAAGACCTGCTCGCTCAATACGGAAAGGCGCTGAATCTTGAAGTCATCATCGGCTCGGTCAGAGATAAAAAGCGACTTGATGAGGTTTTTGCACGCTTTCGCCCCGAAATCGTTTTCCATGCCGCGGCACACAAGCATGTTCCTCTCATGGAAGACAACCCTGCAGAGGCAGTCAAGAATAATGTAATCGGTACATACAACACCGCCAACGTCGCAGAAAAATACGGCGTGCAGAAGTTCCTTCTCATTTCCACCGATAAAGCGGTCAATCCGACCAATATCATGGGCGCGTCAAAACGGCTGTGTGAGATGGTAGTTCAGTGCCGTGTTGACAGCAAGACCGAATTTTCGGCTGTGCGTTTTGGCAATGTGCTCGGGTCCAATGGATCTGTCATCCCTCTGTTCACCAAGCAGATCGCCGCAGGCGGCCCCGTAACGGTGACCGACAAGCGTGTTACACGGTACTTCATGACGATTCCGGAAGCCGTACAGCTGGTGCTGGAAGCCGGTGCCATGGCGAAGAATGGCGAATTGTTTGTTCTTGATATGGGCAAGCCGGTCAAGATCATCGAGCTTGCGGAAAATATGATCCGTTTGTTAGGATTTACACCGTATCAGGATATTGATATTGTCGAGGTGGGTCTGCGCCCGGGCGAAAAGCTCTACGAGGAGCTTCTCATGAAGGGCGAAGATATGACCAAGACCGAAAATGAGCTGATCTTCATAGAACGAGACAAGGCTTGCTCCCGAGAAGAAGTGGATGCGAAGCTTAACACGATGCTTGCGTCCATTCCTCTCGGACGAGATGCAATATTTGAAGCTTTCCGCAAAACGGTTCCGACTTATATCGAACCGATCGAAGCGGAGAAGCGCATGAACAAGCAAACTTTGATGATAGGTTCATCGGCTAAGGCTGAAGGGCAAATGTAATAATCCGCCTTTGGTCACAGACCAAGGTTTACATCGCAACCCCAGCCCAAAAAGGGGAGAAAGGCTGCTTTTACTTTGGTGAAAGCCGGAGTTATGATTATGAAAATGACAGCAAGAAATCACAGAACGCTGTCGGCTATTCTCATATGCCTTATCTTTTTGACAGTTTGCTTCATTTTTGCAAACTCCATGGAGACCGTTCCCGAATCACAGAAAAAAAGCGAAGGGCTTTTAGCGTTGATCAAGCCGATTCTCGTTTTTCTGTTTGGCGAAACCGGAGCAGAGCACTTTATGCTTCGAAAACTGGCGCATTTTATTGAGTTTTTTCTTCTCGGCGCAGAGCTTTGCGGACTTGCGCTGTTGTGGAAGCTTCCGCGCTCGATGCCGCTCCTCTGCGGTCTTATCATTGCGCTTGCAGATGAAACGATACAGCTTTTTTACGACCGTGGCTCGCAGGTGCAGGATGTATGGCTTGATTTTTCAGCCGTCGTTGTGACTGTTGCTCTTGCCTATGTGATTCAAAAATTAAAAGCCGCGTTCGGAAAGGATGAGCCATGAATCAGATCTTAAGGCGTGTCCTCCAAACGGACAAAAAAAGCCTCATTACCATATTGGTGTTCAATATATTCGTGGCACTCACAAGCAGCATCAGTATTGTGATGCTTGTGCCTATGCTGGATCTTCTTGATGTATCCATTGGAAGCAATGCGGCGTTGCAGACGCTTCTTATGCCATTTTCAGTGCTTTCAAGCATGCAGCGCGGACTGATCATCATAACGATCTTTGTGCTGCTTATCATCGCAAGGGCATTGCTTGCACGATTTGCAACCATCAAGCAAAATGCTTTTTTGGAACGCTACGAACTGTCGCTTCGTGGGGAGCTATATGAAGCGGTCCGTCGCGCGAGCTGGGAGAGCCTCACTGCAAAACCCCATTCGGAGCTTATCAATCTGTTCACCGCGCAATGCAGGCAGGCAAGGATTTGTCTGCAGCAGATCATCAGCTTTATTGCATCTGCATTTACTGCGATCATGCAGCTTGTGATTGCTTTGGTTATGAGCTTGCCCATAACCATCGTAGTTTTGCTCGTTGGCGGATGTTTTCTTGTTTTGTTTAAGCCCTTCCAAAAAAGATCCCGTGAATACGGTAAAAAAGCGGTTGAGGTAAACAAGGAGCTTTACTACGAAATTCAGAATCAGTTAAGCAGTATCAAGGAAATCCGTGCTTACGGTGTTGAACATTCGCACGCCGAAACATTTGATGCAATCAGCGAAAGTTACTATGAAACAGGACTCAAAGCCATGGAGCTTCGCGTGCTTCCGCAGTTCTGCTATTCCATAGCCGCCGCGATTTTGGTGGCACTTGCATTTGTGTTCAGCGTATTTATTTTGGATACCGGCACCGCGCAGCTTATGGTTCTTGTCTATATTTTTTCAAGACTTTGGCCGTTGTTCTCGTCATGGCAAGGTCAACTGCAAACCATTCAAGCTTACATACCGTCATATGAAACCATTCAAAAGGCGGTTAAGGATTTAACTGCGGAGTATGCTGTCGAAGCCAAAAATTCGGATAGCCTGCCATTTGCCAAAGAGGTGAAATTCGATAAAGTCGGATTTGCATATCGCGGTTCGAATGAGGCGATCCTTCAAAATGTGAGCTTCACGTTGCCCTACGGTTCGGTGATAGCGTTGATCGGACCGAGCGGTGCAGGCAAGAGTACGACAGCGGATCTGCTCCTCGGACTGCTTTATCCTACTGTCGGTAAAATAGCGATTGACGGACATGATTTGTCGCGTGACGACCTTTTTGCATGGCGCAGGTCGATCGGATATATTCCACAGGAGCCGCTGATCCTAAACGCTTCCGTCAGAGAAAATTTGCAGAGGTTTCATCCGCAAGCCACGGAAGATGAAATGATCGCCGCGCTCAAAAAAGCAAAAGCATGGCAGTTTGTTGAAAAGCTTTCCGACGGGCTTGAAACGGTACTTGGCGACAGAGGCGTGCGGCTTTCGGGCGGTGAGCGCCAACGCATCGTTCTGGCAAGAGTGCTGATGGGAGATCCGAGGCTTATCATTCTTGATGAGGCAACCAGCGCGCTCGACTTCGAGAGCGAAAATGCCATCAGAGATACCATTCGTTCGCTGCAAGGCAAAACGACCGTCCTTGTCATTGCACACCGTCTGGCGACGATAAAGGGCGCCGAGCGTGTGATCGTCCTTGACAACGGTCACGTTGCCGAGGAGGGTACCATGCAGGAGCTGATGGCAAAGCAGGATGGATATCTCGCACGCATGATCAATGTGGAATAGTGTGGGGAACTTCGCAAATTGCCCACAAATTCAAAGAAAGGGCGCTTTCGCTTCGCGAGAGCTGTGATGATTTCAATTGATGAAATATATGATTGCCGGACTTCGGGTAGAAATGGAATCATTCGGCAGAACGCTCTCACAGGCGGAGTCGTATCAGGCAGACTTTTCGGGGGAACCTGATGTTGTGATCACAAGCCACCCCGAGTCACTCAAGGAACGACAGCCTCATTTGAGTCTTGATGACTGCGAATACCTTTGCACGGGCGGCAGTTTTTACAGACAATTGTTGAATTATAACGGCCTGCTGCTTCATTCGTCCGCGGTGGTCAAGGATGGATACGCCTTTCTGTTTTCCGCACCGTGCGGAACGGGAAAATCCACGCACACGACTCTATGGCGCGAGCAGTTCGGCGACGCGGTCATGATGCTAAACGATGACAAGCCCGCGCTTCGCAAATCGGACGGCGTATGGTATGCATACGGAACGCCTTGGAGCGGAAAAACCGCGCAAAACATCAATATGTGCGTGCCGCTTGGCGGTGTGTGTGTGCTGACCAGAGGAGAAACGAACACGATCGTCCCCTATTCGGGAACAAAGGCGATCTTTTCACTGCTTGAACAGACTGTCAGACCGATGTTTGGCGATGGCAGAGGCAGACTTTTGGAGCTGCTTGACGACTTGATGGCAAATGTTCCGATTTGGCTGTTAAAATGTACGCCTACAAAGGATGCCGCGATCCTATCGCACGAGGCTATGTTGAAAGAAGCTATCAATAGATTTGGAGAATTAAAATGAAACTGAAGGATGGATTTATTATTCGCAATGTGGCAGGTGAGACCGTGGCATTACCGACGGGCGGTGTTACCAATCTCGACATGATGATCAGCCTGAATGACACAGGTTGCTTCCTCTGGGAGAAGCTGACTGTCGGTGCGGAGAAAGCGGAGCTTGTTGATGCATTGCTGGCGGAATACGATGTGGACCGCGAGAGGGCGGAGAAGAGTGTGGATGCTTTTGTTGCACGCCTGAAGGAGCTTGATTTTCTTGAATAAAACTACTTCGGTATGGCTTGACGATCTGATGCCGCTTATCAAAGAGCGTCTTTTAAGTGGTGAGTCGGTATGCTTTACGCCACGCGGCATCAGTATGCGACCGATGCTTGAAGGCGGACGGGATCAAGTGATCTTATCCCCCATGCCACAAAAGCTGAAAAAGTACGATCTGCCGCTGTATCAGCGCGACAACGGACAATATGTTCTTCACCGTGTGGTGCGGGCAGGCGACAGATATACATGCATCGGAGACAATCAGTTTGCACTTGAGCATGGACTTCGCCATGAGCAGATGATCGCTGTGGTGACCGGCTTTGTGCGAAAGGGAAAGACGTATTCCGTTGACTCTGCGGGCTATAATCTCTATTGCAGGCTTTGGCATTTCAGCCGTCCGATCCGTCGGGTATTTGTTGTTGTCATTAACAAAATGCGTGCGGTTATTCGGCGCATCCATAAGAAAAAAACGGATAAAAAATAGGCACCGAACAGCTTTGTCAGATCGGTGCCTTCTGTTTTTGACTTTTGATGGATGCCCTACATTTCTTTTCGAATGCGAGCAAGCGCCGCCTTTTCAATGCGTGAGACCTGTGCCTGCGAAATACCAATCTCGCTTGCGATTTCCATCTGGGTGCGCCCTTTGAAAAAACGTAAGTCGATGATGTTTTTTTCTCGCGGAGAGAGCCGCTTCATCGCTTCCCGAAGGGCAATGTCCTCAAGCCAGCTTTCGTCCGTGCCCGATGGATCGCTGATCTGATCCATGATATAAATCGAATCGCCGCCGTCCGAAAACACCGGCTCAAAAAGACTTACAGGCTCTACGATGGCTTCCAAAGCGGCGGCAATTTCTTCTTTTGGTGTTTCGAGCAGTTTGGCAATTTCATCAAGTGTGGGCTCCTCGCCTTTTTTTCGTGTCAGCTCATCGCGCGCTTGGAGCGCGCGATAGGCGAGATCGCGCACCGAGCGGCTGACGCGAATGGTATTGTTATCGCGTAAATAGCGGCGGATTTCACCGATGATCATCGGGACCGCGTAAGTGGAAAATTTTACCTCAAGCGTAAGGTCGAAATTGTCGATGGCTTTGATCAGACCGATACACCCCACCTGAAAGAGATCATCCGAATTTTCGCCCCGTCCCGCAAATCGTTGAATGATGGACAGCACAAGGCGGAGATTTCCCGCGATCAGCTCATCCCGAGCGGAAGCATCCCCCTCTTTGGTTCGTATGAGCAGTTCATGCTTTTCCTCCGCGCTCAATGTGACGAGCTGTGCCGTATTCACACCGCAGATTTCCACCTTGCGGCTGAAACTTTTTGATTTCATATAGAAAACTCCTCCGATAGGAAGATTTTTTGTTTTACAATATGAAGTATTGACGGACGGGGGACAGATATGCACGGTTTTCGCTCTTGCAAAATTATGGCAGGACGTCGGATTTGTGCACGAAAGCAACTCTATGACGCTGTTGCAAAATGTATGAATTACGCCATAGATGGCCTATCAACAGCTGGGGCTTTCCGCTGAAGACCCCGATGAGCCGGACTCTCTTGAAGCGATCCGCGTACTTCGTCCACTAGGCCCAAGACGCATGGTCGATCATCTGCCGGATGACTATTCCAAGCGGCTCCGCGGCGCTTTTTACGGGCGTATTTGGCGGCATCATCGTGGGACTTGGTGTGGCGGCTTTGCATAACCGCTTCATGAGCATGTAGCTTTCAATATCTATCCAAAATAAAATAGGATTCATATCTTATCCAGTCTCCGCATAAAATGTCACGAGGTGATGCAAATGCGTATCTGCACGATCAGCGAGCTCAAGTGCAAGGAGGTCATTAATCTCTGCGACGGAAAACGGTTGGGATTCGTGGCGGACGCGGAGGTCGATCTTGACTGCGGGCGAATCGTATCGCTTTTGGTGCCGCCCGAGGGGAAGCTGTTTTCCTTTGGGAAATGCGCGCCTGTGCGAATTCTTTGGTGTAATGTGGAGCGCATCGGCGACGATGTAATTCTTGTGCGCGCAGAAAATGTTCCGTGTGAGCGATGCTAAAGGGCGGCTGTCTGCTATGCAGACATCCGTTTTCGTATATGTGGACAAACCTTGATGTTCAAAAATATCGGCACAGGATCTTTGCCTTTTGTCAACTTAAACAAGCACTTTTTCTTAAAACTGCGTTAAAATAGTCAGTATTTATGGTACTGATCGCCATTATGCCGTATGAACGGCGTATTTATATAATATGTACGAATTTTTGCGAAAACGGGAAAATCACTTGCAATTATTGAAAAAATGGTGTATAATGATAATAAATGCAAACGTCGCGTAGCGACGAATTTTTATAGCGAAAGGTGTAACAACATGGAAGCATTTCTCGAATTATTCGCGAATTTCACGGAGCTTACCTGGCAGCAGGTGGTCATGTGGTTTATTGGCGGTCTGCTGATATTCCTCGCGATCAAAAAGGAGATGGAACCGACTCTGCTTCTTCCTATGGGCTTCGGTGCCATCATGGTCAACATCCCCCATTCCGGCGCGGTTACGCAGCTGGTAGAAAATACGATCGGTGAGCTGATTGAGGAGCACGGCGCCCTGTCCGTTCTTTATAACGCGGGTATTGCCAACGAGCTGTTCCCACTCATTCTGTTCATCGGTATCGGCGCGATGATCGACTTTGGTCCCATTCTCAGCAATCCCAAGCTGATGGTATTCGGCGCGGCGGCACAGTTCGGTATCTTCTTTACGCTCTGCCTTGCTTCCGTATTTTTCCCCATCAACGACGCGGCTTCCATCGGTATCATCGGTGCGGCTGACGGCCCCACTGCCATCGTCGTTGCACAGAAGCTGAACTCCGAATATGTGGGCGCAATCATGGTTGCGGCGTATTCCTACATGGCGCTGGTTCCGATTATCCAGCCGCCGGTTATCAAGCTGCTTACCACAAAGCAGGAGCGCCTCATTCGCATGCCCTACAAGCCCGCCTCTGTCAGCAAGACCACTCGTATTCTTTTCCCGATCATCATTACCGTGCTGACCGGTTTGATTGCTCCCGCATCCGTTTCTCTGGTTGGCTTCCTCATGTTCGGTAACCTCATCCGTGAGTGCGGCGTGCTGGATTCTCTCTCCGAAACCGCACAGAAGGTTCTTGCAAACCTTGTTACCATCTTCCTGGGTATCACCATCGCTTCCCAGATGCAGTCAGAACAGTTCCTGCGTGCGGAAACCCTGCTGATCCTCGGACTGGGTCTGTTTGCCTTTGTGTTTGATACCGCAGGCGGCGTGCTGTTTGCAAAGCTTCTCAATCTTTTCCTCAAGGAAAAGATCAACCCCATGGTCGGTGCCGCAGGCATCTCCGCATTCCCCATGGCAGGAAGAATCGTTCACAAGATGGGCCTCAAAGAAGATCCTCAGAACTTCCTGCTCATGCAGAGCATCGGCGTAAACGTATCCGGACAGATTGCATCCGTTATCGCGGGCGGTCTGATCCTCAGCTTCTTTATGTGATAGGAGGACAAACACATGGAAATGGTTGAAACTGTAAACGCAGCCACTGAGGCTCTAACCGAAGCCGTTACCGAAGCCGTTACCGAAGCAGCTTCCTCCGGCATTTTATTTGAACCGCTCAATTTCGTTTCCAATCTCAAATGGATGGGACTTGGAATGCTTGGTATTTTTCTTGTCATCGCCGCAATCTGGGGCGTGACGGTTGTGCTTAACAAGTTCTGCAAGGAAAAGCCCAAGACTGACGAAGAAAACTGATTCATCTATATGAAAGGGAATGCATTCGCATTCCCTTTTTTCTATGCGGAGAAAGGGGAGTTTTCAGCACTCTGCGCCTTGCGCGTGCCACGGTTTACAATTTATTAACACAAAATATATCTAAACTTCTTGATTTTCCTTCCAAAAAGCGGTATACTAATATCAATGATTAGCACTTTAACCCTTTGAGTGCTAAAACGAGGAGGGAGCTCGCGTGTCCGGATCAAGAAACGAATTGACCGATCGTAAAAAGGCCATACTGAAAGCGATTATTGATACGCATATTAACCTCGGCGAGCCTGTCGGCTCCAAATATCTCACCACAAATAAGCAGATTGCCTTCTCGTCTGCTACCATCCGAAATGAAATGGCAGAGCTGGAAGAGATGGGCTATCTGGAACAGCCTCACACTTCATCGGGGCGTATTCCGTCGGAGCTTGGCTATCGCTTCTATGTGGATCAGTTGATGCAGCAGTATCGGCTGACGCAGGCTGAGCTTGGGGAACTTAACAAGCTGATGACGCTCAAGGCGGCAGAGCTTGATCGCATTCTCGACCGCGCCACAAAGCTGATGAGCGTGCTGACCAATTATACAGGCGTGGCACTCAAGCGTGCGCCGATCAAACCAACGGTTGCCCGCTTTGATGTGATGGTGCTTTCACCGCGCAGCTTCATTCTGGTTATGCTGCTGGAAGGCGGATCCGTCAAAACAAGGCAGCTTAGGCTTGGATTTGATGCCACTCGCGACATACTTGAAATGTTAAGCGTTGTGCTCAACGAGTTCGTGGCAGGCAAACCGTTAGAAAGCATCACGTTGCCCGAAATGCTTGAGATGCAGCGTCGGGTGCCGGGCGGTGAGCTGCTGATCAATCCCATCATCAAAACGATCTATGAGACCGTTTCCGAGGGGGATGAGGGCGAGCTGATATTTGACGGTGTGAATAATCTGCTGAACTATCCCGAATTCGCGGATATCGGCAGAGTGCGCGACATGCTCGGCATGTTTGACCGACAGGATGATCTGCGTGAGGCTTTAAGCGCAGACGAGGGCGACCAAACCAATGTTTATATCGGATCGGAAAACGCGGTGGAGGTTATGAACAACTCCTCGTTGATTTTCAGAACCGTGAAATCGGGCGGACGGGTGATCGGCGCCATCGGCGTTATCGGTCCGCGGCGTATGGACTATTCCAAGGTCGTTACGCTGGTCAGCCATATGTCGAATAATATCAGCCGTTTGCTTGGTGACGAGCTAATGGCGCACGAAAATACGGAGGAATGAAATGACAGAGGATAAAGCAAAACAGAGCGAAGCCGAAAAGCCAGAAAAGCTTGATGAAATATCGAGCGAAACATTAGGCACCCCCACCGATGCTGCGGAAGCGGCAAGCTTCGGCAAAAAGGATAAGAAAGCGGAAAAGTCGCTAAAGGATGAAAATAAAAAGCTTACCGCAGCCTTGAAGCAGGCGGAGGATGCGCTTCAAAAGGCGCAGGCAGAGCTTGCGGAGGCGAACGACAAGTTCCTTCGCACGGCGGCGGAGTATGATAATTTTCGCAAACGCAGCGCAAAGGAGCGCGAGGGCGTTTATTCGGATGCTTACGCGGATGCGCTGAGCGCATTTTTGCCGATCATGGACAACTTGGAACGTGCGGCGGTGTATTCCGATGGCGCACAGCTTGCGGATGGCATCAAGCTGATCTTCAAGAGCGCAAAGGATGCTTTCGACAGGATGGGCATCAGCGAATACGGCGCACCCGGCGAGAAATTCGATCCGCAGATACACAATGCGATGATGCACATTGAGGACGATTCCTTTGGCGAAAACGAGATCACCGAGGTGTTCCAAAAAGGCTATCGCAAAGGCGACAAGATCCTCCGCGAGGCGTTGGTCAAGGTTGCCAACTGATTGAAGCAGATAAAAATTTATTATTATATAGAATTTTCACAATATCTTAAGGAGGATATTTATTATGGGAAAGATTATTGGTATAGATTTGGGTACCACCAACTCTTGCGTAGCGGTTTTTGAAGGCGGCGAGCCTACGGTTATCACCAACCCCGAGGGTGCGAGAACCTCGCCCTCTGTGGTCGCATTCTCCAAATCCGGCGAAAGAATGGTCGGTCAGGTCGCAAAGCGTCAGGCAATCACCAACCCCGACAGAACGGTTGCTTCCATCAAGCGTCACATGGGTAGCGATTATAAGGTAAACATCGACGACAAGAAGTTTACTCCCCAGGAAATTTCCGCAATGATCCTGCAGAAGCTGAAGTCGGATGCTGAGGCATATCTCGGCACCACCGTAACCGAGGCGGTCATCACCGTTCCCGCATACTTCACCGACTCCCAGCGTCAGGCAACCAAGGACGCGGGCAAGATCGCAGGCTTAGATGTCAAGCGCATCATCAACGAGCCCACCGCCGCTGCTTTGGCATATGGCGTGGATAAGGATGAAAAAGAGCAGAAGATCATGGTCTTTGACCTTGGCGGCGGCACCTTTGACGTATCGCTGCTTGAAATTTCCGACGGCGTATTCGAGGTTCTTGCAACCAACGGTGACACCCATCTTGGCGGCGATGACTTTGACCAGAGAGTGATCGACTGGATCGCCGATGAGTTTATGAAGGAAAACGGCATTGATCTGCGCAAGGATAAGATGGCGCTCCAGAGACTCAAGGAAGCTGCTGAAAAGGCGAAGATCGAGCTTTCCGGTGTGACCTCCTCCAATATCAATCTCCCCTTCATTACTGCGGATGCAAACGGTCCGAAGCATTTCGACGGCACACTTACCCGTGCGAAGTTCAACGAACTGACCGCAGATCTTGTAGAGCGCACCATGATCCCCACCAAGAAGGCACTTTCCGATGCGGGACTCTCTGTCGGTCAGGTTGACAAGGTGCTTCTCGTAGGCGGTTCTACCAGAATTCCTGCCGTACAGGATGCGGTAAAGAGCTTCATCGGTAAGGATCCCTTCAAGGGCATCAACCCCGACGAATGCGTTGCGATCGGCGCAGCAATTCAGGGCGGCGTACTCGGCGGCGACGTAAAGGATCTTCTCCTTCTCGACGTAACGCCTCTGTCCCTCGGTATTGAAACGCTGGGAGGCGTATTCAACCGCATCATTGACAGAAATACCACCATTCCCGTAAAGAAGAGCCAGGTTTACTCCACCGCCGCAGACGGTCAGACCTCCGTTGTGATCCACGTTCTGCAGGGTGAGCGCGACATGGCTGCGGGCAATACAACCCTCGGCAGATTCAGTCTGGACGGAATCGCACCCGCTCCCAGAGGAATTCCGCAGATCGAAGTTACCTTTGACATCGACGCAAACGGCATCGTAAACGTTACCGCGAAGGATAAGGGAACGGGCAAGGAACAGCACATCACCATCACCTCCTCTACCAACATGTCCCAGGATGACATTGACCGCGCCGTAAAGGATGCGGAGAAATTCGCAGAGGAAGACAAGAAGCTCAAGGAAGCGGTTGAGACAAAGAACCGCGCAGAAAGCCTCATCTTCCAGTCGGAAAAGACACTTGGCGAGCTTGGCGACAAGGTTACCGAAGAGGAGAAGGCGCCGGTTCTGGCTGCCATCGAAAAGCTGAAGGAGACCGTCAAGGGCGGCGACACAGATGCCATCAAGGCTGACACCGAAGCACTTGAAAAATCCTTCTATGCCATCTCTGAAAAGCTGTATCAACAGCAGGCAGGCGCACAGGGCGCAGGCCCCGACATGGGTCAGAATCCCGGCGGCGCACAGGGTGATGGCGACACCTTCTACAACGCGGATTTTGAAGACAAGACCAACAACTGATCAAAACCCCGCCGGCTTTGCCGGCGGTTTTAATCATGACGGATGATTTGCAGTAAGTTTTGCCAAAAAATCGACGTATCCCCAACAAAATAGACAAAAATTTGAAGAATAACAGCGAATATTAACAAAAAAATTGTTGACATTTTGTCAATAATGTAGTATAATATTGGTTGTATGATTTTGATAATATAGATCCATTGCGATGGAATAACAGATAGATTCGAGGAATCAAAATGGCAGATAAAAGAGACTATTATGAGGTCCTTGGCCTCGATAAATCCGCCGATGAGGCGGCAATCAAAAAAGCATACCGTTCGCTTGCCAAAAAATATCATCCGGATATGAATCCCGGCAATGCCGAGGCGGAGAAAAATTTCAAAGAGGTCAACGAAGCCTATGCCGTTCTTTCCGATGCAGACAAAAAGGCAAAGTATGACCAATACGGTTTTGCGGGCGTGGATCCGCAGGCAGGCGGCTTTGATGGCGGCTTCGGCGGCTTTGGCGGCTTTGATGCGAGCGATATCTTTGGCGATATATTCGGCAGTTTCTTTGGCGGCGGATCCTCCTCCGCGCGCAGAAACGGGCCCATGCGCGGCGGCGATATTCTGCAGCGCGTGACCATCTCCTTTGAGGAAGCGGTGTTTGGCTGCAAAAAGGAGATCAGCTTCGGCAGAGTAGAAAAGTGCGGAAGCTGCGATGGCACCGGCGCAAAGAAGGGAACGAGCGTTGATACTTGTCCCATCTGCCACGGAAGCGGTCAGGTCAGAGTCCAACAGCGCACCATGATGGGCGTATTTCAAACCACAAAGGTGTGCGACGACTGCGGCGGCTCAGGCAAAAAGATCAAGGAACCCTGCACCAACTGCCGCGGCAAAGGGTATGTAAAGCTGACTAAAAAGCTGGATGTGAGCATTCCGGCCGGCATTGACGACGGACAGAAGGTCGCACTGCGCGGACAGGGTGACAGCGGCAGAAACGGTGGCCCTGCAGGCGATCTGATCATTGCGGTCAACGTTCGTCCCCACAGCATTTTCGAGCGCGACGGGTACAACATCTACTGTGAGGTGCCCATCACTTTCACCGAGGCAACGCTTGGCGCGACGATCCAAATCCCCACCTTGGAGGGCAAGGAGAGTTACGATATACCTGAGGGAACCCAGAACGGTGACAGCTTTACCTTGCGCGAGAAGGGCGTCCCGATGGTGAACGGCAGAGGGCGCGGCAATTTGATTTTTACCGTATACATCGAAACGCCACGCGGACTTTCCGAAACGCAAAAGGATCTGCTGCGTCAGTTCGCAGACAGCCTCGGCGAAAAGAACAACACCAAAAAGAGCAGCTTCTTAAAGAAGCTATTCAACAAATAAGGAGAATTGCATGAATTGGACACAGCTTCGCGTTGCGGTGAAGACAGAGGACATCGACCGAACGGCGGCGATTATGAGCATGCTCGACAACGGCATCCTCATTGAGGATTACAGCGACATCGAGGATGGACTGAAAACCGTTTACGGTGACTTGATCGACGAGAGCATTTTGAATGCGGACAAATCCCACGGTGCCGTCTCCATCTACATTCCTGATGACAAGAATTATAACGATTATCTCGTGTTTTTGAAGGAGCGTTTCTCTGCCGAAAAAATTGACGCGAAGATGGATCTTGTCGGCGTGGATGAGGAAGAATGGTCCACCGCTTGGAAGAAATATTACCATCCTATCCGTGTGGGCGAGAGATTGGTGATCGTTCCCATGTGGGAAAAATTCGATGCGGCGGAAAACGATATTGTCGTTCGCATGGACCCGGGCATGGCGTTCGGTACAGGCACGCATGAAACCACCCGCCTCGTCTGCGGATTGATCGAGAGATATCTTGTTCCCGGTCAGCGTATGCTGGACGTTGGAACGGGAAGCGGTATTCTTGCCATCTGTGCATCGAAGCTCGGTGCAGGTGAATGCTTTGCCTATGACATCGACCCTGTGGCGGTGCGCGTGGCGGCTGAAAATTGCAAGGATAACGGAGTGACGAACATCACCTGCGGTGTGTCCGATCTGCTGGCAAGCGTGGATACAAAGGGCGGTCTGTACGATTTCGCGGTGGCGAATATTGTGGCAGACATTATCATCCGCATGGCACCCGATATCGGCGCGTATCTGAAGCAGGGGGCTTATCTTATCACCAGCGGCATCATCGAACGATATGCCGAGGATGTTAAGAATGCCATGCTTGCAAACGGTTTTTCCCTTGTGGAAACGGCAATGGAGAGCGATTGGGTCGCGATGGTGTATCAAAAGACGTGAATTTCGTTGGAATTTACCTACAAATAAAAAAACAAAAAATATTTCTAAATTTTTTGCGATTTTATTTGACAAAATGACGAATTTATAGTATAATATAGAATATAGTCGGTCATCAAGTGCGATTTATCGCGCAAAATATACAAAACCGACGTCCGAGGTTGCAATGCCGCGATTCTTTTTGTCCGCTTCGAATATTATAGACGGTGTCTTTATTATTCGGGGCGACGATGCAAGGCACATTTCACGTTCTCTCCGTATGCGAACGGGGGAGCATATCACCATCTGTGATATGCAAAAAATCGAATATGATTGTGAGCTGACTGCCTTCACAGCCGATACCGTAAGCGCGCGGATCCTTTCCGAGAAGCCATCTGACACGGAGCCGCCGTATACGATCCGTCTGTATCAGGCGCTGCCAAAATCGGACAAGCTCGATACCATTATCCAAAAGGCGGTGGAATCGGGCGCAACGGAGATCATCCCCTTTGAATCTGACCGCGCGGTGGCAAAAAAAGAAACCGACGTCAGAAAAGAACAGGGGAAGCTCGAACGGCGCGCAAGGATCGCGCTGGAAGCCGCCAAGCAATGCGGACGGGGAATCGTTCCAACGGTTTCACCGACGCTTTCCTTCAAGCAGATGTTAGAGAGTGCATCAAAATCGGAGCTTCGGCTGTTCTTCTATGAGGGAGACGGCACAGTTTCCATGCGGACGTTGCTTTCGGAGCAATTTGAAGGACGCGATAAGCCGCAAAGCATATCGGTCATCATCGGCTCGGAGGGCGGATTCTCCCTCGGTGAGGTCGATGCCGCCAAGGAAGCGGGCTTTTCGCTCGTGGGCCTTGGTAAAAGAATTCTGCGTTGTGAGACGGCGCCGGGTTTTGCACTTGCCTGTCTCGCCTATCAATTCGAATTATAATTATGGAGTGGAAAATGATCAATATGAATACGAAAAAACAAAAATTAGAGAAGCAGAGCGCGGATCTCAAAAAGAGCGATCTTGTTCTTTACAAGCTGATGATTTCTTTTGCCCTTGTCATTGTGGGGATTTGCGGAATGCTTACCGTGGGAAAGAGCCTGCAAAATGCGGCTTTCTTCCGCACGAATATTCTTCCCGTGCTGCTCATTCTCTCCGCTTTGGCGCTCATCGCGGCAATCGTATTCTTCTGTTTGCGCCGCAAGAATCGCGTGGACGAGTCCGATAAGATCGTCACCAGCGCGAATCTGCTCGGCACCGCAGTCGTGTTCTTTGGCTCCTGTCTCTATTATGAGTTGGCATTTGATGCTTCGCAGGTCATTATGATGCTGATCTGTGCAATCGTGCTTTACTTTGTTTATAACGCTTTCACGAAGAGCTTCTTCATTTGCTCCCTTTCAGCGGCTGCCGGCATCAATCTCATCCGCATGGCAACCGTCAGCACGCCCACCGTTGCAGGTATTGGCATCTCCCTCGCCGCAAAGGTTCTTGGAATTGCGGTGCCCGTTCTCTTCCTTGTGTTTGGAATCATGCTGTTTGCTGGCAAGGGAAGTGCTTTTGGCAAGAAGGTGCTGACCAAATCCGATCGCGCACTTTCTTTGATCATTGTTTCGGTCATTGCGCTTGCAGGCGGCGTTTTGGCACTTGTGCTTCCTGCCTATGCTGTTTACGCTACCACCGCGCTGATCGTGGTTTATTTAGCGTTTGCCATTGCTTATATTGTTCGTATGATGTGAATTTTTAGTGAATATTCCAAAATTACTATTGAAAATAACAAAATTTGCGTGTAAAATATAGTTAAGAATATACATAATTCTTTTTCAAATTTGAAAGGAGTCGCCTCATGTCAAACAGATTATTCCAAGGAATTATTCATCAAATGAAGGACGCTGTTGATCGTATTATCGGCGTTATTGATGAAAACGGCGTGATTATCTCGTGCAGTGAGCTTGTCAAGATCGGAGAAACCGCTCAGGGCGTCAGAGACGAGCTGGCATACACCAACGAGGCTATCACCTCCGGCGGCTATACCTACAGACAGATCGGTGCAGGCGTTAAGCCTGAATACATTGTTTTCGTTGAAGGCGAAGATAAGATGGCGGAAAAGGTTTCTTCGATCCTTTCCGTTGCACTGAACAACATTAAAAATCTGTATGACGAGAAGTATGACAAAGGCTCGTTTATCAAAAATATTATTCTCGATAATATCCTCCCGAGCGACATTTACTTAAAGAGCAAGGAACTGCACTTTAATTCCGATGTTATGCGCATCGTTCTCCTCATCAAATTCTACGGCAAGAGCGATGTGATTCCTTATGATATGGTTCAGAACATGTTCCCCGATAAAAACAAGGATTATGTAATTCCCGTCGGCGAGCACAACATCGTTCTCGTAAAGGAAATCAAGCCTAATTTTGATATGCGCGAGATCGAAAAGATCGCAAAGACGGTATCCGACACGCTCTCCTCCGAATTCTACGCAAAGGTGACGATCGGTATCGGTACTGCGGTGGATAACATCAAGGACCTCGCTCGCTCCTTCAAGGAAGCTCAGGTTGCCATTGAGGTCGGAAAGGTTTTCGATACCGAGAAAAACATCATCAGCTATGAAAATCTCGGCATCGGCAGACTCATCTATCAGCTTCCCACTACTCTCTGTGAGATGTTCCTGCAGGAAGTGTTTAAGAAGGGATCGCTGGAATCGCTTGACCGCGAAACGCTGATGACGATCCAGTGCTTCTTCGAAAACAACCTCAACGTCTCTGAGACCTCACGTAAGCTTTTCGTACACAGAAATACGCTTGTATACCGTCTTGAGAAGATTCGCAAGCTGACAGGCCTTGACCTTCGCGAATTCGAACATGCGATTACCTTCAAGGTAGCGCTGATGGTCAAAAAGTATCTTACATCCAAGCCTGTAAAGTTCTGACATAAAAATCGATCCGTCCGCACCTTTTTAAGGTACGGACGGTATGATTGTTAAAAGACAAACCTGCGCCAGAAATTTGTGATAAACATGAAAATAATGCGGCAATTGTCTTTCGACTTCGTTAAATTTACCGAAATACGGAGCTGCTATAATAACCTATGATTGAATTTAAAGATGTAAAATATGTATATCCGAACGGCCATGTGGCCTTGGACGGTGTGAATTTGAAAATTGCAGACGGTGAATTTGTCTTTATCGTGGGCGAATCCGGCGCGGGCAAGACTACGCTTACAAAGCTTTTGCTTCGTGAGGAAAAAATTACCTCGGGCAGTCTTACTGTTCGGGTGGATCGTCATCTCGAAAACGGCAAGCATCAGACAACCGTCTATGATCTCGCAAAAATCCGCAATTATAAGGTTCCCTATTACAGACGTGAGCTTGGTGTTGTGTTCCAAGATTTCCGCCTTTTTCCGAAGAAAACCGTGTTTGAGAATGTTGCCTTCGCCATGCAGGTTGTAGGCGAATCCGGACGGCTCATCAAACGCCGCGTCCCCGCTATTCTTAACATTGTGAATCTTACCGAAAAGCACGCGCGCTATCCCGACCAGCTTTCGGGCGGTGAAAAGCAGCGAGTGGCACTGGCAAGAGCGCTTGCTAACAATCCGCAGATCATTATCGCCGATGAGCCGACCGGTAACATCGACCCGCAAATGTCCATGGAAATCATGAATCTGCTGATCAAAATCCATAAGCGCGGCAAAACGGTTATTGTTGTCACCCATGAAGCGAATCTCGTTAACTATTTCAAGCAGCGAGTTATCCGCATCAAGGATGGTCACGTTGTCAGCGATGGTGTTGGTGGCATGGAAACGGTGAACATGAATGTACAGTCTCCTCCGCCTCGGATGAGCACAGGTGATACCGGATTTACGCCGCGCGTACGCTTGTGAGGATCAATGATATGAGAAGATACAGATTTACTTATTTTTTGTCGCAAAGCTTTAAAGGGCTTTGGCGGAACGGCATCATGTCGGTGGCATCTGTCACCGTTCTCATGAGCTGTCTTGTTGTCATGGGCAGCTTTGCGCTGCTGATTCTGAATATTAACGTCAATCTTGAGCAGTTACGTCTGCTCAACGAGATTGTTGTATTTGTGGATGAAAACAAAACCGATGAAGAGGTTTCCGAAATCGGTTTTAAAATCCGCGCGCTTGACAACATCGACGAGGTGATATTCATCTCTAAGGAGCAAGCGCTTTTGGAGGAACAGGCAAAATATGCCGAGCATTCTGAGCTTTACGAACTTGTGGAGGACGATAATCCTCTTCGCGATGAGTTTGTCATCAAATATACCGACAACTCCAAAGCCGCCACCACTGCATATCAGCTCGGGCAGATTGACGGCATTGCCAAGGTAAATCACCGACAGGATCTTGCCGATACCATCGAGCGGGTCAAGTCGGGCATTACACTGGTGCTCGTTTGGTTCATGGTGATTCTGTTTGTTGTCACGATTTTTGTCATTATTAACACCATTAAAATGGCAATGCATTCTCGCAGATCGGAAATTTCCATTATGCGCTATATCGGCGCCACCGATTGGTTCGTGATATTGCCGTTTATCTTGGAGGGTATCTTCATCGGTGTGTTCGCCAGCGGGCTGGCATTTTTGATTGAGCGTTATATCTACAGCTATGTGGTTACAAATCTCGGCGATAATTTCAACATGATCACTATTATTCCATATGGTGACATTGCACATATCGTGGCGCTTGCTTTCCTTGGAATCGGCGTTCTCACCAGTATCATCGGAAGCACAATTTCTACAAGAAAGTATCTGCGCGCGTAAAATCCGAAAGGTAGGCCATAATGACACAGAATATGAAAAAAAATATGACCGACAAACGTAATATCTTCAAAGGCGCGCTCCGCGCCGGCGCAGCGCTGCTATGTGTCGCAATGCTTGTTCTTGTGATTCCAAAAGACGGCGGTCAAGTGCATGCTGCCAATCTAACAGATTCCAAAGTGGAAAGCTATGAAGCAAAGCTTGCCCAGATTGAAAAGGACATGAAAAACCTTCAAAAGCAGATTTCCTCGGCGAAAACCGCCACGGAAAAGGCTATGGCGGATAAAGAAAAGCTTGACGGCGAAATGTCCTTGCTCATCAAACGGATTGATACCACCACCGAGTTTATTGATGCGCTGAGTACCAGCATTTCCGAAAAGGATGGCGAAATCATCGATAAGCAGAAGGCTTATGACGATAAATATGCCCTGTTCAAGGAGCGGCTGCGTGTCACGCGCGAGGAAGGTGAAGCAAGCTATTTACAGATGCTGTTCGGTGCGGAGAACCTTGCCGATTTTCTCTCTCGTGTTGACCGTATCGGTGCGATGTTAGAGTATGACAACACCATTATGCGCGGATTAAAAGAGGACAAGGCATCTCTTGAAAATATCCGCAGTGATTTTGCGACACAAAAGTTAAAGCAGGAAGAGCTGCTCGCCAGTCTGAAAAAAGACGAAGCGGAGCTTGAAGAAAAGTCTAAGCAGGCGGCAAGCTACATCAATCAGTATAAGAATAACACGGCGCAGTATACCTCGCTGTATGAAAAAGCACTTGCCGAGGAAGAAAAGTTAACCAAAGAGCTTGAAGCATATCTTGAGGAGTTGCAGAAAAAGCTCAACTCCAAATTTGTGGGCGGCACCTTTATGTGGCCGGTACCGCTTGATTTTACCCGCATTTCATCATATTACGGATGGCGCACCAGTCCCATTACAGGCAAATCGGAGCTTCACAATGGCATCGATATTCCCGCAAGCTACGGAACCAACATTTATGCCTCCAATGACGGAAAGGTGACCATTGCAACCAAGCATTACAGCTACGGAAACTATATCATGATCGACCATGGCGGCGGATACGCTACACTGTACGCGCATTGTTCCTCGCTGCTTGTTTCCGTCGGGCAGACGGTAAAAAAGGGTCAGGTCATCGCTAAGGTTGGGTCCACCGGCTATTCTACGGGAAATCATCTGCATTTTTCGCTGTATGAGGCAAACAAACACACCGACCCAATGAAATTCTTTAAGTGAAAATAAGGAAGGTTTTGCATGTCTAAAAGAATATCCATTGGCATGGCGATCGTGCTGATGCTGCTCACGGTGCTTGTCACCTTTCAGATCACTTTTGTGGCGCTGAACAACAAGTATCGCGAGGAGTTGAACACGCTGACAAGCGGCATGGCTTCGTTTGAAAAGCTGGCGGCTGTGGATTCTCTTGTTCGTTCGATGTATATCGGCGATATTGACGAGGAGTATCTCTCTGACATGATCATGCGCGGCTACATCGCGGGCACGGGTGACAAATACGCCTATTATCTGGACAAAGAGCAGTTTGCTGCAATGATGAGTGATGTGTCCGCAGAAATGCAGGGCATCGGTGTCTATGTCATTACGGCAAATGATGCCATCGAAATCATCAATGTTATGCCCGATTCTCCGGCGCTGGAGGCGGGTTTGCAGCCGGGGGATCTGATCATTGCGGTTTCCGGCGAATCGGTTTCCTCACTCGGATACAATGCCGCACTTTCAAAGCTCAAGGGCGAAACTGGAACCGTTGCGGAATTCACCGTGCTACGTGGCAACGAGACCTTTGATTATGCCATCAAACGCGGTTATATCAATGAGCAAACTGTTATGTCCCATGTCTACGCCGACGATCCCACCATCGGCATTATCAAAATTCTCAGCTTTGATCTTGGCACGCCCGCGCAGTTTAAGACGGCTTGCGATGAGCTACAGCAAAAAGGCGTGGATCGCTTCATCTTTGATGTGCGCTATAATCCCGGTGGGGAATTGGAAGCCATTTGTGAAGTGCTCGACTTCCTTCTGCCCGAAGGACCGATGGTTCGCATTGTGGACAGCGACGGTACCGAAACGGAGCGAACATCCGATAACAACGAATTTACGGCACCCATGTGCGTGCTGGTCAACGGAAGCACTGCCAGCGCAGCCGAGCTGTTTGCATCCGCATTGCAGGATTACGACAAGGCGACGCTCATTGGCGAAACCACTTACGGCAAGGGAACCGTTCAGCGTATCATGGCGCTTCCCGACGGAAGCGGATTCGGCATTTCCTGCAGCATGTATTATCCGCCCTTCTCGGATAATTTTGAAGGCATCGGCGTAACGCCGGACATCCCTTGCGAAATGGATGAGAGCCTTGCAGATAAGAACATCTACAAAATTACCGATGCGGAAGATACGCAGCTGCAGAGAGCAATCGAGGAGCTTATAAAATCCGAATAAGCGGTAATATTTCCGCATATACTGTAAAAATATAAAATAGTAACGTATTCGATTGCAAAGCTTGTTTTGCAATCCAAATAATACAATTAACCAAGGAGATTCTAAAAATGGCAAACAAACCGATGGTCCTCACTGCAGAGGGTCTGAAAATCATGACCGATGAGCTGGAGTATCTGAAAAACGTAAAACGTCCCGAGGTCAAGGAAGCAATTGCTACCGCCCGTTCCTTCGGCGATCTGTCCGAAAACAGCGAATACGATGAAGCAAAGAACGAACAGGCAAAGGTTGAATCCCGCATTCAAGAGCTGGAGGAGATTCTTAAAAATGTAGTCGTTGTCAACGAAGACGATCTTGCCACCGATGTTGTAAACCTTGGCATGACCGTCACTGTTTACGATGAGGAATTTGACGAGGAAGTAAGATACAACATCGTCGGTACTAATGAAGCCGATCCGTTGAAGAACAACATTTCTGACCAGTCTCCCATCGGTATGGCGCTGATCGGTAAAAAGGTGGACGACTATGCCGATGTTGAGGCTCCTGTTGGAGTTATGAAGTTAAAAATTCTCAAGATCGAAAAAACCGCAAAGTAAGCATTCGGGAGATCTGGTCCGAAGAATTTTTTGGGCAGTGATCTTATGAATGCCGATTTATACTTCTACAATCCCATAGAAAGGAAGACTTGACACGCAGGTCATGGACATAAAAATGAGTGAAAACGAAAATAAGGCTCCGGCACAGGCGACGGCGCCTTCTGCACAGGAGCTGAACCAGCTGCTTCAGGTTCGCCGCGATAAGCTGGCGGCTCTGCAGGCAGAGGGCAAGGACCCTTTTAAGATTACCAAATACGATGTAACGCATCACAGCATGGAGATTAAGGATAATTTCGACGAGATGGAAGGGAAGCCCGTTTCCATTGCCGGCAGAATGATGTCCAAGCGCGTGATGGGCAAGGCCTCCTTCTGTAATCTGCAGGACGTGCAGGGCAGCATTCAGTGCTACGTTGCCAGAGACAGCATTGGTGAGGAAAGCTATTCCGCATTCAAAAAGCTGGACATTGGCGATCTGATCGGCGTAAAGGGCGAAGCATTCCGCACCAAAACGGGCGAAATTTCCGTCCATGCGTCTGAGGTGATCTTGCTTTCCAAGAGCTTGCAGATCCTTCCCGAGAAATTCCACGGCTTGACCAACACCGATCTGCGTTTCCGTCAGCGTTATGTTGACCTGATCGTAAATCCCGATGTCAAGAAGAATTTCATCATTCGTTCGCAGTTTATCAAGTTCATGCGCAGATATCTTGATAATATGAATTACATCGAGGTTGAGACGCCTGTTCTCAACACCATCGCGGGCGGTGCATCCGCGCGCCCCTTTGTGACGCATCACAATACATTGGATATTGATATGTATATGCGCATTGCCACGGAGCTTCCGCTCAAGCGTTTGATCGTCGGCGGCATGGAGCGCGTTTATGAAATCGGAAGAATCTTCCGCAATGAGGGTATGGATCCCAAGCACAACCCCGAATTCACCTCGGTTGAGCTGTACCAAGCATATGCGGATTTCCATGACATGATGGACATCGCCGAGGGCATCATCTCCGGCGCTGCTAATGAAATTCTCGGCACCTATGAGGTCGAATGGATGGGCGAGAAGATCAATCTTGCGCCCGGCTGGAGACGTTTGACCATGGTGGATGCGGTCAAGGAATATGTTGGCATCGACTTTGGTGCTATCACCGATGATGCGGAGGCAGTTGCCGCCGCCGCCGCAAAGGGAGTTGAGCTGGCGGATGCCGCAGAAAAGACATGGGGCAATGCGCTGTATGCTTGCTTTGACCAGCGCGTAGAGGAAAAGCTGATTCAGCCGACCTTTATTACCATGTACCCTGTAGAGGTTTCTCCGCTTACCAAGCGGTCTCCCGAGGATCCTCGTCTGACTGAGCGATTTGAGCTTTTCATCTGCCACAGCGAGCTTGCGAATGCTTATTCCGAGCTGAACGATCCCATTGATCAGAAGCAGCGTTTTGTAAAACAGGTTGAACAGCGTGAGCGCGGCGATGATGAGACGGAAATGATGGACGATGATTTTATTACGGCGCTGGAGTACGGCATGCCGCCTACAGGTGGCATGGGCATCGGTGTTGACCGAGCTGTCATGCTGCTCACCGGTTCGGATACCATCAGAGAAGTCATCCTGTTCCCCACGATGAAACCGCTTGATTGATTGTTGAGAAAAATTGTAAAGCCACTTTTCAATTTCGAAAAGTGGCTTTTATTTCTATTTCGCATATACTGACACTGCCATCATACGGATGGCAGAAGGAGAGGCAGTATGCGCTTTACAAAAATGCACGGGCTTGGCAACGACTATATCTTCATTTACGGCGATGTTCCATTGGATGCACCGCAGCTTTCAAAGCGGCTTTCCGAGCGGAAAATGGGTGTTGGTGCAGACGGTCTTATCTTTATCACGCCATCAGAGAAGGCAGATTTCGGCATGCGAATCTTTAATGCGGACGGCTCCGAGGGGAAAATGTGCGGCAATGGCATCCGTTGTCTTGGGAAATTCGTCTACGAGAATGGCTTGACACAAAAAAAGCGTATCACGGTGGAGACGCGGGCTGGCATTCGAACACTTTGCCTATTGACGAAAAATGAACGGGTGGAATGTGTGAGCGCGGATATGGGCATCGTCCGCATCACAGGCAACCGCACGCTTTGTATCAACGATGAGAATTTTGCACTCACGGTCGTAGATGTTGGCAATCCCCACGCGGTAATTTTTACAGAGCATGTGGAGGACGTTCCTCTGACGACATACGGCGAAAAAATCTCAAAGCATGAGAGTTTTGCAGGCGGAATCAATGTGGAATTTGTGCAAATTATGTCACCCAATATGCTTCGCATGCGAGTGTATGAGCGGGGAAGCGGTGTGACGATGGCATGCGGTACAGGGGCATGCGCGGCGGCAGCTGCCGCTATCCGTCGCGGAGCATGCAATTTTAACGAGGACATCCGCGTGCTGCTGGATGGCGGTGTGTTGCTTGTTCGTATTGCAGCGGATGGACGCACGCTTTTGACAGGCGGCGCGACGACGGTTTTCGACGGCGAGATCACTTGACAAATCAAAGCGGATGTGCTATAATATTGCAGAATTGATGTTGAAAGGAATATGAAAATGATCCGACTCGCAAAGCCTCATGAAATCCCTCGACTGCTTGAAATATATGATAGCGCGCGTGCGTTTATGCGACAAAAGGGAAATCTTGTTCAATGGCAAAACGGCTATCCCGATGCGGCGCTTCTGCAAGCCGACATCGCGGCGGGAAATCTCTATGTGATGGAGGACGAAACACACATATACGGCTGCTTCGCGCTGATTGCAGGAGATGATCCTACCTATGCAAAAATCGACGGCGCATGGCTGTCCGACGCACCGTACGGCACCATTCACCGCATCGCCGGCGATGGTACCCGTCACGGCATTTTTGCGGAATGTGTTTCTTATGCAGAAAAACGCTTCGACCATCTGCGGGTGGATACCCATGCGGACAATCATCCCATGCAGCGCGCCGTTCTGCGGGAAGGCTTTTCGTATCAAGGCATCATCTATCTTGAAAACGGATCCCCCCGCCTTGGATACGAGAGGATCCGTTAAATGAAAGCTGTTTGCTTTTAGCCGAGAATTTGGTTTCCGCCAACGAATTTATGCGTGATACCGTATCTGTCGAGTCCCAGATAAACGGCACGCTCAAGTCTTTGCCTTGCGTCCATTTTGACAGTGGTCGCAAGGCTTTTGTCGTCCAGCACCACCGCATCGAAGACGGAGCCTTCCGTAAAGCCGCCGACCTTGCCAAAGAATCCGCCGCCGTAAGTTGCCATATGGAAAGCTTCTTCAAAGGTAATCGGCTTGCAGGAATTGTCGATATGGCGCATATATAGCTTGGAATTTTGAATAGCATCGGTGATGGCGCGGAACATGGACTCCGTTTGTCCGCCCGCCACGTCACTGCCAAGCCCTACGCGAAGTCCCGCTTCCAAATAGCGGCGGATGGGCGCAATACCTGATGCAACGTTCATATTTGAGGCAGGGCAATGGGCGATGACAACGCCCTTTTTTTTCATGAGAGCGATTTCCGCATCGCTCGAATACACGCAATGCGCCATTACAGTGGGTGTATCGCCGAACAGTCCATCGCGCGCATAGGCATCGCCGTAAAATGCGGCATCGGGGCGAAGCTCCTTCACCCATGCGATTTCATCGTGATTTTCAGAGAGATGCGACTGCACGGGAAGGGAATGCTCGCGGGCGATTTCGCCCAGCTTTTTCATCAGCGCATCCGAGCAGGAGGGGATGAATCGGGGCGTGAGCATGGGCTTTGCGTTTGCAAAGCGATCCTTCGTTCGAGTCGCCCACAAAAGCGTATCGGAAGCGGCTGTCTCGGCATCCCTTTCGCGTAAAGGATCGGGTGCGGCTCTGTCCATATTCACCTTGCCAACGTAAGAAAAGATGCCTGCCGCATCCAATTTCTCCATGAGAAGCTCCGTTGCCTCTGCATGCCGCGACGCAAAGATGCAGGCACGAGTCGTCGCGCTGCTTTTCATAGCATCGGCGAAAATGGAGTACGCCTTGTTCGCGTAGTCAAGATCGGCGAAGCGGCTTTCCTCGGGGAATGCGTGGTTGTCAAGCCAATCGAGCAGCTCCAAATCCATGCAGGTGCCGCGATAGCCAAATTGGGCTGCGTGAATGTGCAGATCCAGCATACCTGGGATGATGAGACTGTCGCCGCAGTCGATGAGCGGAAGCGCCGCAAAGGCTTCCGGCAGCGTTTCAAAAACGCCGCGGGATATGCCTTCCTCACAGACAGCATATCCTGTTACAGTACGGATGAATGTGGGTGTTTCACAGTAGCAGAAATTGCCTTTGAGAATAAAATTCATACGTTTCTCCTAAATATTAAGACAGATGCGCCGCCATGAGACATGGCGGCGTTTGATATTACGCTTCGGTTTTTGCGGTGGAATCTTCCTCTACATCATTTGCGGGCGCGGGTAAATCATCGCGGATGGTGCCCCTACGCTCTAGGGCGGCCACACCCGTGCGGCAGATCTCAATGATGCCGGCGGGCTTCATAACGTCGATAAAGGCATCAATTTTGGTCGGTTCGCCCGTGATTTCGATGCACATGGTATCGTTGTTGTAGTCGATGATTTTCGCACGGTAAATTTCTGTGGCAGCCATAATATCGCTGCGATTCTCGTTCGTATTTTTTACCTTGATGAGCATCATTTCGCGCTCAACGGAATTTTCGGTGTCAAGCAGCTTGACATTTTTTACATTAAACAGCTTGGTAAGCTGATGAATGAGCTGCTCGCGCAGAAAATCGTCACCGCGCAGGGCGATGGTGATGCGGGAAAAGCTCGGATTCTCGGTTTCGCCCACAGTGAGCGAGTCGATGTTGAAGCCCTTGCGCATAAACATGCCGGTTACGCGGGCGAGAACGCCGTATTTGTTTTCGACATAGACGGAGATGACAAAACGTTTCATATGGATGGTGTTGGCTTTTGCCGCGCAAAAGCCTTCTCCTTTGAATATTGTTTTAGAAAAAGCTCGGTCAATGACCGCTATGATTTTCAGCGGTTTGTTTTACAATGATATCGTCCACCGATCCGCCGGGGGGAAGCATGGGAAGCACCAGCATCTCGGGGTCGATCAGCGTGTCGATCAGATAGGGGGCGTCGCTATTCAAGGCGGCTTCAAAGGCGGTACGGAATTCGGAGAGAGTCGCAGCGCGGCTCGCCCTTGCGCCGAATGCTTCTGCCAACTTGACAAAATCGGTTTTGCGTTCAAGGACGGTGCTTTGATAATGTCCATCAAAGAAAAACTCTTGCCATTGATGTACCATGCCGAGTATGCCGTTGTTCATTAAAACGATGATCAGCGGAATACGATAGGTGACGGCGGTGGCAAGCTCGTTTAGATTCATGCCAAAACTTCCGTCGCCGGTGATGAGAATAACGCGCTCCTTTTCGGCGATGGATGCGCCGATGGCGGCACCCATTCCATAGCCCATGGTGCCAAGTCCGCCGCTGGAAACAAAGCGGCGCGGTTTATGAAAATCAGCAAATTGTGCAGTCCACATCTGATGCTGTCCCACATCGGTGGCGATGATGGTATCCTCGCCCTTTGCCGCATTGATGATGTCGAAAACGCGCTTCGGTGTGATCACATCAGCGGGAAAGGCATCTGCCGCGTCTCGGATTTTTGCGCCATCGGATTTGAGGGCTTCAAATAGCTCGTGCCAAGCGGGATGCTTGCGCTTTTTGCATCCATTTAACAGACGGGTGAAGGCATCATCAATATCGCCTACAATGCCGATGTCTGCGGGAACATTTTTGCCGATCTCGGAAATGTCCGTGTCAATTTGAATGATTTTGGAATGATTTGCATATTTCTCCACCTTTCCTGTGGCGCGATCGGAAAACCGAACGCCAAGGGCGATGACAACATCCGCCTCGCGGTTCGCCATGGAGGAAGCATATAGCCCATGCATGCCCTGCATACCGAGATAACGCGGGCATTCCTTTGGCATAACGGACAGCCCCTTGAAGGTACAGCCAACGCAAGCGTCAATTTTTTCGGCAAGAGCGATGATCTTGTCGGTGAGATTTGCACCTGAAGCACCGCCGCCGATGTAAATGTAGGGGCGCTTGGCATTGTTGATCAGCGACACCGCACGCTTAATTTGCATCTCATCCGCTGTAGGTGAGGGGAAGGGGGGGACGATCTCGCCTTTTTCAAAGGGGCAAAGTGCCTCCTGCACATCCTTTGGAATGTCAACCAAAACAGGCCCCGGCCTGCCGGATTTTGCGATGCGGAAGGCTTCTCGTATGGAATCAGCAAGCTCGGCAACATCGGTGACGAAATAATTATGCTTGGTAATGGGCATGGTAATGCCTGTGATATTGATTTCTTGAAAGGCATCCGTGCCGATTTGATTCGTGGCAACATTTCCCGTGATAATGACCATCGGCACCGAATCTAACATGGCGGTGGCAATGCCTGTGACAAGATTGGTTGCCCCCGGACCGGAGGTGGCGATAACAACGCCAACCTTGCCCGTGACGCGCGCATAGCCGTCCGCCGCATGCGCCGCGCCCTGCTCATCGGCGGCGTGAATATGCCGCAGCTTTCCCTGTGCCATATGCAGCGCATCGTAGATCGGAAGCACGGCACTGCCGGGATAACCGAACACTTCATCAGCACCTTGTTCCAGCAATGTTTCAATAACAATTTCCGCACCGCGAAGCAGCTCTGCCATATTCTCAACTCCTTGCATAAATTTTAATTATTTCATTATAACATGTGATGCCCATCAATGCAAGCAAAACACCGCAAAATTTACGGAAATGTTACAGCTATGGAATGTATCACGGATATTTTACATACAATTGACAAAACACCGCAAATCTGCTATAATAATATCAGCTTGATCAAAAGGAGCGATTCCATGAAGGTATATCTCAAACAGCACATATTTACATGGGGCGACTGTTTCCATATTTACAATCCCGACGGCAATGAGCGATATGCGGTAGAAGGCGAGATCTTTACCTTGGGGCGTAAACTGCATCTTAGCGATATGCAGGGGCGTGAGCTTCTTTTCATCGCGCAGGAGCTTTTCACTTTTTTGCCGCATTATAAGATCTTCGCGGGGGACACGGAGCTTGCTGCGGTGACCAAAGAATTCACCTTTTTTTCGAAGGAATATACCGTTGAGGGACCGAATTGGCGTGTAACGGGGGATTTTTTTGCCCACGATTACGAGATCACCGCCGGAGATCGCCGCATAGCAACGGTGTGCAAGGAATGGTTTACTTTGGGCGATGCTTATGAGATAGACATCAAAGATGACGGTGATGAGCTGCTTGCTCTTGCGGTGGTGCTGGTGATCGACGCTTGCATTGATGCGGCGAAAAATTAAACCGCAAACCGCAGCAAGCATCAAGAAAGGGAAATCAAAAAATGACAACAACCTACGAATATGTGGCAACCTGCCTATTTGGACTCGAAGCGCTGCTCGGTGAGGAGATCGACGCGCTGGGCTATGAACGCATCGAAACCATTGATGGTCGCGTTACCTTCAAGGGCGATATGAACGCCATTGCGCGGTGCAATATCAATCTAAGATTTGCGGAGAGATTGTATATCAAAATGGGAAGCTTTCCTGCGGCGACCTTCACGGAGCTGTTTGACGGTACCAATTCACTTCCTTGGGAAATGTGGATTGCGGAGGATGATGCGTTTCCCGTCAAGGGGCATTCCATCAAATCTGCGCTCACATCTATTCCCGATTGTCAAAGCATCGTCAAAAAAGCCATCGTCAACCGTCTTTCTGCCGAGTATGATATCAAATGGTTCAAGGAGGAGGGCGTCAAATATCAGGTGGAATTTTTCATCCTCAAGGATATTGCCACGCTGATGATCGACACCTCGGGCACGCCGCTTCACAAGCGCGGTTATCGCCCGGCGGCAGGGCTTGCACCTCTGCGCGAGACCTTGGCAGCGGCAATGGTCAAGCTCTCCCGCCCGCGTGAGGAAGTGCTTCTTTGGGATCCTTTCTGCGGCTCCGGAACCATCGCCATCGAAGCGGCGCTCATGATGACAAACACCGCGCCGGGACTTGGCAGAAGCTTTGCGGCGGAGGAGTTTTACGACATTCCCTCAAAGATCTGGTCGGAGGCAAGGGAAGAAGCAAAGTCCGCTATTACACCCACCAATTTTGAGGTGTATGCCAGTGATATTGATCCGCACATGGTGGAGCTTGCCCGCGCGAATATACGCCGCGCCGATATGGGCGCGCACATCAAATGCTTTGAGAGGGACGCCACGCAAATTGTCAAGGCAGAACGCCGTGCAACCATCGTCTGCAATCCACCTTATGGCGAGCGACTTTCCACCGATAGCGAGGTGCTGGCGCTGTACGGTGCGATGGGACGATGCTTTGAAAAGCTGGCACCGTGGCAGATATATGTGCTGACCAGCGTTCCCGAATTTGAGCGATTTTACGGCAAACGCGCCGATAAGGTACGCACGTTGTACAACGGCATGATCAAATGCGGCTTCTATCAGTTCTTCAAGAATGATCTCAAAAAGCCTTTCTCCAAAGATGATCGCGAGAAGAAGCCCTTCCGTGCGCGTGGAGATTTCAAAAAAAGCTGAACAGGGAAGTCCGTGACCGTATATCTTAAAAAACGTCGGAAATACGCCGACGTTTTTTTGCGTGATCGCCCCATGTGTCGATCCCGATGCCGACGCATATACTGTGGTGAAGGGAGGGACGGCGATGAAAGCGAGAATCGGTACCAAATCCATCACCTCTGCTATGCAGGCAAGGGATGCTCTGCGGCGAGTTGGCATCCCTGCGGAGATCATCCGCTTACGTCCAAACGAATCGCCAAACGGCTGTGCCTACGGTCTTGAAATTGCGTATCACGCCCTCGCAGGCGCACAGGCGATCCTTCAAAACAGTGGCGTGCGCTTTACGGTTTTGTGAGGCGGTTATGATATATTTTGATAATGCGGCAACCACATTTCCAAAGCCGCCGCAGGTTTTCGATGCTGTCGCCGCCGCAATTCGTTTGGGAAATCCTGGGCGGGGCTCGTACAAAATGGCACTTTGCGCCGCCGAGGAGGCGTTTCTCTGCCGAAAATATGCGGCAGAGCTGTTCGACGCCTCTGCGGATCGGGTGATCTTTACGCAAAACACCACCTATGCGCTCAACCTTGCCATCAAGGGCGCGGCGAAGGATGGTGCTATTTTAATCAGCGATTTGGAGCACAATGCGGTGCTTCGTCCCGCAATGGCGGCTGCTTCGGGTAACGTGCGCTTCTTTGACAGCGCGGTGGAGCTATGGGGAAGTGCTCGAAAAGAGGCAATTCTCGATTCCATCCGAGCAAACTGTCATGGGGCAAGCGTGCTTGTGTGCACCGCCGCATCCAACATTTGCGGTGCAGATATGCCGATTCGCGAGATCGGGGAATTTTGCCGTGAAAGAGGAATCTTTTTCATCGTGGACGGCGCACAGGCGTGCGGCACTTTGCCGATTCGCGTCAGGGAATACGGTATTGGTGCGTTATGTCTTCCCGGGCATAAGGGGCTGTACGGTCCCATGGGCGTTGGGATGCTTATCCTCGGTGAGGATGTATCCCTTCCCACATTGATCGAAGGCGGTAGCGGCATATTTTCAAAGGATCTGACCATGCCCGAACAGCCCCCCGAGCGTTACGAGGCAGGTACGCTTCCCATGCCCGCCATCGCAGGGCTTCGGTGCGGGATGGAGTTTGTGGCAAGCCGTAAGGAGCGTATCCGTGCCCATGAGGAACGGCTGGCGATGCATCTGAAGTGTGGGCTTGGAAAGCTAACGAATGTGCGGCTGTATGCGCCGCATCACAGGGGTGGGATTGTGCTATTTTCTGTGGATGGGATCCCCTCGGAGGATGTTGCCGAACAGCTTGAGCGCCATGGCTTTGCTGTTCGTGCGGGGCTTCATTGTGCGCCGCTTGCGCACAAGCGGCTTGGCAGTGATGGCGCGGTGCGCGTCAGCTTTGGCGCCTTTAATATCGTGGCGGAGACGGATGCCTTTGTGCGTGCTTTAGAAATCATATGCAAAATGCCGCGCTGAGCGCGGCATTTTCATCTGTAGCTGATTTCTAATTTTCAAAAGGGATCGCCGTATTCATGGAGAAGGACCATAGAAGCACGCGGCTCACCTTTTTGGCGGCGATCTTTTCCAGCGCATCCTTATAATAGCCAAGCTGTCTCTTGTGTCGGGAAAGCAGCATCGCCGCGCCCTCCTCATAGGAAAGCGTGTGGGGAACAAAGTCGGTTTTGTAGTCGATCAGCGTCAGTGTGCCGTCGGGATTCTCGAAAAAGCAGTCGATGACGCCCTGTACGAGCA
>JAZTWJ010000004.1:0-12721 GCA_045635785.1 Candidatus Flemingiibacterium sp.
GCAATGCTGTATCTCGCCGCACAGGCGATTGCCGAGATCGACGGCATCGTTGTAACCGACGAGGATCTGGAGGCTTCGGAATATAACGAATATGTAGAGGAATACGGCAAGCCCTACCTCAAGCAGTTCTTGATGGTACAGAACGTTTTGCCGCAGTTCATCATTGACAACGGCAACGTGAAATAAAAAGAAAGAATCGTCCATGCTGAATGAAGCATGGACGATTCTTGTTTGGAGCGAGTAAAGGGAGTCGAACCCTCCTATCGAGCTTGGGAAGCTCGCGTTCTACCGATGAACTATACTCGCGTATTTTTGGATTTTTGCTAAATATTATTATACATCATCCAGCCTTGTTTGTCAAGGGGAATGCCCTGTATTTTTGACTTCTTTTTTCGACATCCGAAAAATTCGTATCTTCCTTGATTTTCGCTCTCCGCACCATCGGACGCACAGGATATTATACTGATATGGGTGTGTGAAATTTTCGCCCACCATGATTATTTTGCCCGTCAAGGGTAAAAATAATAGCACCAACGAAAATTATGGAGAGTGAATCTTATGACTGTCAAACGCGGAGATATTTATTATGCGGATCTAAGCCCGGTGGTGGGCTCCGAACAGGGCGGACTGCGCCCCGTGCTCATTGTGCAAAATGATGTGGGAAACAAATACAGCCCCACGGTCATTGCTGCCGCCATCACCAGCCAAGTCGGCAAAAACCGTCTGCCGACGCATATAGATGTGCTTGCCGATCACAGCGGCAAAAACGAATCCCACGGCCTTGCCAAGGATTCTATCATTCTTTTAGAGCAGATCCGCACCATCGACAAGCGCCGTCTAAAGGAGAAGATGGGACACCTTGACGATGATGTGATGAAAAAAGTCAACGACGCCATCGGCGTTAGCTTTGGGCTGGAGTCCACGGTTATGTGATGGTTTTGTGCACAAGGTGACGGATCGCATTTGTTTTGTGAATATTCGGCGAAATCTCTTGCAATCCTCTTTGGTTTCGGGTATAATATAGGTGATCTCAGAAAATTCGTTTTTTGAAAAATATTCCCATTTTTCTCGGATTTTCACGGAGATTTTGACTCCCTATTGCAGAAATCGAAGAAAGGATGGATCGCATTGTATAAAATTTTGACGGTTGACGATGAGGAAATGATTCGTAAGCTCATTCGGAAATACGCGGAATTCGAAGGACACGAGGTCACGGAAGCTGCCGATGGCATGCAGGCGGTGAAGCTCTGCCGCGAGACGGATTTCGATATCATCATCATGGATATTATGATGCCGGAGCTTGACGGCTTCTCCGCCTGCAGAGAAATTCGTCGCACCAAAAATACGCCCATCATTATGCTTTCCGCCAGAGGCGAGGAATATGATAAGATCAACGGCTTTGAGCTTGGTATAGACGATTATGTGGTCAAGCCCTTTTCTCCCAAGGAGCTGATGCTTCGCATCAACGCCGTTTTGCACCGTACCCGCGCCGCAGCTCCCGCAAAGGATGCCAATGAGGTGGTGGAGATCGGTGGGCTGAAGGCGGATATTACCGCAAGGCTGGTCTATGTGGACGGCAATCGCGTGGAAATGTCCCCCAAAGAATATGATCTCTTTTTTTACATGCTCAAAAATCGCAACATCGCTCTCTCCCGCGAAAAGCTGATCACCGAGGTTTGGGGCTACGATTTCTACGGCGATGACCGCACGCTGGATACCCACATTAAGCTGCTGCGCAAATCTCTCGGTGACTATGCGAGATTGATAGTGACCTTACGAGGGGTGGGATACCGCTTTGAATCCAAGCAGTAACAATAGAAAGACACTCCGCACCTTTTCTCGCGGCAGATTTGGTATTCGATGGGAGCTTTTTGCTTATTTCATGCTGTTTCTGCTGCTTTTGTTAGGGTTATTATGGCTATTGCAGGTTGTATTCTTCGGTGAGATTTATAAAACCGTTCGCATTTCCGAAATTGTCAGCGCCGCTTCGGATATCGGTGATCAGACAGACAGCGATCATGCCGTGCTTCGAAGCACCGCCGAAAAAATCGCTCGCGAAAAACAGGTCTGCGTGCTTGTCTTTGATGAGAACGGAAACATTCTCGTCACAGAGGAAGTGCTGTCCGACTGTATCATCCATGATATGACACCGCGCAGCATTTACATGCTGTATTCCTTCGCGGAACAGAACGGCGGAGAAAAGCTCTCCCGTTTTAAGCTGGACGCCTTTCGAAATATCCGCTATGAATCGGACTCCTACACACCGCCGCAAGAGCTTGAGATGAGCATGGATGAGAGTATCATCTACACTCGTGTGATCCCCTCCGAAAAGCTGGGGAAGGACATCATTATCATGCTCAACACAACCATATCGCCGGTGGATTCTACCGTGCGAACCCTGCAAACCGAGCTGCTTATTTTTTCGCTGATTATGATCGTGCCTGCCCTTGCGCTCTCGTTTCTCTTTGCAAAGCATGTGGCGGCTCCGATTGTCGGCATTAACAGGAGCGCAAAGCAGCTGGCGAAGGGCGATTACAGCGCTTCTTTTTCTGCGGACGGCTATTCGGAGATCGCTGAGCTTTCCGACACGCTGAACTATGCCGCCGAGGAACTGGCAAAGACGGGCGCGCTTCAGCGCGAGCTGATAGCAAACATTTCCCATGATCTTCGAACGCCGCTGACCATGATTGCGGGCTATGCGGAAATTATGCGCGACATTCCCGGTGAGAATACACCCGAAAATGTGCAGATTATTATCGACGAGGCAAAAAGACTGACCTCGCTGGTCAACGATGTACTTGATATTTCCCGTATCCAGTCCGGCACGCAAGAGCTTTCGCTATCCGAATTTAATCTGACCGAAATGATACGGGAGGTTATCGGACGCTTCTCCAAGCTGACGGAGCAGGACGGCTGGCGCATTGTGTTTTTATCGGATGAGGAGGTCGTGGTAGAAGCCGACCGCACACGAATTCTGCAAGTGATATACAATTTTATCAACAACGCCATCACCCATGCCGGCGATGACAAAACCGTTATGATTTCTCAGCGCATTATTTCCGACGGAGATAAACGTTGGGTGCGCATCGAAGTCACCGACCATGGAGAGGGCATTGCCCCCGAAGCGCTCCCCAATATCTGGGATCGCTATTACAAGGTGGATAAGCTTCATCGCCGCGCGCAGACAGGATCGGGGCTGGGGCTATCCATCGTCAAATCCATTCTCGATCTGCATCACGCTCGATATGGCGTCAACAGCACCCTCGGACAAGGCTCTACCTTCTGGTTTGAGCTGTAACGCCGCCGCGAAGCGAATGAGAGGAGAAAAACCGAATATCAAACAGGAATCCGCCGAATGCGTTGCCATTCGGCGGATTGATTTTCAGCGAGTTCCTATCAACAGCTGCAGATCTCGCTTGGTAAGAGTGCGCGTCAGCATCAACAGCGAAAAATAGACAATCAACAACAGAAGGCAGCCGAGTGTCAGCTGTACCCATCCGACGCAGGATGCGAAGCCGACCAGCCGTACCGTCGCCACGGCTCCGATTGCGCACACAAGCGGACAAAGGAGCATTTTGCCGAGACCTGCATGAAAATCCGTGACCTTTGCCAGCTTTGCGATGCTGAGAGACGCATTCACTGCCTCCGCGATATAGATGGTGACGACATAACCGTATATACCGATTTTCGGGCAAAGAATCCATACAAGGAGCGTGCACATCGCCGCATCCAGAATGTTGACTTTCATGGAATAGACCTGCTCTCCCAGTCCCTTGAGCATGGAATCCACCGCGTGATCGAGATACATTACGGGTACCAATGGTGCCATCAGACGAATGAACGCCCCCGCATCTTCGCTTTTGTAAATGAGCATGCCGAGCGCATCCGAAAATTCGGTGAGGATTGCCGCGCAACCGATGGCATAAAGCAGCGTCATGCCGAGGGCACGGGATACTATTTTGCGGATGCGAACCGTGTCTCCCTTTGCATCCGATTCGGCAAATTCCGGCACCAGCAGCCCCGTGAAAGAGTACAAAAGCGCAGTGGGGAACATGATGATCGGCATGACCATGCCGCACAGCATGCCATAGGCGGCAAGAGCGGTTTCTTCGGTGGCGGGATTGGCGCGCAGTCCGCGCGGGATAAGCATGTGCTCTAAAGTGGTCAGCGCAGAGCGGATTAGTGCCGCCGCCGCAATCGGAAGCGTAATGCCCAGCATCTCCCTTGTCAGGGAGCCGCCGCTTTGGGGAGAATTGCAAGTTCCGTTGCCAATCCCTGCAAAATGACGGTCAATGAAATAAAGTATAAGAGCCATGGCAAAGGATGCAGTCTCCGCCAGCGCACCGCCGCCCACCAACGCAATACAGGCATATTCGATGCCTTCGGGCATGACGCCGAGCAGAAGCCATGTGGTCAGCACAATCTTGACAAGCTGCTCGAAAATCTGCGTCAGAGCGCTCCTTGACACACGGCGCACCGCGTTGAAATAGCCGTGCAGAACATTGGAAACGGCGATGAAGGGCAGACTCGCCGCAAGCAGTTTCAGCGAGAAGGTGCAGCGTGCATCCTCCAGCCAGACCAATGCGATCCATTCAGCACCGCAAAACAGCAGACAGCATGCGCTGATTCCGCAGAGCAGCGCGTAAAGTATGCACCGCTTCAGTGTGCGCCGCAGTCTGACATTATCTTCACAGCCGATGGCTTCTGCGCACATGCGTGTGGCGGCAAGATTGACACCTGCGGATGCGGCTGTGATCGCCAGTCCGTATACACTCATGATCAGCGTATATAAGCCCATGCCCTCGGCACCGAGCTTTCCCGATACGAAGGCATTCCACGCTACGCCGATGCCACGAAGGGCGAGCGAGGTCAGCGTCATCATGATTCCGTTTATCAAAAATCGTCGTGATCCGCGCATTTGCATCACCATCCCAATGCTTGTTACCATCATGTATATGAGGCTGATTCCGTCGTTATGACGATAGTGCGCCAAGTCTTCCATTGTAAGTTTTACAAATTGAATATGAAATTTTTTCCTTAACATATTGCAAAATCAAAGGATTTGTAGTATAATAGATATGTAAGTTACCACAGCATTTAGGTAATCTCTTAAAATTCGACTTGAAGGAAAAGTGAATTTACATATCTTCGGGCTATATGATTTTTTGAGATTCCCTTCATAAAGTGGAAATCATATTCTGAGAGGTACGTTAAAATGGCACTGAAAAACAGCTATCTTCTTGGCGTTTATGAAAACGTCGTAAAGAGAAATCCCGGCGAAACCGAATTCCATCAGACGGTTGAAGAGGTTCTCGAATCCCTCGAGCCCGTTGCAGAAAAGCGCCCCGACCTGATCGAAGCAGGCGTTTTCGAGCGCATGGTAGAGCCTGAGCGTCAGATCCAGTTCCGCGTAAGCTGGGTAGATGACAACGGCAAGGTTCACGTTAACCGCGGCTACCGCGTTCAGTTCAACTCCGCGATCGGTCCGTACAAGGGCGGTATCCGTTTCCATCCGACCGTAAACGCTTCTATTATGAAGTTCCTCGGCTTTGAGCAGACCTTCAAGAACTCCCTGACCGGTCTCCCCATGGGCGGCGGCAAGGGCGGTGCTGACTTTGATCCCACCGGCAAGTCCGACGGAGAAGTTATGCGCTTCTGCCAGAGCTTTATGACCGAGCTTTCCAAGCACATCGGCGCAGATACTGACGTTCCCGCAGGTGATATCGGCGTAGGTGCTCGCGAGGTTGGTTACATGTTCGGTCAGTACAAGAGACTGCGCAACGAGTTCACCGGCGTTCTCACCGGCAAGGGCTTCTCCTTCGGCGGTTCTCTGATCCGTCCCGAGGCTACCGGCTACGGCGCGGTTTACTACACCCAGAATATGCTCGCTACCTACGGCGAGGAAGTAAAGGGCAAGACCTTTGCAGTTTCCGGCTTCGGTAACGTTGCTTGGGGTACTGTTGAAAAGGTTACCGAGCTTGGCGGTAAGGTTGTTACCATCTCCGGTCCCGATGGCTATGTCTACGACAAGGACGGCATCAACACTCCCGAAAAGATCGCATTCATGATCGAAATGCGTGCTTCCAACCGCAACAAGGTTCAGGACTACGCAGACAAGTTCGGCGTACCCTTCTTCGCAGGCAAGAAGCCTTGGGGCGAAAAGGTTGACGTTATCATGCCTTGCGCAACCCAGAACGAAGTCAACATCGACGATGCAAAGGCTATGGTTGCAAACGGTCTGAAGTACTATGTTGAAGTTTCCAACATGCCCACCACCAACGAGGCTCTTGCATATCTGAAGGCAAACGGCGTGATCGTTGCTCCTTCCAAGGCAGTAAATGCAGGCGGCGTTGCGGTTTCCGGTCTCGAAATGAGCCAGAACTCCATGCGCTACAGCTGGACTGCAGAAGAGGTTGATGCAAAGCTCAAGCAGATCATGAAGAACATCTACGACAGCTCTGTTGCCGCTGCCAAGGAATATGGCATGGAAGGCGACCTGGTTGCAGGTGCTAACATCGCGGGCTTCCTTAAGGTTGCTGACGCTATGAAGGCTCAGGGTATCGCATACTAATTCTGCACACAAGCAGCAAAGCTTGCCTGAAAATATGATATTTGGCGCATAAGCTAAAAAAGACGGACAGTACAAATTTCTGTAGCTGTCCGTCTTTTGTTGTCCGTTAATGCTTCACAGGCTCAAAGGGGGGCTGCACTGCGGCGCTCCACAGCGTCTTATTTGCAACCATGGCGCGGTCGATGAGGATCCGCTTTTTTGTTGCGTCGATCACATCGCGGTGGATCGTATCGGGATCGAATAATGTAAGGATTCTGTTTTTCAACTCCTCCTCGATTTGTGCATACTCCGGATCGCCGGAAAGATTGTTCCATTCATCGGGATCATTTTTGATATTGAAAAGCTGTGCGGGATAGTTGTGAATATATGTATATTTATAATCCCCTTTTCGAATCATAAAGCAAGGCGATTTCACATTGGAATCCGCGGGATTTTCAGAAATAGACTCTCTTTCTTGCTTGTCACTGCCGTCAAGGAGTGTTATTAAGCTTCTGCCATCCATGGTAAAACGATCTTCCATCGGAACTTGTGCAATATCTAAAAGTGTCGGCATCAGATCAATTAAATTGGTCGGTTCATCTCTGACGACGCCGCTCTGCCATCCGTCGGGGAAGGTGAGGATCAACGGAACACGGGCGGACCATTCATAGAACACCCGCTTTTGCACCATGGCGCGCTCGCAAAGCATGTCGCCGTGGTCGCTGGTAAAGACGATGACGGTGTTTTTGTCAAAACCCTGATCCTCTAAGGTTGCAAGAAGCTCGCCTACCTTGTCGTCGATATATGTGATCAACGCATAGTAGGCGCGTCTGACGCGCTTGTTACTTTCCGGATCTAAAATCTTTTCGATATGCCCATGCACATTGTTGTATTCGCGGATCCATTTGTCAAGCTCGGAATAGGTCTCCTCGATGTTATCGGGGATTTGGGGAACATCAATCTCGCAATCCTCATACATGTCCCAATACTTCTTTGGCGGCCAAAATGCTTCGTGGGGATGATGATAGGACACACAAAGGAAGAAGGGCTTCTTTTCCTTGCAAAGCGATCGGGTACGCAGATAGTTTAGGGCGCAGGCATGCGCTTCTTCATCGTAGCTTAGTTCGCGGCTCCACCGATTGACATGAATGGCTTCGCCCACATATTGTCTGGCCTGATCTGCTTTGGTTTTGTGGATCCATCTGAAATCCGAAGGGTAAATATTGGGCAGAAAACGGCTTCTGAATCCGTGAAGCTGATCGGGTCCCACAAAGTGCATTTTGCCCGATAATACACAATCATATCCTGCATTGGTCAGATAATGGGCAATGGTGGGCTCGTCTGCTCGGAAAAGGGCGGAATTGTCATACGCGCCGATCCTGGAGGCGTATCTGCCTGCCATCATTGCCGCTCTTGCGGGCGCGCAAACAGGATGCGGGGAGTATGCCGCATCAAAGCGCACACCACGCGCCACTAACTTATCAATATTTGGGGTTTTGACCACGGGATGTCCGTATGCACCCATCAGCATGGGTACAAGCTGGTCTGCCATGATAAACAAAATGTTGGGTTTGTTTTCGTTCATAGGATGGTCTCCTTTCGGAAATTGATTTCTCAATCTATTGTAACATATTATTTGCGAGAAATCAACTCGATTATAAAAAATATTGCGAACGCGCTTGAAAGCATAACTTACAAAAATTACGAAAAATTATTGACTTTATCGGCTAAAGGTAATATAATGAAACTGTAAGGTGCGCCGATGCTGATCCGCAGATCGGCTCCGATGACAATGCTAAACGCTATATAGAAAGGACGCTTTCGCCGCGAAAGCAATGGTTTACATATGAAAAAAACATTGCTTATCCTGTTCTCGCTATTTCTTTGTGCGGCACTACTTGTCGGCTGTCAAGGTATGGGTATATTCACCGAACCGCCTACCGCAACCGAGCAGAATGCCTCCGATGCGACCGTTTCGGGCGAGCATACATCCGAAGCGCCGCCAAGCTATCCGCTTTCGGTATCGGTGGACGGTACACCGCTGGATCAGTTTACCATCGTGATGGCACAGCCCGCAAGCGCGCGGTATCAGAGTACGGCGCAGAGCATTCAGACGCAGATGCATCAGCTTTGCGGCGTATGGATGGAGATCGCGGCGGAGGATGAAGCTCCCGACGGACCGATCCTTCTTCTCTCCGACGAGGCGGCGCCCGATGACGGCTATTTCCAAATCACGGTCGAGGACGGCAATCTGATTTTCCGCACCGATGTGAGAGACGGCCATGCGCGCGGATTCTCCCGCTTTTTTGAAGCATATCTGCAAGGAAAGGAAGGGGAGTTCAACATGGATCAAGCGTTTAAGTATGAGGAGCATGTCAAAAACTATGTCCTTTACAGCGAATTCGGTGCCAAGGGTGACGGCAAGACCAACGACATCAAGGCTTTGATCGCGGCGCATGATTATGCAAATGCTAACAATTTGGAGGTGTATGCCGATGAGGGGTTCACCTACTATATTTCTGCCGCGGATAAAGGCGCGGTCATCAAGACGAACACCGATTGGACAGGCGCGAACTTCATTATTGATGACTCCGAGGTTGGTATAGACAAGCGCGACATCGCAATTTTCAACGTCAACCCCACCGCCGCCAGCTACAACATCAATACGGTCAAGGCACCCGTCATAGCCGGTCAGAGCAATCTCGGCATCACATTGCCGCAGGATTCCATTGTCAGGCTGATCGACAAGACGACCAAGCGTTACATCCGTGAGGGAAAAAATCAGAACAGCGGCTCCGATTCGACCGATATTATCATTGTGGATAAAAACGGCAACGTGGATCCGAACGCACCCATCATTTGGGATTATGAAACCGTCAGCACGGTAAGAGTGACGCCAATGGATACCGAAACGATAACGATCAAAGGCGGCACGTTCACTACGATTGCCAATACGCAACCGAATTCCTCCAATTATTATAAGCGCGGCATTCTTGTGCGCCGCTCCAATGTGATCGTGGAGGGAATTACTCACTATGTCACGGGCGAGGGCGAAACAGGCGCGCCATACTCCGGCATTCTCGTGATTCAGGACTGCGCGAATATCACAGTACGTGACTGTGTGTTCACCGCACATAAGGTCTACATAAACACCAAGCCGACCGGCAAGGTTTCCCAAGGGACATACGATATCAGCCCCTCCCGCGTGATCAAACTGACATTCGAAAACTGCTCCCAGACCACCGATATTTTGGATACGAAATATTGGGGCATCATGGGCTCGAATTTTTGCAAGAATATTACGCTGAAAAACTGCACCTTCTCTCGGTTTGACGCGCATCAAGGCGTTGCCAATGTGACGATTTTAGACAGCACCCTCGGCCATCAGTGCTTGAACGCCATCGGTTCCGGACTTTTGCGTGTGGAAAACTCCACGCTGTACGGAAAATCGCTCATCAATCTGCGCACGGACTACGGCTCCACATGGCATGGCGATGTGCTGATCAGGGATTGCACCTGGATCCCCAACCGCGGCAATGCTCTGACAGACAAATATGCCATCATTGGCGGTTCGTACAACGGCTTCCACGATTTTGGATATCCCTGCTATATGCCGACGAATATTACCATCGACGGACTGCATGTCAAGGATTGGAACAGCACGGCATCTTTCCCGGGCATCTACCTCTTTGACAACATCACCCCTGCCAACACAAGCGAGGCGTATGAAAAGCAAATTTCGGAAGAGGGCTTCCCGTATCATATCACCGAAAAAGTCACGATCAGCGGCTTCACCTCCGACAGCGGAAAAAGGTGGAATGTTTCTCCCAATCCGTATATGTTCCGCAATGTGGAGATCGTAGATCTTGACGGGAACAATGCCGATTGATTCAGAAAGATATTATGGAATGGTTGCTCATTTCTGCATATTTTGGAAAATCTATTGACAATTTGGAAAAAGCATGTTATAATTAGATAAAAGGAACGCACATGGGATTGAAAAATTGGCGGTTTTGAGAAAAACCAAATAAGGAATTTCCAAGCGTGCCTATAGGGCGCGAAATCTAATATCAGACAAGATCGCCGATTTCGGCGGTCTGTCTATTTTAGAAAAAATGTGTGTTTTATAATGTTTTACTTTGGAAGAAAGAAGAAAGACAATCATCAAAAAATCTATAAGGAGCGACATTATCATGTATCAAAAATTTCTTCGCGTAGTATGTATGGTTCTTGTTGTTTCCATGCTTGCCACGACGCTCGTTTTTTCGGCGGCAACGGAAACAGAGACACAAATTGACGGAATCAACTATTTCGGTAAATTCTCCGGTACTTCCATGACCATCCAAGCAGAGGATGTTTCCCTTGATACCCAAAACACGGATGGCAAAGTCGTGATTATCGATGCGGGGGAGAAAGATCCCAAGGGTGTGAAGATGACCTATCAAGTATCAGATCCCGGTCCCGCAAACGGAACAAAAGGTCATCTTGAATTTTGCTTCAGAGCAAATCAAGCCGGCAAATATACCATCAAAGCTGATGTGAGAATTCATAGCGAATCAACCGGCAAAACACTTTGGATTGCACGAGACCGCACAAATTATACGAAGGTTTCAGTGGGTAATGATTATTCGCAGTATACTTCCCAAACGATCATGACGGTTTCCGATGCAAAAGCCGATGAACTGATCAAGGTTTCTATTTCGGGACGTAATCCTTGGCTGAATATCGACAAATTTGTGATCACCTATGCTCCGACAGCAGCGTCTGTCGATCCCGGCGCTTCCGTCCTGCACGTTTGGGATCAGAAGGTCATTGATAAGGTTGTTGCGGAGAAGTTGGCACAATTCAGACTTCCGGAATTCCTTTCTGATGGTGTGACAGTTAAATCCGACACATGGCAAAGAACCGGTATTATTAAGCATGCTCCCGCAGTCTATCTGCTGGCGTTAATGTCGTATGAGAATCCTGATCTCAAGAGCTCCGGTGGAAAGACTGTTTCCACTCGTCTGCTTGAGCAGATCCGCAGCATTCTAACAAATGGCAATGAACCTTGCGCAAGAGGTAACACCCAGGCATGGTGCGAAGCGCAGGTTATCATGGCGTTTGCACTGATTCGCCATACTCCCAAAGTTTGGGATAAACTTTCCGCTTCTGAAAAGGAAAAGATGGATTTCATCGTAAAGTGCCATGCTATATCGGGCAACTACACGACGAACTACCACAACAATCCTAACAAATCTTTGCCCCAGGACTACGATTACGGCAAGAACTGGAATCCGAACTTTATCGAGAGCGATATCGGTTTGATTCTCGGTGCATATATGTATTTTGACGGCGCAGATGCCGTAAATAAAATTCTCGCTGACTTTGATTACGATACCTATATGAGACTGTGCGATACGTACGGCTGCCCTAACTTGAAGGATACCTTTACCAGAGCCGGCAAGCAGCTGATGATGTACGGCGGTAAGGATAAAGGCGGCGGAACCATCAACAGCATGGGTGTTCGCAAGCCCTATACCTATTTGGATCAGCTCACCAAAAAGCAGCTTCCTTACGATCCCTTTATCATCGGTGAAGCGATGGCGAAGAGAATGTATAACCGTAAGCCCGGTGATAGCAACCAGTACGGATACTTCGGCACTGATGGCAATGTTTACGATGCGAAAACAAACAAGCCTATCGGCTTCATTCTGGACAATACCAAGTCTCCTTGGGGAAATCAGCTGGGTATTTGTTACGAATTTTTGGCAAGTGACGGCGGCAAAGCCGATGTCACTGGCGACAATGGTATCCGTACCAGCCTGAAGTATGTATTTGACGGCCTCAGAAACAGCATCACCACCAGAGCGACCATCCAGGCTCTTGGCTATTGGGAGGAAGGCGCAGCGGCGGATAATTGGCACAAATTGATGACCGTCGGTGTCAGCGACTTTTTGTACAAGTGCGAGCACGGTTATTCCGGCTTTATGAAGGGCAAAAAGCAGGTTATTGAGAATGGAGCCGAGGAATTCGAGGTTCACGGCTACACCTTCATTTTCCAGGTATGGACCAATTATCTTAGTGATGATGCGGAAATCATCATTACGTCAGACCAGGAAAAGGAAAATTACACCGGTACACAGGCGGGCGTTCCCGCTGTCGATACCAAAGCAGGTGGAACCGTAACGC
>JAZTWJ010000005.1:0-1902 GCA_045635785.1 Candidatus Flemingiibacterium sp.
CCGCCGTTGAACTGATTGCCCCAGATCCCTTCGCGGTAAATGATCGATTCAAAGTTAAAAAATCGCGCGTCACCTTTTTTGATGTAATCGCTGACTGCATGAAAGCCCTCGTATTCTGTGGAGATCAAGCGTTGAATCAACATATCCCCGGCGGCGGTGAATTTCATTTTCGGTAATTTCATAACGTTATGTACCTTCCTTTTTTGGAAAAGTCAAAGATTCAGTGCGACAATGGCGAGTCTTTTTGCATATTCGGCAAGCGAAGAGATCACAGCGTATTCCTTCGGAGTGTGAATGAATCCGCCAAGATTTCCCAATCCTTCCACGGTTGGAACGCCTGCAGAGGAAACGTTTGCGGCATCCGAACCGCCAAGGCTTGTGCTCATTTGTGCTTCCTCAAATCCGTTTTCGCGCCAGATCTCGTTCATTTTGTGGAAGAGTTCCATGTTTCTGTCGCAGATCTCCATTGCGGGGCGGATACGCGGCAATACCATGGTGCAGGTGCAGCCGGGAACGTGGATATCCTCGCAAATCTTGTTTGCGGCTTCGATAAATTCGTCCAGCTGGCTTTTCTTGGCGAAGCGGACGTTTGCAATAAACTTGCATTCGCCGGGAACAATATTGTGCTTGGTTCCGCCGTTGATGATCGAGCAACAGCAGGTCAGCCCCTCTCTGTCCTTGAATTTCTCCAGTTCAATGATCTTATAAGCCGCTTCCAGAATCGCGTTCGAGCCGTTTGTTGCACATCCTGCAGAGTGTGCTTCTACGCCTGTTACGGTGAATTGGAAGCTTACGATTCCTTTCATTCCCATCGTCAGCTTTCCGCGGTGGGAGTTTTCAAGGTTGAAAAATCCAACACTGCCTTGTGCGCACTCGCAGATGTAATTGATGGTTGCATCGGCACTCAGTTTTCCGCTGCTTTCCTCGTCGCTTTGCAGATACATCACAACGGGGCGAGACTTATAGCCCATTTTGCGCAATGCTTCCATCGCCAAAATCCCAACCATAATACCGCCCTTGCAATCGGTAACTCCGGGTCCGTAGATCCTGTCGTTTTCCCAATCCACTTTTACGGCAGGGGAGCCAAAGCTGCCCACCTCATGAACCGTGTCCATATGCCCCGAAAAGGCAATGGGAGCAGCATCCACCTCGGGATTCATGGTGAGAATGACCACGTTTCCCGCGCGCTCCTGCTCGAACACTTCCACTTTCCAGCCGCGTTCGTTTGCATAGCGAATAAAGTATTCTCCCACGGCATCAACCCCCTCTTTAAAGCTCCAAGGGCTTTCGATGTTGCAGATATCTTCCCATATTTTTACGTATTCGACGTTCAGCTCATCGATAATCCGTATCAGCTTTTCTTTCATGATAGCTCCTTTCAAATATTTATTTTTGGTTATGGATATAGTGCTTGGCAAGTCCGCCCTCGCTTGTTTCGCGGTATTCACTCTTGAGATGAATGCCGGTTTCGTACATCGTTTTGACAACGGTATCGAAGGAAATCTTGCTCATGCTTGTCAAAAAGTTTGCAAGGCTTAACGCGTTGATCGCACGCATTGCGGCAACGGCATTTCGCTCGATACAAGGAATTTGTACCAGACCCTTGATCGGGTCGCAGGTCAGTCCCAAATGGTGCTCCATTGCCACCTCAGCGGCATATTCGATCTGTTCGATTCCCATACCGAACAATTCCCCAAGCGCCGCGGCTGCCATGGAGCAGGCACTTCCGATTTCGGCTTGACATCCACATTCCGCACCGCTGATCGATGCGTTTGTTTTGATAATATTTCCGATCAGCCCCCCTGTGGCAAGTGCACGCAGGATCTGCCCGTCCGAAAATCCTTTCTGCTCCTGCATATATTTCAGCACAGCAGGAAGCACACCGCAAGCTCCGCAGGTTGG
>JAZTWJ010000006.1:0-2629 GCA_045635785.1 Candidatus Flemingiibacterium sp.
GGTTTTCCCGATGTCATCCTCGTTGAAGACAATTGCCGATTCGCATGTAAAGCTATGTTTCATCCAAATTTCATCGCGCAGGTTTAATCCGACCACGCTCGCTGATCCAAGCACTTTCTTTTCGTGGATTCTACCTCCCGGCGTAACCATGTATACGATATCCCCCACCTTACACGGCGGCACGATAACGCCGTTTGCGAGAAGGTGGTCAGCGATAGTTTCGATCATGCACATATCCAGTTTGTTGATGTTGGTGCATTCATCGTCTACGCGCCTTGGGCATCCGCCTTCCCGTCGATCTGCGCCTTCGCATTTCACGCTGCAGAGCAATCTAATCAATCTATCACGCATCAGATTCACCGCCTTTCATCTTCGCGCCGCAGCATCCGCAGTATCTCTGATGGTGGTCATCATCCCATACTGCCTTTTGTGCCCTGTGACAAGCTGTACAGGTTCCGCTTCCGTCATCATGGAAAAGCCATTCTCCCTCCCTGCTTCCGTTTTCAGAAAGCGCTTTCCGTGCCATGTACAATGCTTCCAGAAAATTGCAAACCATGGTTGCTGTCCCGGTAATCTCGATCTCGTTTGATCGAAGAATCTCAATCGCTTCCGCATTCGTCATTCCTCCACCTCCTGCATCATCAAAGTCCCACCTATACCGAAATTAAACCACAGTACTTCTGTTCGCGCATTCGCATTCTGATTGTATGACTTCCTCTCGATGCTATCCCAATCGCTCAGCATCTCACTATACAATTCAGATGGATAACCAGATATGATCGCATACCCTTTATGCTCTCTCAATGCGGTCAGCATTTCAATATGATCTTGCTCGCTCATTTCGTACTTGTATTGCTTACCGCCTCGCGTCTCCAGCAAATACGGCGGATCCGCATATATCAGCACGTTCTCGTGATTAAAGCGTTTGATCATTTCAATCGCAGGACGGTTTTCGATCTGAACACCCTTAAGTCTGGCCGCTGCTTCGAATAACTGTTCAGGCATCTTGTTCCAGCAATCGACACAGTAGCTTCTTTCTCTCGCGTACACATCGATCTTAAATCCCGTTTTTTGATATGTTTTGAATCCATGCCCCATCCTCTGTCTTATTGCAAATCGATATGCACGATCAAACTCCGATGTTCCGCGATTTTCATGCGCATCTTCAAATACATCTCTCGAATACGGCGTAAGACTGATTGCTTCCGCCAATTCTTTCGGCTGCTCACGCAATACGCGAAAAAAGTTTGTAATGTCTCCATCAATATCATTTACCGTTTCTATTGCAGACGGTGTTTTATTAAATAACACCGCACCAGATCCAAAAAATGGTTCAAGGTACGATCTGTGTTTTGGCATCATCGATACTATCTGCTGTGCCATTCCCCATTTAGCCCCGGGATAATTCAAAAATGCCCTCATCTCCGTCTCCTCCACTCAATCCATAGCCCCAGCGCATATACGACCAAAAATATCGCAACCACGCCGAAAAAGTAAAATGCTGATGCCGCACCCACGGACAGGATCAGATACTCATTCATTCCCACCTTTTGTACTCCCTTTCGCAATTTTAATCACGCGATACACCTCGCCGTCAATCGTTACTTCCGTGCTTGCGTGCGCACGATTCCATATGTATGACTGCGCATGTCCCGTTTTCCGCGCGAGCTGACCTGTCGTGTATCTCACCCCGTCGCTCGCCTCATAATAATAGTGATTCGCTTTGTATACTGTCTTTTTCTTCGTGCGCTTCGTCGGCGGATTGATCCCGCCGCGCTTCAGAATCGCCCGGATGCGCTCTTTGCTCACCGCGTTCAGGTCGGCGAGGATCTCAATGATGCCGTGCTTGTCCGCTGCTTGACGGTAGTGCAGGATGATATCCTCATCCGTCCACGCCGGAACCGCTGCCGTCTTTGCCATGCCGCGCCGCCTCCTTCCCAAAGCACCGATTCGTGCCGACACAATGCGGCTTCTCGCAGTGCAGACAGACATACGCTTGATTCAGACTTGAGTCCTTGAGCATCAAACGCTCTGTCTTTCCGCGATCCTCATTTTTCCGCACGGTCAGCTTGCCTTCTTTTCCGATTTGACTGATATATTTCATAAATTTTCAAATACCCCATTGAAAAATGAACTGTAATCTGTTATAATATAATTGTCATCAAGGATCACCCACCTTTGACGACGGGCTTACAGCAGAAATGCCGTAAGCCCTTTTTCTTTTCACCCGTTGATCTCGCGCATGATCGAATCGATCTCCCAGTCCATCTTGGCAAAGATGGATGCATCCAGCTGCGCAGCGTCAACATGCTTGACCTCCAGCTTCGGCGCGACCTCGGTGTATTCTGCTTCAAAGATAATAACGTCTTTCATGGTAAAGATTCCTTTCATGCTTATAATTTTTGATATCAAAGATTGATTTTTCACGCCTGCACGGCGTTATTTTTGTTTTTAAATCCGTACCGCTCAGGATTCGCGCGAAAGTCGCATTCCTGATTCCAGAGCGTCTGCATCCATACCGCTTTTTTGTACGCATCCGACAGTGTCAAAGGATATATTGCATACCCGTCTTCCTTCTTTTTCTTCGGCACAATGATCACACCCCCGTACTGCGGCATATTTGCAAACC
>JAZTWJ010000007.1:0-41557 GCA_045635785.1 Candidatus Flemingiibacterium sp.
CCCTTGGAATAGGGGCAGATGAGGTCAATAACCTTGATACCCGTCTCAAGAATTTCGGTGGAGGTGGACAGCTCGTCATAATCGGGAGCGGAACGGTGAATGTTCCAGCGTTCTGCCGTTTCCGGTGTGGGCTTGTTGTCCACCGCCTCACCCAGCACATTAAAGATGCGTCCCAGCGTTTCCCGTCCCACGGGAACACTGATGGAACGTCCCGTATCTGTAACGGTCGTGCCGCGGGTAAGACCGTCGGTGGATGCCATGGCGATGCAGCGCGCGGTGTTATCACCGATATGCTGCGCCACTTCAACGGTCAGCACGCGCTCGGTTTCGCCTGATTTGATCGGCATGGTCAGCGCGTTGTAGATCGCCGGCAGACCGCCTTTTTCAAAGCGGACGTCTACGACCGGTCCCATAACCTGCGCCACGATGCCTGTATTCATATTAGCCAAAGCAAAGACTTCCTTTCGTCATTTCGTTTTCACCCAGAAAATTCTCATGCAATTATTGTGCGTTTGCGCCCGCAACGATTTCGGTGATCTCCTGCGTAATTGCACCCTGTCTGGCGCGATTGTAACGCAGTGTAAGATCTTCGATCATCGCAGTGGCATTTTTGCCTGCGGAATCCATCGCCATGCGTCTTGCCGCGACCTCGGCGGCAAAGCTCTCTCTGACACAGCCCATCAACACGCCCGCCACATAGGTGGGCATCACCGCGTTCAAAACGGACATCGCATCCGGCTCAAAGAGAATGGTTTTCGAAGAAGCGGAATCTTCCGACTTTGTCAGCGGAAGGATCCACGTGATTTCCGCATTTTGCGTCATCATCGACACATAATGGGTGGAAATAATGCCAAGCCTGTCATATTCCCCCGCCGCAAATGCATCGCAAAGCGATCTCGCAAGCTCTGCCGCCATATCGGAGGTATAATTTTCCGATGAGACAACGGGAGCATGAAAGCGCTCGCAGGCACGCTTTCCGATGGGAATGATCTGCGCGCCGTTATACTGCGCCGCAAGCCGCATGATATTTGCATTGTATCCGCCCGCCATGCCGCGGTCGCCCGCAATGACGATCAATCTCGTGTGGGCAAGATCATCTCCGCGCGCCTGCATAAACGGGCTTTTTTGACATTCTCTGTCGATAGTCAGCGAACGGATGACAGCATCCACCGCTGAGGTATATTGGCGGCTTTTTGCCATACTATCGTTTGCTCTGCGGATCTTGCTGGACGCCACCAAACCCATTGCTTTGGTCAGGTGAAGCGTGGAATCCACGCTTTTGATGCGTGTCCGCAGGGCTTTTGTATCCGCGCCCACGGTTAGCTCCTCCGCTCGGTTTGAAGCTCGGTGTGCAGACGGTTGAATGCATCAAGAGCATCGGTCAGCTCGTCGATATCCGTCTTCTCCCATTCGCCGCCTTCCACACGTTCAAGCCATGCGGTGTGCTTCGCTTCCAAATATTCATACAGCGCCGTTTCCCAAACGCGAACGTTCGAAACAGTCACGTTGTCGAGGAAGCCCTTGGTTACCGCATAAATGACCGCCACTTGACATCCTACGCGAACAGGCTCATTTTTGCCCTGCTTGAGCACCTCCACGATGCGTTCACCCAGCGCAAGTCGCAACTTGGTGTCCGCATCAAGGTCACTGCCAAACTGTGCAAAGCCCTTCAGCTCGCGATACTGCGAATAGAGCAGCTTAAGCGGTCCGGAAACCTTCTTCATCGCCTTCAGCTGTGCAGAACCGCCGACACGGGATACGGAAATACCCGGGTTGATGGCAGGCATAACGCCCGAATGGAACAGTTCTGTTTCAAGGAAGATCTGTCCGTCGGTGATGGAAATAACGTTGGTCGGGATGTATGCCGAAACATCGCCCGCCTGCGTTTCGAACAAAGGAAGCGCCGTGATGGAACCTCCGCCGTATTCTGGCGCCACGCAAGCCGCGCGCTCCAAAAGACGGGAGTGGAGATAGAAGACATCACCGGGATAAGCCTCACGGCCCGGCGGACGGCGAATAAGCAAAGACAAAGCACGGTATGCCACCGCATGCTTGGAAAGATCATCGTAAACGATCAGCACGTCCTTTCCCTGCTCACGGAAATATTCCGCCATCGCACAGCCGGCATAGGGCGCGATATATTGCAGGGGTGCCGTTTCGGAAGCGTTGGCGGCAACAACGATGGTATAATCCATCGCGCCCGCACGCTCAAATTCGTTGACAAGCTGTACCACAGAGGTGGACTTTTGTCCGATGGCTACGTAGATACAGATGACATTCTGCCCTTTTTGGTTAATGATCGTATCCACGGCGATTTCCGACTTACCTGTCTGACGGTCGCCGATGATCAGCTCGCGCTGTCCTCTGCCGATGGGGATCATGGAATCGATCGCCTTGATGCCCGTCTGCAACGGCACCGAAACGCTCTTGCGCTCGATGATACCGGGAGCCTCCGATTCCACAGGGCGGCTCGTCTTGTATTCGATGGGGCCCTTGCCGTCGATGGGACGACCGAGTGCGTCCACGACGCGCCCAAGCATTTCATCGCCTACGGGAACGGAGAGGACCTCTCCCGTGCGCTTGACAACGGAGCCTTCGCGGATGGAGTTTTCGTTGGAGAGCAACGCAACGGAAACCGTCTCGGCCTCCAAATTCTGCGCCATGCCTTTTGTTCCGTCCTCAAACTCCAAAAGCTCGTTCGCCATGCAGTTTTTGAGGCCGTATACACGGGCAATGCCGTCTCCGACCAGCACAACGCTTCCCGTTTCGGTCATTTCGATGCGGGATTTGTAATTTTTAATTTGATCCTTTATAATATTGCCGATTTCATCGGGTTTGAGATTCATTGAAAAAAGACCATCCTTTCTTAAGTGGACTTTCTGAAATTCAGAATCAGCCGAAATTTCAAAAGGTCCGTTTTAGCCTTCGCTGATGGCTTGCTTTAGCTGACGCAGCTTTGTGCGCAGACTTCCGTCCATCACACTGCCGTCTGCGGTAATGATCATACCGCCGATCAGTGATTCGTCCACGGAAAGCATCAGCTCCACACGACGCGACAGCTGCTTTTCAAGCTTGAGCCTGAGCGCTTCCCGTGCCTCAGCATCAAGGGGAGCCGCACTCACGACCTCTGCCGTGACGATACCGTCCGCGTGCTCGTACAGCTTCAAATATTCCTTCAGACAATCCGAAATGTCGCGAGCATGTCCGTTTTCGCATAAAAGCTTGACAAAGGACACCGCGTATTCCATCAGCGAGCCGAAGGCTGCATCGATCAGCGCACTCCGCTCCTCAAAGGGGATATTCGGCGCCGCAAGCAGCTCCACATAATCGGGATTCGCCTCAAGCAGACCGCAGATCATTTCACACGATTCTGCCACTTCCTGTCTGACATTTTCTTCCGATGCCAGCGAAAATAACGCAATCGCGTATTCTTCACTCACGCGCGTCATGCCTTGTCACCCATATTGTCGATGAAGGAATCGATCAGCTCACGGTGGGTTTTGGCGTCAAGCTCGCGTTCGATCAGCTTTTCTGCAAGCTTCGCGGAAACGTCGGCGATCTCTCGCTTCATATCCGCCGCGGCTTTTTTCTGCTGCATTTCGATGCGGTTTTCTGCCTGACGGACCATACCGTCCGCCTTTATGCGAGCCTCTTCCACGATTTTTTCACCGTGACGCTTTGCCTCCTCCGCCGCATTCTGCCGAATTTCTTCGGCTGTTTTTTCGGCGACGGCAAGCTTATTTTGATATTCCGTTTTAGCTTCCGACGCACTGCGCTCCGCGGCTGCGGCTGCCTCATACGTTCCCTCCACCTCATTGCGGCGCTTTTCCAGCATACGCAATACGGGCGCGTACAGGAACTTCTTTATAATGAGAAAAAGTATGAGCAGATTTGCCAGCGAGGCGAGCATTTGCCAGAAGTTAATGGAAATGACTTCCAAATTCTGCATGCAGATCACCCGATCCGATTACTGCATACCGACAGAGGTGAGGAGAATGTCTACCAGACGACCGGGGGCAAGGAAGATCAGAAGAATTGCGATAACCAGCGCATACAAGCCGGTGGTTTCCGCAATCGCACAACCCATCAGCATGGTGGTGGTGACAGCGCCCTTGGATTCGGGCTGGCGACCGATGGCTTCGCACGCCTTTGCGACAGCATTACCTTCACCGATACCGGGGCCGATACCGGCGATCATTGCCATACCTGCGCCAAGCGCGCACATACCGAGAATAAAACCGATTGCAAGTTCAAGCATTTTTGTTTCCTCCAAAAATAAAGTTTAATCAATTCAAATTTGTGCTGCTTTTGCAGCTTTTTTCTTTGCTTTGAGCTTTTCGTAATCATCCGCCGGAAAGCCGCCCGCAATATACAGCATGGTCAGCATGGCAAAGATGAACGCCTGTAGCAGGCTGCTGAATACGTCAAAATAAATTGACAAAATGGCGGGGAGTCCCACCTGCAAAAAGGGAATGTCTCCAAAGAATCCGGGCAGCCCTCCGAGCAGCATGGACGAAAGTCCCTGCAAAGCGGTGGCGACCAGCACCGAAATAACGCTTCCCGAAAGAATGTTTCCGTAATGACGGAACGCCATGGAAATGGGTGTCGCGATCTCGCTGATAATGTTCAGCGGTGCCAAAGGCGGCGGATCAAAGAAGCTGAGCGCATAGTGGATCGGTCCGCATTTGCACTTGTAATACGTGATCAGAATGAACACCAGAATTGCCCATCCGCCGACGATATTCAAATCGGAGGTGGGAGCATACAAACCGATCAGCGACAGCAAGCTGGAGATTGCGGACAGCGCCATGATCGCGGCGACAAACGGTCCGAATGCATGGAAATAATCGCCCATGTTGGTTTTGACTAAATTCATCGTCGCCTCAACGATCCATTCGGCAATCGCCTGTCTCTTTGTAATCGTCCGCGCGGTGAGTCCGTGGGTGATATAGAGGCAAAAGCCGAGAACGATGAGGATGACCAGCACGGAATTCACCTGCGATTCGGTGATGGGAAGATCCTGGATCGGCATGGGAACGGTGAAATAGATCTGCGCGCCGGTGATGGCAATGCCCTCGGAAAGCGGCTTTGTGAGAATCTTCAGCACGATTCCGAACACGGGCGGCAGAATCATCAAGGCAAGATATAGAAGATCAAGCACCTTGAAGCGTGTGTCTCTTTCTTTATTCATTTTTGCTGATTTCACCTCCCTGAGAAACGGCATTCATCCGCTTTTCGAACATCGGGCGGAATAGAATGGCGATACGCGGAAACAGAAGCGGAACCAATGCGGCGATCATATTGAAGACCGGCACCAGCACGGCAAGCATGGCGATAACAAACAGCATGAGCGTTCGCAATGCTTGCGACAGACGCATGCGGTCAGCCGCTTCCTTTTCGTTTTTTCCCAGCGCAGATTGCACCGTCAAACCCATTAGGAAAAAATTCAGCACCGCAGCTGCCGCCCCCAGCAGATTTCCCGCAAGCACGGATACATCCCATGCGCCGAGCAACAGAAATACCGCCTCCATCGCCGCGCTGAATATCAGTACCCATGCGGCAATGTAAAAGGTTTCGCGTAGGACAGTTGCATCAATTTTCTGCATCTTATCGAACAGACAATCCAAAAAATTCATCAAAATCCGAAAGCCAGCGAATGACTGCTGTATTTCGCCCATCGAATTTTCAGGTTGCCAATACAAGCCCCCTTTCAATCACTATACTATTTATTATAACATATTTTTTTCAATACTACAATAGCTATTCGCACAATTTAACACTTTAGCAAAATATTAGAACAAAGGATGCCCGAGAATTCTCCTGTTTCCGGTCAAAAGGTGACTGCAAGGAGTATACATATGCAAAAAGAAAGCCTTCCGCATAGCGGAAAGCTTCCGATAAAACCAACTAAATTGTCTCGCGGAACTGTCCGGCATTGAGCTTTGCGTATATGCCGTCAAGCGCAACCAGCGAATCGTGTGTGCCCTGTTCAACAATCCTTCCGTCGGCGATAACTGCAATTTCATCAGCATTCTTGATGGTGGAAAGACGGTGCGCCACCACAATGGTGGTACGTCCTCGGCAAAGCTCGTCAAGAGCCTGCTGAATCATGATCTCCGTGGTATTATCCAGCGCGGAGGTTGCCTCATCGAGAATGAGGATCGGCGGATTTTTGAGAAATACGCGGGCGATGGAAAGCCGTTGCTTCTGTCCGCCCGACAAGCGCACGCCGCGCTCACCGATCTCCGTTTCATAGCCCTCGTCAAGACTCATGATCCAATCATGGATATTGGCGCGCTTCGCAGCTTCGATGACCTCATCCTCGGTGGCATCCAGCCTGCCGTAGAGAATGTTCTCGCGAATGGATGCATTGAACAGATAAATATCCTGCTGCACAATGCCGATGCTGCGACGCAGGGATTCGCGGGTGATGGTGTTTATCTCTTTTCCGTCGATGAGGATCTCACCCGCTTCGATTTCATAGAAATGGGGAATGAGATGGCAGATGGTGGTTTTTCCGCCGCCGGATGGACCCACCAGCGCAAAGGTTTTTCCCTTTTCGATCTTCAGGCTGATGTCGTGCAGAACATCGCCCGATTCATCGTAGGCATAGGATACATTTTTGAATTCGATGGTTCCGTCCACCGTTCCGATATCCGTGGCACTCGGATCGTCCTTTTCCGGCTCCGCGTCCATGATCTCCAAAAAGCGCTCGAAGCCGGTGACACCGTTCTGATATTGCTCCATGAAATTGATCAGCGTCATAACCGGCGAAATAAACACGCCGACGGATACGATAAATGCAGAATAATCGCCAAAATCAATGACGCCGTTGTAGAGGAACAGACCGCCCGCGATCAGCACAATGACATTAAAAATATCCGTGATGAAGGAAGTGGCGGAATGGAACTGTCCCATGGCGTTGTAGGCTTTACTGCGTGCTGCAACGAACTGCGTGTTGCCCTTTTCGAATTTTTCCTGTTCTTTTTTTGCATTGGTGAATGCTTTGGTCACGCGAATGCCCGAAATGGAGGATTCCAACGACGCGTTGATGACCGCCACGGACTGGCGGCTTTCTAAAAAGGCGGAACGCATCTTATCACGCAAAAGTGTGGCGATCAAAATGAGAAACGGCACGCACACAAAAATGATCAGCGTAAGCCAGATGTTGATGGTAGCAAGATAGCAAAAGGACGTCACAATGGAGATCGACGAAATCAGAAGATTCTCGGGCCCGTGATGTGCCAGCTCGGAGATCTCCATCAGATCGCTGGTCATGCGGGACATGATCTTACCGGTTTCATTTTTGTCGTAGAAGCCATAGGGCAGCTTCTCCAAATGACGGAACATATCCGAACGCATCTCCGCCTGCATTCTGACACCCATCACATGACCGTAATACTGGATAAAATAGTTGAGCAGCATGCGAACGACATACAGCAGCAAAAGTCCCAAGCCGAAAATAACGATCAGACGATACTTTCGCTGGGGGATCAGATCGTTGAGCATCGTGCGGGTGACAATGGGGTATACAATACCAACCATGGCTACCACCAGCGATGCCAGCATATCCAGCAGAAAAATTTTCATGTGTGGCTTATAATAGCCAAAAAAGCGCTTCAGCATGCGGTCTATGACTCCTTAATTTACTCGGACTTTTTGTCCGTTTCGTCTTGTGAGAATGCTTGATCAAGATGATGATCGGAAAGCTTTCCCCAATGTTTACGCAGGGTTTCAAGAATGTCAAAAAGCGCATCCTTCTGCTGGTCATCCAGAACCGAAAAAAGCTCCGTTGCCAATTCGTTTCGCTCGCGTTCGAAAACCGTCGCACGCTCACGTCCCGCATCGGTGAGACGCAGTTCGAAGTTGCGTTTGTCATTCTCGCATCGGGTGCGTTCAATATAACCGCTCTGCTCCACCTTTGCGATAATCTCGGAAAGGCTTCCTGCCTGAATATGCATGTGCTCCATCAGCTCGCGCTGTTTCATGGGGCCTTCATTTCTCAGGATTAGAAGAAGGCGGTTCTGCGACATATTTATAGGGTTCCAATGATGTTGTCTGTGCCAGCATCTGCGCATCAAGCCCCAAAGCTGAAGATCACTCGGCATAAGAATCAACTCCTTTTTTATGAAGTCAATTAAGTAACAAAGATGTCAATAAAAATGTCAATCGCATTACATAAATATTATACCATTAAAATCTGTAAAATGTCAAGATGATTTGTCGATATTTGTCGTTGTTTTTTCGCTTTTTTCCGATCTGGGGGATGCGTAAAAAATTTGGCTCCAAAAATGTACAAAATACCATTTCAACAGCCGATGCGCCGACAAAAGCCTTAAATATCGAAGGATTCGCAGGGCTTTAACAGTACCAGCGGCGCGCCGAATTTCTCGGCGGAATAACGGATCCATTCATCGGGGCATCCGTTGGCTTCATATAGGTCGTGATGTCCGGGAATGAATGCCCCTGTCCCGACTCTTGCCGCAAGTTCCGCCGCCTCATTGCAATCGAGATTTCCGATGATGCCTCGCGACGTGCGGAACCAATCGCCACCGTTGACCGGCAGAAGCATCACATCCGGCCGCATGGCACATAGCGACTCAAGCAGACCCTCGTACATGCTCATATCACCGCCGAAGAACACCTTTTTGCCATCCCATTCGATCAGATAGGAAAGCTCCGCATAGCAGCCCTCCTCATCTCGGTGAAGCTCCGTATGGGCGCACGGAAAGGCGGTGATGATCACATCCCCAAGCCGAAACGATTCTCCGAGCATGGCAGGCGAGGGAGCAGTCATCGCCACAGGCTCGCCGCCGATGGCGGCAATGGCATCTGCGACGGGTGCGGGAACCAACGTGAAGCTGCGGCGACGCAGGCGGTAAAAAGGTGCCAGCGAGGCGATATCAAGGTGATCGCCGTGTGCATGGGAAATCACAATAATATCGGGCAGCAGCTCGGAAAGGGTGGTGGGTGCGGGATATTTTCGCGTGCTGTTTGGACGGTCCACGGAATTTGACAGATAAGGATCGGTGACGATCCTGATACTGCCGCATTCAATGAGATAGCACATTTGTCCGAGATAGGTGATCTTCATAAAAATCCTCCCTTTTCATTTGGATTCTGCTTTTATCATAGCATAAAACTTCGGCAAATGCAAGGCTCCCCCGACATTCGTTAGAAAAAGGAGATGCAAAATAACATCTGCATCTCCTTGATCGTTTTTCGGATGAAATCAGATCTTTGCCAATGTTTTGGCAACATCCATCAAATCTTCAATGATCGCCTTTTTCTGTGCACAGCGAACCTTCATTTCCTCGATCTGCGCCGCAGAGAATTTGTCGAGGTCGCCATCCTTCAGCTTGCCCTTATACATACGGTCAACCATCAACGCCCACGCAATATCGGTGGCGATCAGCTGGCCGTCGCGCTGGCAAACCACAAGGTCGGATTTGCCCTGAAGGATCAGATCAACCGCAAAGTCGCCCATGCGGGTTGCGGTCAGTCTATCGCACAGCGTAGGAGCGCCGCCACGCACCATATGTGCCAGACGAATGAAGCGGGTGCCGATGCCTGCCTCATTGGTGATGCGATCGGCGAGTGCTTCGCCAAATCCAACGGGCATGCCTTCGGAATGCATCACAAACAGACTGCGCTGACCCTTGGCGCGCAGATCCTTGATTTTTTCGATGCAAGCATCCTCATCAAAGGGAAGCTCCTTGACGGCAATCATCGCCGCACCGCAGGAAATGCCGCATTCGATGGCAATAAAGCCTGCGTCACGTCCCATAACCTCAATGACTTGGCAGCGTGCATGGGATTCGCAGGTGTCACGCAGACAGTCGGTCGCCATCAAAACGGTGTTCATTGCGGTGTCAAAACCGATGGAATAATCGGAGGAGGTAATATCGTTGTCAATGGTGGCGGGAATGCCGATGGTGGGGATGCCGTTCATGGACAGATCGGTGGCACCTCGGAAGGTTCCGTCGCCGCCGATTGCCACAACGCCGTCAATTTCGTTTGCCTTACAGGTGGCGATCGCCTTTGCCATACCCTCCTTCGTCATGAACTCGTCGCAGCGGTCAGAGTAAAGCATGGTGCCGCCGAGATTGATGGTGTTTGCCACATCCCTGGGGGATAAAACCTTTACTTCGCCGGAAATAAGACCGGTGTAGCCCTTATAAATGCCCACGACCTCAACGCCGCGCGCATGAGCGGAGCATACGACCGCGCGTACCGCAGCATTCATGCCGGGTGCGTCACCGCCGGAGGTGAGAACGCCGATTCTTCTGAATTGTGCCATGATGTTTATCTTCCTTCTTATTTCACAGTTTTTTTTTGCGAATTTTCGCTTTAATATATTGTATTATATTTTGCGTAAAAAATCAAGTGGTATACGGAGGATTTATCCTTTTGTTTACATTTTCAAATAATTTTTCCACAAAATTTAGTAACATTCACTTGATCAAAGTCGTTTCAAAAGCGATAAAAGCGCGATTTTGCCCATTGCGACGGAAATTTGCCGCCGTTTTCTGCGGAAAGTGCTGTCGATTTTCGAGATGTTTTGAGAAAATTACAGAAATTTCAGACTTTTTTTGAAATGCGGTTGAAAATGGAATTGCTTTGTGGTATAATATAGGTAATTTATTTGTGAACGTTTGGAGAAGTCATCATGAAAATCGGATTTGATAATAACAAGTATCTCGAGATGCAGTCACGGCAGATCAGAGAACGCATTGCCCAATTCGGCGGTAAGCTCTACCTCGAATTCGGCGGAAAGCTGTTCGACGATTATCATGCATCCCGCGTACTGCCCGGCTTCAAGCCCGACAGTAAACTGCAAATGCTTTTGCAGATGAGAGACGATGCGGAAATTGTGATCGTCATCAATTCCGACTACATTGAGAAAAACAAGGTGCGCGGCGATCTTGGCATCACCTACGATTTAGAGGTCCTTCGCCTGATCGACGCCTTTCATAGCGTAGGGCTGTATGTGGGAAGCGTTGTGCTGACTCGTTTCAACTCTCAAAATAACGCGGTCAAGTTCCAAAAAAAGCTCGAAAATCTCGGCATGAAGGTCTACCGCCATTACCCCATCGACGGCTATCCCTATAACGTGGAACACATCGTCAGCGACGAGGGCTACGGCAAAAACGATTACATCGAAACCTCCCGCAAGCTGGTCATTCTCACCGCTCCCGGCGCAGGCTCGGGCAAAATGGCAACCTGCCTGTCGCAGCTTTATCACGAAAACAAGCGCGGCATCAAGGCGGGCTATGCAAAATTTGAAACCTTCCCCATTTGGAATATTCCGCTCAAGCATCCGCTCAATATGGCATACGAAGCCGCTACGGTGGATCTCAATGACATCAATATGATCGACCCCTTCCATCTGGAGGCATACGGCAAAACTGCGGTCAACTACAACCGCGATGTGGAGATCTTTCCCGTTGTGGATGCCATGTTTAAGCGAATCTTCGGATCCTCCCCCTACAAATCCCCCACGGATATGGGCGTCAATATGGCAGGCTTCTGCATCACCGATGAAAGCGTGGTTGCGGAGGCGTCCAAGCAGGAGATCATCCGTCGCTATTACACCGCGCTCTGTGATCAAAAGGAAAACATGACCACAAGCGATTCGGTTTATAAGTTAGATATTCTGATGAAGCAGGCGGCAATTTCCGAAACCGACCGTCCCGTAGTCGGCGCGGCACAAAAGCGTTCAGAGGAGACCGGCGGTCCCACCGCCGCCATCGAACTGCATGACGGGACCATCGTTACGGGAAAGACCTCCTCGCTGCTCGGTGCATCCGCCGCACTTCTGCTCAACGCGCTCAAAAAACTGGCGGGCATCGACGATGATGCACAGCTTATCCCCCCCTCCATCATTGAGCCGGTACAGCATCTGAAGGTGGATCATCTGCACAATCAAAATCCGCGTCTGCATACGGACGAGGTGCTGATCGTGCTTGCCATTTGCGGCGTCACTTCCCCTCTGGCGGCAAAGGCGCTGGATCAGCTGGACGGTTTGAAGGGCTGTGAGGTGCATTCCTCGGTCATGCTTTCGCAGATCGACATCAAGACCTTCAAAAAGCTGGGCGTCAATCTCACCTGCGAGCCGCGCTATCAGATCAATCGTCTCTATCACGGAAATTAAACCGCATATTTTCTATAGGCAAAGTTTAACAAAAAGCGTTCCGCATCGGATTTCGAAGCGGAACGCTTTTTTGATGGGGTTACAGATTATTCGCCTTTTTCTTGCGCGAACGATAGAGGTTGATGCCAATGGACAGTGCTAAACAGACAATCAGGAACACGGGGATCGTCCACGGCGCGGTGGAATTTGCCGTGAGAATACCTGTCCAAAGCTCGTCGATCAGCTTGGTAGCCGCATCCGGCAGGGCAATGAACGCCTCCGTATTTTTCAGCGTGGCTTCATCGGGATAAGCGATGGGACTCTCCGCCAGCTCCGGATCAAGCAGCGACGTAACTTCCGTCTGCGGGGTGGAATAGCCGATGTATTCACAGTTGCGCAGCGCCGTCAGCGTTTCGCACATAAAATTGATGTACATCTCCGCGGCTTCCTTGTTTTTTGCGCCCTTCGGTATACACATGGCATCCACAAACAGGTTGGTGCCTTCCCTCGGCACAACATAGGAAAGATCGGGGTTGTCGGCGATCATGGTCAGCGCATCGCCCGCATAGTAGGGCGCAATAGCTGCTTCACCGCCAATCATCTTGTCGTAGATTTCATCCATGACATAAGCCTGAACCAGCAGCTTTTGCTCCGTCAGAGCAAGTGCCGCATGGCGAAGCTCTTTTTCGTCCGTCGTATTCATCGAATAGCCGAGATATTTCTCCGCCACCATGAATGCATCGCGGGAGTTGCTGAACATCAGGATCTCGCCCGCATATTTCTCGTTCCAGAGGATCTCCCAAGTCGCTATGTCATCCTCTTCATCCACCAGCGTGGTGTTGTAGATGATGCCGACCATGCCCCACATATAGGGCACCGAATATTCGTCATTCGGGTCGTAATCCATATGCTTGAACTCGTCGGAGATCAGCTTCTCGTAGTTGGGAATATTGGAATAATCGAGCTTTTCCAGCATATCCTCATTGATCATACGAGCGATCATATAGTCGGAGGGAATGATGATGTCGTAGGATGCGCCGCCGTTTTTCAGCTTTGCATACAGCTCCTCATTGGAGGCGAAGTTGGTGTAGTTGACGTTGATTCCCGTCAGCTCCTCAAAGGCGCGATTGGTATCAAAGGAGCCCTCTGTACCATCGTCCACCGCAATGTATTCGCCCCAATTGTAGACGTTGATGGTCACATTCTTTCCGCGGAATTTGTCCCAATCCACGCTATCCGAATAGGAAAGCTCCTCCGCTGAAAGGGGGATCATCACCGATGCCGCGGTGAGCGCGGCAAGCGCAAGGGAAAGCGCATGCTTTAAGAGTTTTTTCATACTGCGCCTCCCTTCTTTTTCTTCGGAGACGTCTTACGGATGTCGTTGAAGTTCATGATCAGCAGAATGAACAGTACCACCACAAAGATAATTGCGGAAAGCGCATTCACCTCCGGCGAAACCTTGCGGCGCGTCATGGAGTAGATGGTGATCGGCAGCGTCTGCGATGTGGGACCGTGGGTGAAGTAGCTGATGATAAAGTCATCAATACTATAAGTTAACGACATGAGGAATCCGGTGATAATACCGGGCATGATCTCGGGAATGACGACGTGTCTGAACGCCTGCACGGGATTGCATCCCAGGTCCAGCGCGGCATCGTAAAGGTTTCGGTTCATCTGTCTGAGCTTTGGCAGCACGTTGAGAATAACATACGGCACGCAGAAGGTGATATGCGACAAAATCAGCGTGAAGTAGCCAAGATCAATGTGCAGTGCCACAAACAGAAGCATGAGCGAAACGCCCGTGACCATTTCCGAGTTCATGATCGGAATATAGGTCACATTGATAATGAAGGAGCGAGCGAGCTTCTTCATATTATAAATACCAATGGCAGCTAAGGTGCCGAGGATGGTGGAGATCACCGATGCGATAGCGGCAATCAGCAGCGTGTTTGCAAGGGAGGTGAGAATGACCTCGTTGTTAAACAGCTTGACGTACCAATCAAAGGTGAAGCCCGTCCAGACCGCGCGGCTTTTGGACGCATTGAAGGAGTTCGCGATCAGCACAAAGATGGGCGCATAGAGAAAGATAAAGACAAGAACGATATAGAGCTTGGATGTAAGTTTTTTCATAACAGCACACCCTCCATATCCTCATTGTCAAGCTGGTTGGTGATCGACATACAAAGGAAGATGAATACCATCAGCACCAGCGAAATTGCCGCACCGAGATTGGGGTTATAGGAATTTCCGAGGAACTGCAGGTCGATAAGGTCACCGATCAGCATATTGGTTCCGCCGCCGAGCATACGGGAAATAATAAAGGTGGAGACCGACGGTACAAATACCTGCGTAATGCCGGTGGCAACACCGGGCATAGACAGCGGCACAATGACGCGCCAGACGATCTGTCTGCCGTTTGCGCCGAGATCCTGCGCTGCTTCGATGGTGCGCTCGTCGATTTTGGTCATGACCGAATAGAGGGGCAGGATCATAAAGGGCAAATAGTTATAGATCATGCCCAACACAACGGCGCCCTGTGTATTGATCATATCAAAGGGACCGACACCAAACAAACCGAAGAAGCGGTTGATGAGTCCGTTTCTCTCTAACAGCGTCATCCATGCATAGGTACGAAGCAAAAAGTTCATCCACATGGGAAGCATAACAAGCATCAGCATGAGCTTTTGCTTTGCCACCTGCAGACGAGAAATGAAATACGCCAACGGATAGGCGATGATTAGACAAATGGCGGTGGCAATGAGCGCCAACCAAGCAGAGTTGATCAGCACGGTGGAATATTGGCTGACATCAAGAATATTGGCAATGGTAAAGATGGTGCGCTCGGTGAGCTGCGGCTCCATCTCGTTTTCTTCGCATTCGGCGAGGTATTCGGCGAGCGCCTCCTCCGAAAGACGGTTGCCATCGATGTCGCAGGTTACGGTGGTCGTGAAGGCGAATACACCAATCAGCATCAGCGGCACGATGATAAAGATGATCATCCACAGAAGATAGGGGACGGCTGCATATTTAGATCTGCTGTTCAATGTTGCTGCCCTCCTCGCTGCTGCCTTTGAAGTAATTGACCTTTTTCACGTCAGACTTTTTCATAATGTGAATGTCCTCGGGCGTCAGCGTAATACCAACGACATCGCCCACCTTTGGTGCCTTGGTGGAGTGAATAACCCAAGTGTCGGAGTATGCCTTGACGATGATCTCGTAATGCACACCCTTGAACTGAACGTTTTCCACCACGCCGTTGAGCACCTCATCCGAGGCGGGAACAAGCTGGATATCCTCGGGACGGATGACCACATCCACAGGCTCCATCGGATCGAAGCCTTTGTCCACGCATTCAAAGTTGTTGCCGGCAAATTCCACGAGATAATCGCGGTGCATGATTCCGGGCAGAATGTTCGATTCGCCGATGAAGTCTGCAACAAAGGAATTGACCGGCTCGTTGTAAATATCCTGCGGGGAACCGATCTGTTGGATGGTTCCATCCTTCATAACGACCACGGTGTCGCTCATGGTGAGCGCCTCCTCTTGGTCATGTGTAACATAAATAAACGTAATTTCCATACGCTGCTGAATCTTTTTCAGCTCGATCTGCATTTCTTTACGCAGCTTTAAGTCCAGCGCACCCAGCGGCTCGTCGAGGAGAAGCACCTTGGGATCGTTGATCAATGCTCTGGCAATGGCAATACGCTGCTGCTGACCGCCGGAAAGCTGGTTCACACCGCGTTTGTCATAGCCCTACAGATCCACAAGCTCCAGCATTTCGCCGACGCGTCGTGCGATTTCGGCATCGGGCACCTTTTTCAGGCGCAGACCGAAGGCGACATTCTCAAATACATTGAGATGAGGGAACAGCGCATACTTCTGAAAAACCGTATTGACAGGACGCTTATAGGGCGGAACATTGTTCACGCGCTTGCCTCCGAAAAATACGTCACCGGAATCGGGAGTAATGAAGCCTCCGACGATACGCAGAGTCGTCGTCTTTCCGCAGCCGGACGGACCGAGGAGAGTGACGAATTCTTTGTCGTGGATATTGAGGTTGATGCCCTTCAATACCTGCTCGCCTTCGTACTCCATGGTGATGTTTTTCAGCTCGATAATTTTGTTTTTGTCCATTTTTTGTTCTGATTGCTCCTTTTCTAAAATAGTGTCTGACGAAAAAAAACACCCCAAACCAATGGTCTGACAAATGCGGCGTCAGAGGACCGCAAAGAGATGGTAAAACAAATCGTCAGTGTTGTGGAATATACGTGTTATCTCCTTGCAAGAAGATAACAGCAATATTGTATCATTGATGAAAGAAAAAATCAATAGTTTTTGCAAAAAAACTTGAAAAATTCCCGAATTTTTTTGATTTATCCAAATTTACACGGAAATTCCCCGAATTTTCACCAAATTCGGCAAAAAATCTTGCTTTTGCTTGCGAATGGTCGCTTTTTGAGCATCAAAAATCCTCTCCTTCGGTCAGACCGTCGGAGAGGATCTCTTTCAATTTTTCGGTGCATATTCACGCATGAGCGCAAGGGCGGCGCGCATGCCGTCCACGGCTGCGGAGGTAATACCGCCCGCATAGCCCGCGCCTTCGCCGCACGGATACAGATTATCCGCCGCGGAAGCGGTAAACGCTTCGCCGCGCGGAATGCGAACGGGAGCCGAGGTGCGCGTTTCCACACCCGTCAAGATCGTATCACGGGCATCAAAGCCGCGCAGCTTTCGCCCGAAATCCGCGAATCCTCGTTTTAACATGCCGCACACAAAGGGCGGTAGGATCGCATGGAGATCGCACATGGTCACTTCTCCGCCGCGATAGGTGGGGATCACACGGGAGGGCGCGGTAAAATGCGCCGTTTTTTCGTCAAGAAAATCGCCGAGCGTCTCACAGGGCGCGCGGAAATCATGGGCGCCTCTGTCGGCGGCACGGAATGCCGACTGCTCCAATCTGCGCTGAAATTCCACGCCGTCGCGCCAGCCTCCGCCCGTATCCTCGGGGAAAACGCTGACCGCGATAGCGGCGTTTGCATTGCGTCCATCGCGTGCATAACGGCTCATGCCATTGGTGACAACACCACCGTCCTCGCTGGCGGATGCCATGACCTCGCCTCCGGGACACATGCAAAAGCTGTAAACGCCTCTGGCAGAATCGGCGGCAAGCCCTGCCTGCTTTTCACGCATAGACAGCGCATATTCGCCGGGCGGCAGGATCCGTTTGCCCGATCCGTCGCACAGTTCCGCATATTTTCCGTATAAAGCCGTGTCAATATCGCTTTGCAGATGCTCTGCTCGCACGCCAACGGAAAAGGGCTTTGGAAGCAGCGTGAAGCCGTTTTTTGCAAGCATATCATAGGTATCTCTGGCACTGTGTCCCACGGCAAGAATGAGCGCGCTGACTTCTATACGCTCGGATATGCCTTTGCAGCAGATTTCCGCCTCGCTCACCCTTCCGCTTTTCACGGTAAGGTCGGAAAGCTTCGTATGGTAGCAAATTTCACCGCCCAAAGCGGTGATGCGCGCCGCAATGCCTTCCACGATGCCAAGCAGGCGATCGGTGCCCACATGAGGCTTTGCCAGCCAGAGAATTTCTTCGGGCGCCCCGAATGCGACAAACCGTTCCAGCACATAGGTGCAGAGCGGATCGCTGATGCGCGTGACAAGCTTTCCGTCGGAGAAGGTTCCCGCACCGCCCGCACCAAACTGAATATTGGTGTCCACATCCAAGCGTCCCGTGGCAATAAATTCCGCCACCGCCTTCTGCCTCGATGCGATGTCGGCGCCGCGCTCAATGACAATCGGTGCATAGCCATGCTCCGCAAGCAGAAGCGCTGCAAACATCCCCGCGGGCCCAAAGCCTACAACAAGCGGTCTGGCGGTCATCGGCTTATTGCCATATGCTACATCAAGCGGCTCACGCTCCACAAATTCCACGTTGTCCAGCGAGGCTAATGCCCTCGCCTTCGCCGATGAGATCTCACAGCAAACGCTGACAGAGCAGACAAAGCAGGGTTCTCCGCCCCGCTTTCTCGCATCAATGGAGCGCTTGTGCAGCGCGGCGGAAATAAATTCCGAGTCGGTGAGCTTTAATTTTTTCTTAGCCGCTTCAAAGCTGTCCTCCATAGAGGTAGTCAGCGGCAGTTTTATGTTTTTGACTAAAATTTGCTTCATTCGATCGACACATTCATTTTATACTCGCCGATCTCATAGACACTGCCGGACAAAACGTCGGCAACGGAGATGGTCACGGGCACGGATACTGTCCCGAAAGCATTGTTGAGATAGCCGAGGTCGATGGATGCCGTCACATTACTGCGGTTCAGAAGGGACACCAGCGATCGTGGACCGCGGAAGGTCACATTCAGATACTCGGATTCCAGCGTATAGTAAAGACCGTTCGGATTGCTGACGGTGATATTGGAAACCACGATCTCGCGGGTTTCGGTATTCTTGTGCGTAATCGAGACGTCCGCTGTGCGAATGTTGCCGATATTTTCCACATCCTCGGGCAGCATGATGGTCGCCGAAAGCGTGGTATCGTCGATAATCTTCTTTTCATCCAGCTGAAGCACCACCAGCTTGTCGAGCTTTTCCAGATCGTCCGGATCGCCCTTTACCGTGATAGACGCGGGCGTGATTTTCACCGTCACGTTGGAATCGTTGTAATAGCCGTATTTGTAATCCGCGATCAACGCGATCTCCTTATAGGTGTAGACGGGAATACGCACGGAGATCTCCGAGTTCTGCATCCGCACATAGGGATTGGTGATGGGCGCGCCGTTCTGATCCACCAGCACAGGCTTTCCTGTGGCAGTCAGCGTTTTGGTAACGCGGCCGAGATCCAACGAAACCTTGGCACCGGCGATCTTCGCCAGCTCCTCCGCGGGACCGCTGACGTTGATTCGCTCGATAGACGGCTCGGGCGTTCCGAGGGTATAGGCAGATTCAATGGTAAAGGATGGCTCCACAACAACGGGAACACTGATCGTTGTACGTTGGTCCACATAGATGCTGATATAATTCACCGACTGACCGCCAAGGGTTACACCGTTCGGAAGAGTGGTGTAGACCTCCAGCGTATATTCGCCCGCTTCGGTGATGGTAGAAGCATCCACATACGCCGCCACGCTCTCCACATCGACGCGGTTGAGCGCGGATTTGGAGCCCTTGAGGGTAACATCCACCATGCAGTCATATCCGCTGATGACGGACAGTCCAAGTGTCTCCTCAATGCGATCGAGACCTCGAATCGCCACCGCCACATCGGAAACAACCATTTCGTCAATGTTCGTATCCGTTCCAACCACATAGAACCACAAAATCACCGCCGCCAGAACACACATGATCTTTGCGATGAGATTGTGCTGCTTATTCATTTTTACCTGATAATCGCCGCTGTTTTCGGCAACGTGACGCTCATACTCGCCGGAAGCGTCTGTCCGATTTTTCATGGATGGCATGTGAGCATTCCTTTCCTGTTATGATGATTGCATCAGGCGTGAATATCTATTCTGCGGACTTGTCCGATGCCTCACTTGAGACTTCTTCGGACTTGTCAGCCTTTTTTCTGCGCTTGCGGGATGCGGCCTTGGCAGAGGCAGGCGCTTCCTCGGTGATCAGGAGCTTCTCAAGCTCCAAGCGAAGCGTATTGTAGGTGTAGTTGCGCTTCAGCTGACCTTCCAAAGCGACGGAAATGTTGCCCGTCTCCTCGGATACGACAACGATCACCGCGTCGCTGTTTTCGCTCATGCCGATGGCTGCGCGATGACGGGTGCCCAAATCTCGGATGATATCATCGTTGGTGGACAGCGGAAGAAAGCATCCCGCCGACCAGATGCGGCCGTCCTTGATGATGATGGCACCGTCATGCAGCGGCGCTTTGTTGAAGAAAATATTACGGATCAAAAAGGCACTTACATTGGAATTGACAACGGTGCCGCTCTTGATGATATCGCCCAGCTTTGTACTGCGTTCAATGACGATCAGCGCGCCGGTCTTATCCTGCGCCATATCGCAGACTGCCTGCGAGATCTCACTGATCATCGCCATGGTCTGTGCGTTGGATCTTACCTTCACCTCACCGATGCTGCGCAGGGAACGAAACGGCTCTGCGCCCACCTTTTCGAGGGCGGATCGAAGCTCCGGCTGAAAAACGATAATGAGCGCAATGATGCCCACCTGAAACACATTTTGCAAAATAAAGCGAATGGCGTGCATTTCAAAAATTTCGCTGAAAAGCATCACCGCAAGAAGGATCAGAATACCGATCGCCAGCCTGCCCGCACGTCGTTCTCTGATAAATTTATACGCATAGTAAAAGACAAATGCCACGATTGCGATGTCGATGATGTCAACAATTCCAATGTCGGAAATAGTATTCCAAATCGTAGAAAAAGCACGATTGATAGGTTCCATCCGATCCGTTCCCCCCTGCTTATCATTGATCTCTCTGCACCGATTTCGGTGCCCTATATATATTCTATCATAAAATCATGAACATTGCAAACATTTCCGTAAAATTTTGCTTCATAAATTTATGTAGGATGCCCACTGTAAATATTGTACAATACGACGATAAAAAAAGATGAAGAAATTTCAAAAAATGTTCTTTTATTTTACATCGTTATATGTTATAATATTATGTACGATTCTTTTTTTATCTGAAAAATGTCGAATCGCGACGTATTCTTTCGAATTTTTTTCAAAAAGCTTCCAAGTGAGGAATCATGCTGACAAGTCTGAAAAAACTCATCGTTGTCGCCGGACACTTCGGTTCCGGAAAAACGAATTTTTCCGTGAATCTGGCAAAAAAGCTGGCAAGCGAAGGACATCCCGTAACGCTGGTGGATCTTGACATCGTCAATCCCTACTTCCGTGCCGCCGATAACAAGGCGGAGCTGGAAGCGCTCGGCGTAAAGTGCATCGTCCCCGATTTTGCCAACACCAATGTGGACATCCCTTCCCTGCCGCCGACCGTGCTCGGCGCCTTTGAAAGTGCAAAGCGCGAGCCGGACCGCTACACCATTCTCGATGTGGGCGGCGATAACGGCGCTGTGGCGCTGGGTATGTACAACCGCTTTTTCACCGACGGCGCATACGATATGCTCTATGTGGCAAGCATGTATCGCCCGCTGACCGAGGATCCGAGCGATGCGGAGGCTTGCCTGCGCGAGATCGAATGGTCGGCAAGACTGCGCGCCACGGGAATCGTGAATAACTCCAATCTCGGCGAAGAAACCACCGCCGAAGTGATTTTGGACGCGATACCTTGGGCGGAGGAAGTAGCAAAAAAATGCGGTCTGCCGCTGATCTGCACCTGCGCGCATGAATCTTTGCAAAACACGCTTCCAAAGGCGGGCATGTTCTTCATGCAAAACGCCACCAAGCAACTCTATTCGTAATTTTTATCATGGAGGAATAAAATGAACAAAGTAACCTTTAACGAGGATCTTTGCAAGGGCTGCGGTCTCTGTGTGCTCGCCTGCCCCAAAAAGATCATCTCCCTGGATCACGACGCGCTGAACAAAAAGGGCTATCATCCCGCGCGCATCACCGACAACGAAAAGTGCATTGCATGTGCAATGTGCGCTACCATGTGCCCCGATGTGGTCATCACGGTTGAGAAGAACTAAGGAGGACAGAAAACATGGCAAAAAAAGTTTTAATGAAGGGCAACGAGGCGATCGCCGAGGCAGCCATCAAGAGCGGCTGTCTGCATTTCTTCGGCTACCCCATCACCCCTCAGACAGAAATTTCCGAATACATGGCAAAGCGTATGCCCAAGGTTGGCGGTCTCTGCCTGCAGGCGGAATCTGAGGTTTCCGCAATCAATATGATCATGGGAGCGGCAGCAGCAGGCTCCCGTTGCCTCACCTCGTCCTCCTCTCCCGGAATTGCGCTCAAGAGCGAGGGTATCTCTTACATCGTAGGCTGTGATCTGCCCTGCGTCATTGTCAACATCCAGCGCGGTGGCCCCGGTCTTGGCGGCATTCAGCCTTCTCAGCAGGACTACTATCAGTCCACCAAGGCAAACGGTCACGGCGACGAACACGTTATCGTTCTCGCACCGTCCTCCGTACAGGAAATGGCGCAGCTCACAAGCGAAGCCTTTGACCTTGCCGACATCTACCGCATGCCTGCCATGATCCTTGCAGACGGCGCACTCGGTCAGATGATGGAGCCGGTTGACTTTGAGCTTGCTTCCAAGCGCGAGATCCCCGAAAAAACTTGGGCGGCAAACGGCACCGAGGGCAAGAGAAAGAAGAATATCATCAACTCCCTTTACATCAATCCCAGCGAATTGGAGCAGACCGTTCTGGAACGCTTCAAGCGCTATGATGTCATCGCAGAAAAGGAAGTCAAGTACGAGGAGTACCTGTGCGACGATGCAGACATCGTCATCGTTTCCTACGGCATCACCTCCCGTATCTGCAAGACCGCCATCGCCGCTGCCCGCGCAAAGGGCATCAAGGTTGGTCTGTTCCGCCCCATCACGCTCTGGCCCTATCCGAAAAAGCAGCTTGCCGCTTTGGCAGACGGCACAAAGCATTTCCTTGTATGCGAGCTGAACATGGGTCAGATGGTGGACGATGTTAAGGTTTCCATCGACTGCAAGAAGCCCGTATCCTTCTTTGGACGCACCGGCGGCATGATCCCCGCTCCGACAGACGTTCTCGCGGAAATCGAAAAGATCGCCGCTGCACTTTAATCAGGAGGTTCTACATAAAATGGTAGTATTTGATAAACCGAAATCCCTCTCTCCCGTTCCCTTCCACTATTGCCCCGGCTGCACCCACGGTATTGTGCATCGCCTGGTTGCGGAGGTTCTGGATGAGCTTGACATCTGCGGAAAGACGATCGGCATTGCGCCCGTCGGCTGCTCCGTATTTGCATACAATTACTTTGAGTGCGACATGATTCAGGCGGCGCACGGTCGTGCTCCGGCGCTTGCGACCGGCGTAAAGCGCACCCATCCCGACAACGTGGTCTTCACCTACCAGGGTGACGGTGACCTTGCCGCCATCGGTACCGCCGAGACGGTTCACGTCGGCGCACGCGGTGAAAACATCACCATCATCTTTATCAACAACGCGATCTACGGCATGACGGGCGGTCAGATGGCGCCCACCACATTGCCCGGTCAGGTTTCCACCACCTCTCCCTACGGACGCGATCGCCGCATCCAGGGCTCTCCCATCCACGTTTGTGAGATGATGGCTACCCTTGACGGCACCGCTTATGCCGAGCGCGTGGCGGTCAATACCGTTCCCAATATCAAAAAAGCAAAGGCTGCCATCAAAAAGGCTTTCCAAAATCAGCTCGACAAGAAGGGACTTTCCATCGTTGAAGTGCTCTCCACCTGCCCGACCAACTGGGGCATGACTCCCGAGCAGTCCCTCGAATGGCTCAAGACCGATATGATCCCCTTCTATCCGCTGGGCGTTTATAAGGACACCGATGTAAAGCTGCTGAATCCCACTTCCACCAAGGAGGAAAACGCATAATGACTACAAATATTCTTTTAGCGGGCTTTGGCGGACAGGGCATTCTGTTTGCAGGCAAGCAGCTTGCCAAGATGGCAATGGACAGTGAGCTTCAGGTTTCCTGGCTCCCCTCCTACGGCCCCGAAATGCGCGGCGGCTCCGCAAACTGCTCCGTCATCATTTCTAATGAGGAAATCGGCTCTCCGCTGGTTGTGACTCCCGATCTTCTCATCGCCATGAATCTCCCCTCCTTTGAAAAATTTGAGCCCGCTGTCAAGGCAGAAGGACTTGTTATTTACGATTCCTCGCTGATCGCGGAAACCACAAAGAGAACCGATATCAAGGCGGAGGGCATTCCCGCCACCGCTATGGCATCCGATGCAGGATTGACCGGCATGGCAAATGTCATCATCCTCGGCTATATGCTCAAGCTGACCGGTCTGTTCGAGTACGAAGCATTCCTCGAGCATATGATCGAAGGCATTCCGCCCGCAAAGGCTGCGCTCATCGAAAAGAACCGCAAGGCGCTTGAAATGGGCTGGAACTACACAAAGTAAAAAATATTATAACCAAAAAGTCGCCTGAGAGATACACTCGGGCGATTTTTTATTGCATGGATCCGAACCGATTGTTCACATTATATATGAACAATATTCACATTTTTATGGTATACTGCTAATAAAGATATGGTTGCACTTTGAAACTTTCAATTATAATACATAACGGAGGAATCACACATGGGACTTATCAGAGCAGCAATAGGCGCCGCAGGCGGCGTGCTTGCGGATCAATGGAAGGAATACTTCTACTGCGATGCCATCGACAAAGAAACGCTGGTCGTCAGAGGACAAAAGCAGGTCTCGGGACGTTCGTCCAACACCAAAGGACATGATAACGTCATCTCAAACGGTTCGGGAATCTCCGTCGCAGACGGACAGTGCATGATGATCGTCGAGCAAGGCAAAGTGGTTGAGCTCTGCGCGGAACCCGGCGTATTCATCTACAACAATTCCACTGCGCCATCCATTTTCACCGGTAATCTCGGTGAAAGCATCATCGAAACCTTCAAAACCATCGGCAAACGCTTCACCTACGGCGGCGATACCGGCGCGGATCAGCGTGTTTATTATTTTAACACCAAGGAGATCTCCGACAACAAATTCGGCACCGCTACGCCGATTCCCTTCCGCGTGATACTCAATGAAGCGCTTGGTATGGCTTTGTCTGTGGATCTGCGCTGCAACGGCGTGTTCTCCTACCGCATTGTCAATCCGATGCTGTTCTATACCAATGTGTGCGCCAATGTATCGGACACCTTCGAGCGTTCCGAAATTGATGCCACGCTGAAAAGCGAGCTTTTGAGCGCACTTCAGCCTGCGCTGGCGAAAATCTCCGCACAGCGGATCATGTATTATGAAATTCCCGCGCATACCGACGACATCGTAAGGGCGCTTCGTGAAGAATTGTCCGTCGAATGGAAGGAAAAGCGCGGTCTTGAAGTATTCTCCATGAGCTTCAACTCGGTCTCCGTCCCCGAGGATCAGCGCAAGAAGATCACCCAATGGGAAGAAAATGCGATGCTCACCAATCCGAATTTGGCAGGAGCGCATCTTGTGGGCGGACAGGTATCCGCGATGAATACGGCGGCGGCAAACGAGGCAGGCGCCATGAACGGCTTTGTGGGCATGGGCATGGCACAGAACGCAGGCGGTGCAAACGCAGCCGCGCTGTTTGCCATGGGCAATCAAACGCCTCCTCCCACAGCGGCAAACGAATGGGTTTGCGCCTGCGGTGCAAAGAACAAGGGCAATTTCTGCTCGGAATGCGGCGCAAAGAAGCCGGAGGCGAAGCCTGCTGCAGATGAATGGATCTGCACCTGCGGCAAGAAAAATGCCGGTAAGTTCTGTTCGGAATGCGGTGCGAAGAAACCGGAGAATGCGCCCCTTTATAAGTGCGACAAGTGTGGCTGGATGCCGACGGATCCAAAGAATCCGCCGAAGTTCTGCCCCGAATGCGGCGATATTTTCAATGCTTCCGATAAAAATTAAAGTCCAAATTCCAGACTGTGCTCCCGATGGGAAATCATTCGTTGTTCCGAGATATCAAAATAATGTGGAGGAATAAGAATTTGAAGGAGACTGCAAAAATGAAGTCATTGTGATAGTCAACTATTAAACCGATTATATTTTATTGAGCGTAGGGCCGGCGCACACGACAGCCCTCAATAACCGCAAAACGGCGGACGGGGCGTCAAGGCGCCGCCCCCAACCGATGTCGGTACAATGACGTTGTTCTGCAATATTACAATATTGCGGACATACACAAATACTGCCAAATTCCGGTTTGGCAGTAGGAACACAAAAAGAAATTGGGAGAAAATGAAATAGCAAAATGCGGACAGCCGAATGTGCTGTCCGCTTTTTATTCATTTATCGGCAGTTGCCGCCCATACAATCGGGGCGCTGCTTGAAGGATTCGCAGTCCACGCACTGGCATTCGGTGGGATTCGCCTCATGGGTTGCGATGCGTACGGAATTGAGCGCGCAGTAGTTTTCCGCGCCGCAGTGATGCTCACACTGCTTTACGGTGCATTCAATGGAGAGATTGGGAGTCTTGTTTTCCATGATAAAGGTTCCTTCTTTCGTTGATTCGTTTGTGCGCCGTCTGAAACGGCGGCAGAAACAGTATCACCGCATTTGTTCCCCTTCATTCATCCGATTTCTTCCAATTTTTTTGTGATGCAAACTTCTCTGAGCCGCATTGCCGCGCCGTCCGCAGCACTTCGGCAGAATGCGATCGGCTCTATGACAAGCTCCGTTCCCTTCGGCACCGTCAGAGAAAGCGTATCGTCACAGGCGATGTGTATCAGCGTGGGATCTAAAATCGCGCACATCGTATCCAACTGCCCTTGAAGCGCATCCCGCGAGGGGATCAATTTTGCAAAATCTCCCGCGCCGCCATTTCCTATGTAAAGCTTGCCGTCAAACATCAGCGCGCCGCCGACGGTTTCGCCAACACGCAAAAACACCGCGCAGCCCTTCGCATCAAAGCGTGCCGCATTGGCAAGCGCCGCCGCCTTGCTCGTCTCCATGAGAAGCTCCATGGGCATGTCGAGCATCTTTTGTGTCATCGGCATATATTCATCCGTTCCGCCGTCTGGTATCACGCATCCGATACCCATCAGCTCCGTATCCGTCTCCGCCAAACAGCCAAATGCCTGTATGAGCGCATCCTGCGGATTCTCCATAGCAAGCTCCGCTGTGATATTCAGCGCCGGATCGGTCATGCGGATGAGCTTTGCATCAAAATCCAAAATCAGCAAGCTGTATCGGTTATTCAGACGGCATACGCTCGTTTTGCGTCCCACCGTCGCCCGCTCTTTTTTGTATTGGGAGATCAAGCCACATGCATCTAACAGATCCACCGCCTTGCCAACGGTCACTTGGCTGAATCCCGTTTTTTGAGAAATTTCCGCCCGTGTGATCTCTAAATCGGATGCGATCGCTTCAAATATCGCCATCACGCTGGAGCCATCATACTGCATGCGCTTCACCCCCTTTTTTTATTCATTATACACGATTGCACCGTTTTTGTCAATAGCGTGCCTGCGGTGCTAACGGAAATCTTCTGCGAAAAAAAGATAAGATATCGCTATAATTAATTTACAATCCGTCAATACTCCATCCTAATTTGAATGGTAAAATATTTACCTGAAAGAGAAATCTTTCAGTCGATTTTTGCGACTTGCCCCGACAAGAGGCAACGATCATGAAAATTGATATTTTATAACGAAAGGAAGTCAGAATGAACACAAAAAACAGCCGTCGCGCACGCATTGTGGCGACCGGCTCATATCTCCCAACGTTTCGGTTGACCAACGATGCGCTCTCGCGCATGGTGGATACCAACGATGCGTGGATCCGTGAACGGACGGGCATTGCCGAGCGGCGTATCAACACCGAGCTTTCCAATCGGGAAATGGCAGTCATTGCCGCAAAACGGGCATTGGAAGCCGCAAAGCTTTCTGCGGAGGCGCTTGATCTGGTGATCGTTTCCACCGTGACCAACGACAGCTTCACCCCCTCCCTTGCCTGCTACGTTCAGGCGGACATCGGTGCATCAGGTGCCTTCGCCTTTGATATCAACGCAGGATGCTCGGGCTTTGTCTATGCGCTGGAGACCGCTTCCGCCTTTATATCGGCAGAACGCCCCGGCACAAGGCAAATAAGCAACGTGCTGATCGTCTGTTCGGAAAATCTCTCCCGTATCACCGATTACACCGACCGTTCCTCCTGTATTTTATTCGGAGACGGCGCAGGCGCAGTCATCGTTCGCGCAGATACCGAGGGAGGCCTGCTGTCCAGCTTCATCAAAACCGATGGAACGGGTGCAGATGCCATCCGGGCAGAAGCACTTTCCCCCGTCATTGCAAAAGAAGACGGCACCGTTGCATGCTGTGACAGTCCCGTCAAGCCCGCACTTATCATGGATGGAAGAGCGGTTTACCGCTTTGCGGTCAAAGCCGTTCCCGAAGCGGTGGAGGAGGCACTTCGTGCCGCCGATCTGGATGCGGATGCACTACGCTATCTTATTCTGCATCAGGCAAACGCACGAATCATCGCATCGGCGGTGGAACGTCTCGGCATCGCCCCCGAAAAGGCACCCATGAATATGGAGCGCCTCGGAAACACCTCAAGTGCAAGCATTCCGATCTTGCTCGATGAGCTAAACCGCGAGGGAAAGCTTCACACAGGCGACAAGCTGGCGATCGCAGGCTTCGGCTCGGGACTCACTTATGGTGTCGCCATCGTGGAATGGTAAAAAGCGAAACGATCGCATCAAAAATTTGAGATAAGAAAGCCTTCGTTTTTGCGAAGGACAGGAACTTTTCCATGCAAAATAAAACAGTCATCGTCACAGGAGCCGCAAAGGGCATTGGCCTTGCCATCGCCAAGGGCTTTGCCGCAAAGGGCTATCATGTGGCACTCAACTATCGTTCGGACAACGGCACACAGCTCGCCGCATTGGAGGCTGTCCGCGCCGCCGCAAAGAACGGCGCCGAGGTTGAATTGTTCCGCGCGGATGTCTCGCAAATGTCGGCATGCAAAGCAATGACGGACGCGGTGATCCAACGCTTCGGCGGCATCTATGCACTCATCAACAACGCAGGCATTACAAGGGACGGACTTCTCATGCGCATGAGCGAGGAGCAGTTTGACAACGTGATGGACTGCAATCTAAAATCCGTTTTTAACATGTCAAAATGCGTGGTTCCCGTTATGATGAAGGCACGCGAGGGACGCATCATCAACATTTCCTCGGTAGTGGGCATTGCGGGAAATGCGGGACAAACCAATTATGCCGCATCCAAGGCAGCCATCATCGGCTTCACAAAATCGCTCGCCAAGGAAATCGGCTCCCGCGGAATCACCGTCAACGCCATCGCACCCGGCTATATCGAAACGGATATGACCGATGCCATGAGTGACGAAGCGAGAAAAGCCATCTGCGAGCGCATTGCACTCCACCGTACGGGAAAGCCCGAGGACATTGCAAGCGCGGCACTTTTTTTAGCAGGCGAGGACGCCTCCTATATCACAGCGCAGACGCTGTGTGTGGACGGTGCTCTGTCGCTTTAAATCAAAGCAACTTGTTGTAATTACAACATAAATCCACGGAATATTTTAGGAATCGACATATTACGGAGGAACCAATATGCGAGTAGTTATTACCGGCATGGGCGCTGTGACACCCGCCGGAAAGGATCCCGACGAGCTGTTTGCCCGCGTTTTGACGGGCGAGAGCACCGTCTCGGAAATCACCACGTTTGATGCAAGCGAAAGCAAATGTCGCTTCGCCTGCGAGGTGAAGGATTTTGATCCCACAGCCTTTGGTATAGATGCCAAGTCTGCCAAGCGCATGGATCGTTATTGCCAATTTGCCATGGCTGCCGCAGGGCAGGCATATGAGATGGCGGGGCTTGATAAGGGATCCATAGATCTGACACGCTGCGGCGTTATTTTCGGCAGCGGCATCGGCGGCATGCGTACCTTTGAAGAGGAGCATACCAAGCTGACAGAAAAGGGCGCGGCACGCGTTTCGCCCCTCTTCATTCCCATGATGATCTCCAACATCGCCTGCGGACAGATCTCCATGAAGTTTGGCTTCAAGGGGACCTGCTATGCCACCGTCACCGCCTGTGCATCGGGCGCCACCGCCATCGGCGAAGCATTCCGCCACATCAAGGACGGATACGGAGACGTGGTCATCGCAGGCGGCGCAGAGGCGACCGTTACGCCCCTTGCCGTGGCAGGCTTTGCCAACATGACTGCACTTACCCACGGCACCACCCCCGACACCTGTTCCCTTCCCTTTGATAAGCGCAGAAGCGGCTCTACCATGGGCGAGGGCGGCGCGGCGCTCGTTCTGGAAAGCTATGATCACGCAAAAGCACGCGGCGCAAAAATTTGCGGCGAGATCGTAGGATACGGCTCCCACGGAGATGCCTATCACATCACCGCTCCCGATCCGGAAGCATCCGGCGCAACGCTTGCCATGGGCTCCGCCATTCGCGAAGGCGGCATTACGCCGGAGCAGGTGGACTATATCAATGCCCACGGCACAGGAACCGCCCACAACGATGCTTCCGAAACGCTGGCAATCAAAAATGTGCTGGGTGAAGCGGCGTATCGGGTGGCGATCTCCTCTACCAAGGGCGTAACGGGACATTTGCTCGGTGCAGCAGGCGCGGCGGAAGCCATCATCACCGTCATGGCGCTAAATAGCGGCATGATCCCGCCCACAGCCAATCTGCGCGAAGCAGATCCCATGCTGGATCTCGACTACACACCCCTGCAGGCAAAACCGCGCGAGATGACATACGCGCTGTCCAATTCGCTGGGCTTTGGCGGAACCAACGCATCCCTGCTATTCAAGAAATACGAGGAGTAAGCCATGAATTATTTTAACAACACAAGCGAGATCGAAGCAATGATCGGACGGCTGATCGACAAGTTGGACGAAAGTCACACCGAGCATTTGGATGTGACCATCGGAGATGTGCGCCTTTGCCTTGACAAGCGCGGCGCATTTTGCGGCACAGGGCAGGATGCAGTGCCTTCGGCAGTGCGATCTGCTTCCCCTGCGCCTGCAAAGGAGATGCCAAGTGAACCGATAAAGGAAGCTTCCCCTGCGACATCGCCGATACAGACTGTCAACGCGCCTCTGTTAGGCATCGCCTTTGCTGCGCCTTCCCCCGAAGCCCCCCCCTTTGTGAAGGTGGGACAGACGGTGAAAAAGGGCGACATTATCTGCATCATTGAGGCGATGAAGGTCATGAACGAAATCGAATCCGATCGCGACGGCGTGGTATCCGAGATCCTCTTTGAAAACGGCAAAATGGTGGAATTCGGTCAACCGTTGATCGAGCTGAAGGCGTAGAAATAAAGCTTGAAATCACAACTTCACGTCCCCAAGGGGACAGAAAGGCAGCTTTCGCGCGGCGAAAGCCATGGTCATACCTATGACGTTCAATAAAAATCAGATCAAGAAAATCATCCCCCACCGCGAGCCGTTCTTGCTCATTGATGAGATCACAGAGTACGAAGCGGGGAAATTTGCGGTCGGCAGATGGCATTTAACGGGCGAGGAAGCATTTTTCGCGGGACATTTTCCGAAGACTCCCGTGCTTCCCGGCGTTTTGATGTTGGAATCCATCGCACAATGCGGCGCGACCGTCATCCTCGGCATGCCCGAAAATCAAGGAAAGATCGCCTATTTCGCAGGAGCGGACAATGTAAAATGGAAGCGCAGAGTGCTTCCCGGCGAAACCTTGGAGCTTCGATGCGAGCTTATAAAATTTCGCTTCGGCATGGCACTCGCCGCAGGCACAGCCTCGGTGAACGGCGAAGTGTGTTGCACTGCCGACATCAAGTGCATGGTTCAATAAGCGGAGATTGCCATGTTCAGAAAAATTTTAATTGCCAACCGTGGCGAAATTGCGGTACGCATCATCCGCGCCTGCCGCGACATGGGCATCATCAGCGTTGCGGTATATTCTGAGGCTGACCGCGAATCGCTTCATACGCTGATCGCGGACGAAAGCGTCTGCATCGGTGCCGCCTATTCCAAGGACAGCTATCTGAATATGAATGCCATTCTCACCGCCGCCAAAGCGGTGGACGCAGATGCCATTCACCCCGGCTACGGCTTTCTTTCGGAAAATGCCGCTTTTGCAAAGCTTTGCGAGCAAAACGGCATCGAATTCATCGGTCCCTCCTCCGCCACCATCGCGCTGATGGGAGACAAGGCCGCCGCAAGACGGACGGTGGCGGCAGTCGGCGTTCCCATCGTCCCGGGATCAGAGGGACTTGTGACCTCTCTCTCTGAGGCAGAAGCCATTGCGGAGCAGATCGGCTATCCCGTCATGATCAAAGCCGCAAGCGGCGGCGGCGGCAAGGGAATCCGTATGGTCAGCGAAAAGGAAGGTCTGCGCCGCGCCTTTGAAAATTCGCGAAGCGAAGCGAAGGCAAATTTTGGCGACGACGGCGTTTATATCGAGAAATTCATCAGCGATCCGCGCCATATCGAGTTTCAGATCTTGGCAGATAAGGCGGGCAATACCATCCACCTCTTTGAGCGAGACTGTTCCATGCAGCGGCGGCATCAGAAGGTGCTGGAGGAAACGCCCTCCGCTTTTCTCACACCCGAGCTTCGGGAAAAAATGGGCGCGGCAGCCATCGCGGCGGCAAAAGCCGCAGGCTACTTTGGTGCAGGCACCGTGGAATATCTGGTGGATGCTGACCGCAATTTCTACTTCATGGAGATGAACGCCCGCATTCAGGTGGAGCATCCCGTAACCGAGGAGCTGACGGGCATTGATCTTGTGTCGGCACAGATCGTCATTGCGGCGGGACAGCCGCTTCTCTATACGCAGGTAGATATCCGCCCCCACGGGCATATCATCGAATGCCGTATCAACGCGGAGAATCCATCGAAAAGCTTCGCACCCTGCGCCGGAAGGATCACCGAATTCAATGTTCCCGGCGGACTTGGCGTGCGATTGGATGCCGCCGTTTATCAAGGTTATACGGTGCCGCCGTATTACGATTCCATGATCGCCAAGCTGATCGTCAGCGGCAGAAGCCGTGCCGAAGCCATCACGCGCATGCGCCGCGCATTGGCGGAATTCATCATCGAAGGCATCGATAGCAACGTGGATTTTCAAATGGCGTTGACGGGCTGCAGGGCGTTTATTGAAGGAAATTATACCGGTACATTTCTTGACAACGCCGACATTCCGGCGCTTCTTCGAGGGGAGAGTGACTAATTGTTAAAGGATCTGTTCAAAAAAGCACAGTATATCACGGTTCCCGATGTGCTCAAACGGCTTGACAAATCGGAGGCTTCGGCGGAGATCGAGGAACAGCATGTCTGTCCCGCATGCAAAAAAAGCATCCCCATGGACGAATTCATCGCCGCACTTTCCGTGTGCCGTTACTGCGGCGCCTCGGCGAGACTTTCCGCAAAGGATCGCATTGCCATGACCTGCGACGAAGGCTCCTTCACCGAGTTATACCGCGAGATCACCTCCGACAATCCGTTAGGCTTTGAGGGCTACGATGAAAAGATCGCACGACTGCGTGCGCAAACCGGTCTGAACGATGCGGTCGTCACCGGACGGTGCCGCATCAAAGGCGAAGCCTGCATGCTTGCGGTCATGGATCCCGCATTCATGATGGCATCCATGGGCAGCGCCATGGGCGAAAAACTGACGCGCTTATTTGAGGACGCAACCAAAGAACGGCTTCCCGTGGTGATCTTCACCGCATCGGGCGGCGCACGCATGCACGAGGGCACGCTTTCTCTGATGCAGATGGCAAAGGTAAGCGCGGCGGTAGGACTGCATCACAGCGCAGGGCTTTTGTATATCACGGTGCTGTGTGATCCCACGACAGGCGGTGTCGAGGCAAGCTTTGCCATGCTGGGAGATGTCATCCTTGCCGAGCCGAAAGCTCTGATCGGCTTTGCGGGACGGCGCGTGATCGAAGGCACCATCGGCAAAAAATTGCCCGATGACTTTCAATCGGCGGAATTTCAACTTGAGCACGGCTTTGTGGACAGCATTGTTCCCCGCGACGCGCTGCCTGTGACGATCGCCCGTATCATCGGCTTATCGAAGGGAGGAACGATCCATGAGTCATAAATCGAGCGCATTTGACAAATTCACGCTCTCCAGACATAAAGACCGTCCGAGTGTGCGGGATTATGCAAGTCTTATATTCAAAGATGTATTTGAACTGCACGGCGACAGACAATTTGGTGATGATCCCGCCATTTATACCGCCATCGCGCGGCTGAATGGCATTCCCGTGACCGTTATCGGTCATGTCAAAGGTCATACCACGGCGGAGAATATTGCTTCCAACTTCGGCATGGCGCATCCCGAGGGCTACCGAAAGGCCCTACGCCAAATGAAGGCGGCAGAAAAATTCCACCGCCCCATTATCACCTTTGTGGATACCCCCGGCGCAGATCCCGGCGTTTCCTCGGAGGAGCGCGGGCAAGGGCAAGCGATCGCCTTGAATCTAAGGGACATGATGGGACTGCGGGTGCCGATCATCAGCGTGATCATCGGTGAGGGCGGTTCCGGAGGCGCGCTGGGCATCGCCTGCGCCAATCGCGTGCTGATGCTTGAAAACGCCACCTATTCGGTGATCTCCCCCCGCGGCTTTGCCAGCCTTCTTTGGAAGGATCCCTCTCGCACAGAGGATGCGGCGGAGGCTCTGCGTATGAGCGCACGGGAATTGCTTGCGCTTGGCATCATTGACGGCATCGTGGAGGAGCCAAGCGAAGGGGCGCACTTGCATCACAAAGAAACGGCAGAAAGCGTAAAAGTAAATATTTTGAAAAATTTATCTGACCTACTTGAAAAATCCGAAGATTTGCTATATAATGAGAGATACGAGAAGTTCCGAAAGATGGGACAGTATAAGATCATCGAGTAAGACACTCATCAAAAACATTCAATCGAACAACAATTATTTTTGGAGGAATACCCATGTTTGAAAAAGTTGCTAACATTATCGCCGCACAGCTTGATATTGATGCAGAAAGCATCTCGGAAAGCACCAACATTATGGAGGATCTGGGCGCAGATTCCTTGGACATTGTGGAAATGCTGATGGCTGTCGAAGAAAACTGCGGTGTCACCGTTCCCGATGAAGAAATTCCCAATCTCAAAACGGTTCGCGACATCGTTGAGTATGTGGAAGCCAATCTGTAATTTTTGAATCAAAAAGCCGTGGATGTTACCGTCCACGGCTAAACTATGTTTTGATAGGAAACCATTATGCAAAAGAAAAATCTCGGCATGTTTGCCAAACTTGCGCTGCTGTTGGCAACGCTCATTTGGGGAAGCTCCTTCATTATTGTGGATGACATTGTGAACGTTCTTCCCACCAATACTCTGCTTTCTGTTCGCTTTCTCTCCGCTACTGTGCTTCTCGCCGTTGTCTTTCATAAACGTCTCAAAAATTTGAGTCGAGATTACATACTGCGCGGCGGCATCCTCGGCGTGCTTCTGTTTTCGGCGTATATGTTTCAGACCTTTGGCATCAGCTTTCCCGAAAACACTCCGGGAAAAAACGCCTTTCTGACGGCGGTATACTGTGTCATCGTGCCGTTTATGGCATGGGGATTTTCGAAGATCCGCCCCGACCGCTTCAATCTGCTAGCGGCATTTTTGTGTATCATCGGCATTGGACTTGTATCGCTGACCGCGGATCTTACCATCGGAGTGGGCGATCTTTTGACCCTGCTTGGCGGTGTGTTCTACGCTTTACATATCATTGCGGTATCGAAATTCTCTGACAAGCGGGATGCTATGCTGCTGACGCTGGTGCAATTTGCTACCAGCGGCATTTTGGCAACCATTTTGTCTCTCACCACCGAAAGCGGTTCATATGCCTCCATCACGCCGACACCGTCCATGATCCTCGGCGCGGCATATCTGGCGGTGTTCTGCACCACCATCGCCCTCACGCTCCAAAATTTCGGACAGAAGCATACCGATCCCTCCACCGCATCCATCATCCTGTCGCTGGAATCGGTATTCGGTGTTGCCTTTTCGGTGGCACTCGGTGCGGAAACGATCTCCCCTCGCATGCTTGTCGGCTTTACGCTGATTTTTGCGGCGGTGATCATTTCCGAAACCAAGCTGTCCTTCTTACGAAAAAAGAAATAAAAATTCCGCCCTGTCGGGCGGAATTTTTATTATGCGATACACTTAGGACTGTGCGTCGTCGTTTTCGCCGATGGCAATTTTCTTCCGTACGAGAACTTCCTTTTCGTAGCAGGAGAAAATGGCGTCGATGTCGATCTTCTTTGATTTGGGCGTGATCAGGCTGACGATCGGAACGGCAACCAGACCCGCGATCATGGCGATCGCACCCGCATTGATGGGCGATGCGATAAATCCAATGAACATATTGGATACGGTCAGACCCACACCAATGGCAAAGCTGACCCAAACGGATGCCACGGTAACACGTTTGCTGTAGAGACCGTACATAAAGGGCGCAAGGAATGCGCCTGCCAGCGCGCCCCAAGAAATGCCCATCAGCTGTGCAATGAATGTGCTCGCAGAGCGGTACTGGAAAATAGCGATGACCGTGGAAAGCACAATGAACACTACAAGGAAAATGCGGATGCAGAGAAGCTGTTTCTTTTCATTCATGTTTTTGACCACATGTCCTTTGATGAGGTCCAGCGTAATGGTGGAGCTGGAGGTCAGCACCAGCGAGGACAGCGTGGACATGGATGCGGATAACACCAGCACGATGACCAAACCGATCAGAACATCGGGAAGCGATTTCAGCATATTGGGAATGACCGAGTCAAAGATGAGCGCGCCGGAGGCATTGGTATCAATGCCGAACAGTCTGCCAAATCCGCCGAGGAAGTAACAGCCGCCCGCAACAACGATGGCAAACAGCGTGGAAATAATGGTTCCCTTGGAGATAGCATTTTCCGATTTGATGGCATAGAATTTGTGAACCATCTGCGGCAAACCCCATGTACCCAGCGAGGTCAGAATGATGACACCAAGCAAATTGAGCGGATCGGGGCCAAACATAGCTGTATATGCGCCCTGCATGCCCTCGGTTCCGGCAATCTCGCTTGGAATCTTCGACATCGCGATGACCGCTTCGGTGAAGCCGCCCTGTCCGGACAACACGGCACCGATAACCGCCACAATGCCCACCAGCATGATAATGCCCTGCACAAAGTCATTCATCGCCGTCGCCATATAGCCGCCGAGGATGACATAAACGCCTGTCAGCGCCGCCATAACGATGACGCAAGCTTCGTAGGGGATGTTGAACGCCATGCCGAACAGTCTGGACAAACCGTTGTAAACGGATGCGGTATACGGGATCAGAAAAACAAAGGTGATGACGGCCGCCGCTAACTTGAGCGCGGTGGAGCCATAGCGTTTTTCAAAAAATTCGGGCATGGTTTTCGTGCCGAGATGATGGCTCATGACACGGGTGCGTCTGCCGAGGATGACCCAAGCGAGCAGGCTGCCGATCAGCGCATTGCCGATGCCGATCCATGTGGCAGACATGCCGTATTTCCAGCCGAATTGCCCCGCGTAGCCAACAAAAATGACTGCGGAGAAGTAGGATGTGCCGTAAGCGAAGGCGGTGAACCAAGGTCCAACCTCCCGTCCGCCGAGAACGAAGCCGTTGACGTCGGTGGCTTTTTTGCGGCAGAATATGCCGATACCGATGGTGATCGTGAAAAATACGGCGATCATTAAGATTTTTGCAAGCATAAAAAAAGCTCCTTTCTTGATATCAGAAGGAGCATTCTCAACAAAAAACGTCCTTCCGTAATTTCTTACAGAGGACGAGAAAACCCGTGTTACCACCTCAGTTCACCATGGCTTCACAGCCAAAGTCTCATGTCGTACCGAAGGTGTCACATACCATAAAAGCGGCACCATCATACCACTCGCCTTATAACGGAAGCGTTCCGGCGGTGCCTACTTGGAAGAATCCGTTCGGGCCGCAGCTCTCAAGAAGTAATTCCGATATTCGTCTAACCGCGCCTCTCACCAACCGGCAGCTCTCTGTGGTCACGTCATACCGTCACGGCAAAGCCGTTTCTCGGTCATAGCTTTTGTTTACCGCTTCATTATAGCACAGTATTTTTTGTTTGTCAAGTGCTTTAGGGAAATTTTTCAAAAAAGCTCACGCGCAAAGCATGCGGCATTCGGCTTGACAAACAGGGGCTTTTATGCTATACTAAAGGCACTTATCATGGTAAATACTATATCCAATGGGAAATTTCAAGCATCTCGCAGACAGGCTTTTCTTCCGAAGATACCCTCTCGCTTTTCCCCCAAAAACCAACTTCCGACAGCCTGTTTCGCTGCGGATCTGCTGATAGGAGCATATATTGACGAACAATCTTCCAAAACTGACGCCCTACACGGACAGCGATGCGGATAACATCCTTCGCATTGCGCTGGACATCGGAGAAGGACTGCTGCTCTGCGGCACAGATGTCCATCGCGTAGAAGTGGCGATCGAAAAGATCTGCCGTACCTACGGTGCCGCGCACATTGATGTTTTCACCATTCATTCCCTCATTCTTGCCGCCGTTTATATGCCGGACGGCAGTCACTCCACCCAATCCCGCCGCATTTTTGACTACACCAACGATCTTTCCCGCATGGAGCGCTACAACGCCCTCTCCCGCGAAATTTGCGAAAACAAGCCTTCCATCAAGGAGGCGGATGAACGCATCCGCACGATCAAAAAGACCCGCGCCTATCCCCGTCTGATACCGTTGCTCGGCTCGGCGCTGGCTTCGGGAAGCTTTGCGATCTTCTTTGGCGGAACGCTGCGTGACGGCATCACAGCCGCAATTGTCGGCATCATCATCCGTCTGCTGGATGATCTGCGGTTCGACCATTTCAACAAAATGCCGAAAACCATGCTCATTTCCTTTATTGCGGGACTTGCCGCCTGTCTCGGCGTGCGCGCAGGATTTGGCGACAACATGGATAAGATCATCATCGGCACCATCATGCTGCTCACTCCCGGACTTTCTCTTGGAAACGCCATGCGCGATCTGCTGGGCGGTGATACGCTGACCGGCACGCTCAAGGTGGTGCAGGCGATCATGATTGCCGTCATGATTGCGGTCGGCTATTCGATGGCAATTCTGCTCGCGGGAGGTGGTCTGTGATGGAAGGCGTGCTCATTCGGCTTATAACCGCCCTTCTCGGCACCGTCGGCTTTGCCCTGCTCTTTCGCGTCAGCAAACGCAATCTTCCCTTCGCGGCGCTTGGCGGATTGCTCACCTATTTGGTGTACGAATCCATCATGCTGATAGACGGAGGTGCGCTGGTTGCAGCCTTCGCGGCAGCGCTGTTCATGTCCCTTTATTCGGAGACACTGGCAAGGCTGCTGAGGGCTCCCGCACCCGTATTTCTGCTTCCTTGTGCGATTCCCATCGTCCCCGGCGGCGCGTTATATCATACCATTTATAATCTTCTCAATTATAATGAGAGCGTATTTCTCGAAAATGCGACGGCGACGGTTTCCGTCGCGCTTGGTATCGCCATCGGCATGAGCGTTTCGTCCATTCTTGTAGGCGTTGCCCTTCAGTTGCAGAAGCGCGAATTCTTTTCGCGAAAGAAGCAATGACCGCATGCCCGATGAAAAGCATGATCAACCGAATGGCATCATCATAAAAAAAGTCTCCTGCCGCATGATGCGACAGGAGATTTTTGCTATTAAAACGATTGCACAAACGCGAAATTATGCGTTGTAAACGCTGACAGCTTTTCTGCCGCCTGCGATGTGCTCAAACTTGACTCGACCGTCAATCAGTGCGAACAGCGTGTCATCCTTGCCGATGCCAACGTTGTTGCCGGGATGCACAGAAGTGCCTCTCTGTCTGATGATGATATTGCCTGCCTTAACAGCCTGACCGTCAGACTTCTTTACGCCGAGACGCTTTGCTTCGCTATCACGGCCGTTCTTCGTGGAGCCGACGCCCTTCTTGTGCGCGAAAAACTGTAAGTTAAGCTTTAACATTGCTTGTTACCTCCGTTATTTGTCTTTGATAAAAGCCGAAATGAAGTACACTCAGATCAGTTCCTCTACCACTTCAATGTCAAGAAAATCATAATATTCCTCAAGCATATCATTGAGCTGGTAGTAATAAGCTTGGATAAGACCGCCGATGGCATACCGTTTGCACTCGTCCTCCTCAAATTCCTTGAGGGCACCGTGTGCAATCAGCTTGATGTCGGTGGTTTCTTCGTCGATGGAGTAATTTGCCTCCGAGGCATAAGCAACCTCGATGGTGTTGATAATGAGCATGGTCATTGCGGAGAGCGCCGCGCAAAGCACGTCGTCGCCGGATTCGCCATATCCCGTATGTCCCTTTTCTTCGAAGCCGTAAAAAACGTTATCCCACTTGTAAAAAACGATCTTCGTCATAGAAAATTAGCCGTTGATCTTTTCGATCTGAACCTTGGTGTAAGGCTGTCTGTGACCGATCTTCTTCTTGGAATCCTTCTTGGACTTGTACTTCAGGATGTGGATCTTGGGACCCTTGCCGTTCTTAACGAGGTTTGCAGTAAGGGTTGCGCCTTCAACATAAGGAGCGCCGGTCACGAACTTGTCCGTGGACAATGCAAGCACCTTATCAAAAGTAACCGTTTCGCCGGCTTCAACATCGAGCTTTTCGATGAAGATAACATCGCCTTCGTTAACCTTGTACTGCTTTCCGCCTGTTACGATAATTGCAAACACGAAAAGCACCTCACTTTCTGAATGGCATATTGCCATGAACTCGCTGCTTGTGGTTTTTACGTCCGAAGAAAGACGCAAAATTATCAAACCACACACATGCGGCACTTTATATTATAGCATAAAGTGCCGCATATGTCAAGTATTTTATTAGACTTTCTTTTGGCAAAATGCCGATTTTACCGCGCCAAATCCGCTTGTTTTACGGTATTTTTCCATTAGAAAAGAATGCAGGAGTAACGAGCTTTGCATTTATTTACCGTATCTTGCCTCCAAGATCTCCTTGACAAGCGGCTCGATCACCTGCGCCATGCGATAGAAGCCGAGATCGTTAGGATGACAGCGATCGCAGCTGCAAAGATCGCGATCCACGTCTCCAAAGAAGCGCTCACCGTCAAGAAACCACACATTCTTATCGCCTGCCGCAACCGCATTTTCGTAGGTTCGGCGGATGACAGCGCGGCGGCGATCGGCGGTCAGATCATAGTCGAAGTCGGGCTTGGACATGATGATAATGGGCAGATCGGGATTTTTCTCACGGATGCAGGCAAAAAAGGGCTCGTGCGTCGCTTCGAGATGCTTTCTGTCCGGCGCGTTATGGTCGTAATCGAGAACGAAAATGCTCATGGGGATCTTGCTGATGAGTTCCGCCATTTCAATTTCGCCGCGGCCTCTTCCCGAGAAGCCGTAGTTATAATAATCCACGTTCAGATGGTTGGAAATGATGGCATTGTAAGCATTGGTCAAACGGTTACAGCAACCGCCCTCGGTGATGGAGGAGCCGTAATACAGAATCGGCGGATAGCGATAGGGCGTGGGAGGCAGAAGCTCGTCATCATCATCGATTTCCACCTCAAAGTTCGCAATCACCTCATTGCGGGGAAGGAAGATCGTAACATCCTCCACCTGATCCGATTTGGTAAACACCTTTTCCACAAATTTGGTGTTATAATCCGGCGGAAAGAGCAGTCCCGCCAAGGGTGCGGTGGAACGGTCGCCGATCAGAATATTTGCCGCTTGGCAAGCATAGATCGACATTGCCGCATCAGGCGACAGGGTTTCAAAGGTCATACGCAGCTTGAAAGAGGTTGCCGCCGTGCGGA
>JAZTWJ010000008.1:0-16613 GCA_045635785.1 Candidatus Flemingiibacterium sp.
GCCAGCTGCAGGTTCTCTTTGAGGACGATGCGGTCGAAACCGTCTACTTCCTCAATCCGCTGGACGTGGCTGATTACCTCGGCAATGCTCAGGTGACGATGCAGACTGCCTTTGGCATGAATTACATCGAGAACTTCCTGGGTCTTGGCACGGTGTTCATGAACAGCTCTGTCCCGCAGGGCAAGCTGTACGCGACTGCGAAGGAGAACGTCGTTCTGTACAATGTCAACGTCAGTTCCGGCGACATCAAGAACGCCTTTGTGCTGACTACCGATGAGACCGGTCTGGTCGGTATCCGCGAATATCTGGACGAGGATCACGCCCGCGTGATGGATCTGGTCATGTCCGGCGTGACCTTCTTCCCGGAGCGCATTGACGGCATTGTCGTTGGTACCATCGCGGGGGGTTAACGCGAACGCTGGCGGAGCCTGAACCTGTGAATGTCAATCTCGACGGCATGACAAAAGCCCAGTTGCTTGCGTATGCCGCCGAGAAGGGCATCACGGGGGTCAGCAGTTCGATGCTTAAGGCAGATATTCTGGCGGCGATCAAGGCCGCAGAAAGCGAGTAAGGTATGCTGGAAACGATCCTTGAACACCTGCATAACTGGTTTATTATCCCGGGCGCTGCTCGATGCGGCACGTTTAAGGTCGCTTCCGGCTCGCTTGAGCTTGATTTTCTGCAGTGGGATCAGTACTACAGGATTGAGGGCAGCGTGTTTAATGACGGGCTGCACCGCAATCCGGGCGTGGGAATGACGGACGAAACGTTCACGGGCACGGTGTATCCGATGGCTGTTCCCAAGGCTGTCATTGAGCTGGCGGATAGAATTGAAAAGTGGTGCGAAAGCAATCCGGTGAGCGACAAGGTGAGCGAGTCGTTCGGCGGGTACAGCTACACCAAGGCCGGATCCGGTACGCAGAGCGCGGACGCGGGCGGATGGCAGGTGGCGTTCCGCAAGGAACTGAATCACTGGAAGAAGGTGGGCTGATGGCTCACCTTTTTGAGAATATGATGGTTCCGTGCGTGATGATCGAGAAAAAGCGCGTGCCGGACGGGCAGGGCGGAACGAAAACGGAATGGACGGACGGCGCCGAGTTTATGGCGGCGGTGATCAAAAACGACACGCTGGCGGCGGTTGTGGCGGAAAAACAGGGCGTGACCGAGATTTACAAGGTTACGACGAAGGCGGGCGTGGGGCTTGAGTTCCACGAGGTTTTCCGCCGCGTATCGGACGGCGCGACGTTCCGGGTGACGAGCAACGCGACGGACAGCCGGACGCCGGCGATGGCATCGTTTGCGTTTGAACAGGTGACGGCGGAAAGGTGGGCGCTGACGTGACGGAGATAGCGAAGGCGCTGTATGCGTTTTATAGCGGATTTAAGATTCCTGCCTACACCGAGGACAGCGTGCCAAGCGACGCAAAGCTTCCGTACATTACCTACACGTTGCCGCAGAGCGAGGTGTTTTCCAGCACAACGCATCAGGTGCGCGTGTGGTATTACGGGGAGAGCAACGCGCCGGTAAACGCCAAAGCGGACGAGATTATCACCGCTATTGGTCGCGCGGGCGTAAAACTTAAGGCGGGAAGCGGGTTTGTGTGCATTTATCCCGGCACGCCGCTGGCGCAGATGCAGCCTGCGGACGATACGACGCGGATTGTGTACATCAATCTGGAGCTTAGAAGCTATGTATAAGGGGTGAAAAGTGATGATTACGGGTCTGAGACCTGAAACTTTTGAAAATCTGCAGCTCAATGCGGGCGTGTTCCTGCGGAATTTCGACTATTCCGCGATCGAAACCGCACAGGAGCTGGAAGATGCGATCCTCGTCGCGCTGGAAACGGGTGGCGACAAGATTCTGGGCGCGACGATCGGCGGCGGCAGTTTCCAGATGACGCCGAGCATCCGCAACATCGAGGCGGACGGCATGCGCTATCCGATCATCGGCAGCACGGTCAACGACATGTGGACCGTCAAATTGACCGGAACCATGAAGGAATGCAGGCCGCAGAACTTCAAGGATGCGCTGATCTGCGCGGACATGACGACCAACGATGCGGGCAACATCACCACGCTGAAGGTGCGCACGGACATTGAGGCCAGCGACTACATTCCCTCTCTTTGCTGGGTGGGCGACACGAGCCGCGGCTTTGTGATGATCGATCTGCTCAATGCGCTGAATCTGACGGGCGCGAATTTCACGTTCACGGACAAGGGCGAAGGTACGCTGCCGTTTGAGTTCCAGGCGCATGCGGCGGATCTTGCCAGCATGAAGTACGCGCCGGTGGACATCGTGTTCTTCGACGAAGAGGCGGCTGAATAAAACGAGATATGAAAGGGGATGCGGTTGTTCTGCATCCCCTTTTTGCGAACATAGGAGGAAAAATGAAGCTTTCTGAAATGAATGTCAAGCAGCTGTCTGCGGCGCTGTGCCAGCTGACACTGCCGGTGAGCCGGATTGCGACGGACACGGCGCTCAATGGCGTGTTTGAGCGATGCGCGGAAAAGATGAAAAAGGCAGCGTACATGACCACGTTTGAAAAGATGGGCATGCTGCTGGAGGCGGTTCCGGTGCTGCTGGAAACGCATTACGAGGACACGATCAGAATTGTGTCGATCATGACGGGCAGAAGCATCGCCGAGGTGGAGGCGCAGAACGGCATGGAAATGATCGACGAGATGATGAAGAGCGTGGATGAGCAGTTCCTGCGTTTTTTCAGATCGTCCGCAGCTATGGCGCAGACCGCGAAGGTCAAGGGCGAATAACTGCGGCGCTATACACGCACGGCGCGCCGGCAGACATGAGTATGCTGGCGGCCTATCTGCATGAGCGGGAAAGGCAGGAGGCATGGCAGGCGTATACGGCGCAGATGCTGTGGTATCTCAACAACGCCGTGCACAAGTCGATGGGGAAGAAGTTCGATCATCCGACATGGCTTGACATGATGGGAGAAAAGCAGCAGGACAGCCGAAGCGGCGTAGAGATTGTGGAAGATGTAAAGACGATGCTTAAAAACAGAAAGAAAAGGCGGGAAGGAGGGAAGTAGAGGATGGATCTATTCACACTGGTGGCAAGGCTGGGCATGGATTCCAGCGAATATGAGCGAGGCATATCCAAGGCGCGAGGGTCGTTCAGCGAGCTGAGCAGCAGCATCAGCGCAAAAACGGTAGCGCTGGGCAACATGATCTCTCACGCGATGGAAAAGGCCGTGAACATGGCGGGGGATCTGGGCAGGAGCGCGATACAGAACGCGGCGGACGTCACGGCGGAAAGAGCGCAGTTTCAGGCGACGTTCGGGGTGATGCAGGGCGAGGCTGAAAAGGCGTTTGCGGGGATCGAAAAGGAGACGGGCATCTTCGGTACGCGTCTGCAGAATGTAGGCACGAAGGCGTTTTCCCAGTTTGCCGGCGCGGGCATCAAGGGCGCGGACGGTCTGGCGGCGATGGAGGAATACACGAAGCTGGCGGCAGATGCGGCGGCGTATTACGACATCAGCCTTGAGGATGCGGACGCGAGGCTGCGCAGCTTCCTGCGCGGCAACACGGAGGCCGGCGACGCGATCGGCCTGTTCACGTCCGAAAGCCAGAGAAACACTGCGGCGATGGAGAAATACGGCGCGAAGTGGAAAGACCTGACGGAAGCGCAGAAGCAGATGCTGATGCTGGATATCTCAAAGGATATCTACGAGCAGAGCGGCGCGATCGGACAGGCGGCGAGAGAAAGCGATAACTGGACAAGTGTTGTTGGCAATCTGAAGGAGGCGTGGAAACAGGTTTCAGCTTTGTTTGGCGCTCCGATTGTGGCGGTGATCACGCCGATTCTTCAGAGTGTAAGCGATTGGCTGAATGATCCTGCTGTAAAGCTCAAGGTTGAACAGTTCGGTCTTGGCGTAGCGGACAAGATCAACGAGTTTTTTAGTTGGATTGTACAGCCGACGTTCCCGACGTGGGAAGAAATTAAAGAAGGGTCCAAAGAAACGCTCAACGGAATCAAGGAAGGCATTAAGAGTGTCCTTAACTGGACGCTCGGAAAATTCGGCGCTCCGGATGTTGATACGATTGTCAGAGACGTCAGAGAGTGGTGGACGGGCAAGGGCGACGATGCATATGAGCGAGTGAAGGGTGTTCTTAGCTGGACGTTTGGAAAATTTGTTAAGCCGGGCCTTGAAGATGTGAAAAAATGGTGGAACGATAGCGGCAAACAAGGCACGGCTGCACTACTGGACTGGGCGATGGGCGAGCTTGTCTTGCCGGCGGCGAATGATATCGTCGTGAGCACATGGGGAACAATTCGAGCGTGGTGGGCAGCGAACAAGCCGACCGTTTCTCAAATTCTCACATGGGCCTTTGGTGAATGGGAGCCGCCTAATATCACCAAGATTGTTTCGGACTGGTGGAACGGCGTAAAAGATGATGTTTCCGATCTGCTCACATTTACGATTACACCCAAAATCAATACGAGCGCACAGCAATTGACAGAGGGATATAAAACCGGAGGAATCGCGGGCGCGATTTCTGCTGCATGGAATTCTGCGTGGTACAATCCAGCGAACTGGGGAAGCGAAACAAAAATCGAAACGCAGGAAAGCGGGGCGACTGGCAGCTTTGCAACCGGCCTTGATTATGTTCCGTATGACAACTTCCGCGCTCGTCTGCACGAGGGTGAGGCTGTTCTGACAAGGACAGAGGCCGACGCATGGCGTGCTGGCGGCGCTGTGCCGTTTATCGATTATGACGCGATGGGGGCAGCTGTTGCGAGGGCGCTTTCGGGCAGTCAAAAAGTGTTCGCACCGGACGGAAGGGTGCTGGGTGACATCGTAACCGAGCAAGTATCCCGGAATATAGCAGCTGGCGCACGCAGCAGGCGGTACGGATAATTTTGCAGCTGGAGGTGTTGCCGGCTGCCGGCGCGCCTCCAGCGAAACTATAAAAATGGAAAGGCGTGTGTATGGTGAAAGAAAGAGATGCGCCCAGCAAACTGGATGAAACTGGGCGAGACAGCAAAGGAAGATTCCAGAAAGGGCATACTCCCAAGGGATCGGGACGAAAGCCGCAGCCGCCGGAGTTTCGTGAGTTGGCGATATCAAATGCGCCGGAAGCGCTCAGGGTGATCATCGACGTGATGAAAAATCCGAAAGCGTCAAACAAGGATCGGCTGACAGCCGCAGGCATGATTATTGATCGCGCGTATGGCAAGCCGGACAGCACAGTGAAGCTGGAAACTCCAAAGGCTGACATGCTCGATGATATTCGTGCAGAGATGGAACGTATCAAGGCGGAGAGGAATGAATGACAGAGCAAGGCAGAATTGCGCTTGAGTACATGACACAGCATCCGGCAGCGCTGGGGCGCTCTCTTGGCTATCGTGATCTGCGAGATGATCTGCACGGCGTTTGGATGCGGAAAATGCTGGAGGCGTCGGAGGACATGACCTTGCAGGCTCATCGCGGCAGCTACAAAACAACGTGCCTCTGCATTGTTCTGTCGATCTTGCTTGCTGTTGAGCCTGACAAGACCATCATGTTCCTGAGAAAAACGGACGATGACGTCATCGAAGTTGTTCGCCAAGTATCGCGCATCCTCCAGCATCCAGAGTTTCAGAGGCTGACAGCATGGCTGTATGCACTGAGCGAAGGCAGACCGTCCACGCCTCTGCGCATCGTCCGAGGGACTGCATCCGAGATCGTAACCGATGCATATGCAGCACCTCGTGGTGCTGTGCAGCTTCTGGGCATCGGTCTGGGCGGCAGTTTGACAGGCAAGCACGCCGACATCATTGTGACTGACGATATCATAAACCGGCAAGATCGCGTGAGCCGTGCGGAGCGAGAGCGCACAAAGGCTGTGTATATGGAACTGCAGAACATCAAGAACCCGGGCGGCAGGATCATCAACACAGGAACGCCATGGCACAAAGAGGATGCTTTCTGCCTCATGCCGATCCCGATGAAGTTTGATTGTTACAGCACAGGCATGCTGACGCAGGAGAAGATGGACAAGCTGCGCGCCAGCATGACGCCTTCCCTGTTTGCGGCGAATTACGAGCTTCTGCACATCGCCGCAGAAAATGCGCTGTTCCTCCAGCAGCCGACGTTTACAGATGACGCCGGACTCCTGCGCGATGGAATTGCACATATTGATGCGGCGTATGGTGGTGAGGACTATACAGCGCTGACATGTGCGAAAAGGGCAGGAGACACAATATATCTCTATGGTCGTTTATGGCGTTCTCATGTTGATACTGTTCTTGAAACGGCGCTGGCAGAATGTGACCGGCTGATGTGCAGCCCGATCCATTGCGAGAATAACGGCGACAAAGGGTATTTGGGCAAGGAAATTGTCCGGCATGGAAACTGTGCGCGAGTGTATCACGAAGCCCAGAACAAATACCTCAAGATTTCGTCCTATCTCGTAAAATGGTGGCCTCAAATCGTCATTCTGCGCGGCACAGATTCCGCATATATCAACCAAATTATGGACTATACCGAGGACGCCGGCCATGATGATGCCCCCGACAGTGCTGCCAGCGCTTGCAGGCATCTGGATAAGGTAGGCGGAGAAAAGGAGATGATTTCTCCTTTGGCAGCAGTGTTGATGAGGTGATGAAATGGGATACTTGCAAATCACATGCGCTCATTGCAAAAAGCGTTGGGAGGTTTATAACCGGAATATGAACGAGGAAAGTGCGCGATCGTGTCCGCGCTGCCTTAAAACGATAGAAGATCAGACGTGGAGGCGATTTGTCCTGCCGGCATTCGGTATGCTGGAGGATGCGAATCGTGAGCTGGTCAAAGATAATCTCGATCGTTCTCCCCTGTTTCAAGTGGAGTACAGAAATTGAAAGGATGAAATGATTTATGAGCAAGAAAAACGTTTATACTGAGGCCCGCCGCATCGCCCAGTACGCCCATGGCGATATTATGCTGCTGACTCTTAAGATTCAGGAGCTGGAGGACAAGTTGGACGCCGAAAAGTACAGCCCCGAACATAAAAACAAGGTTATCAGGCCGGAGATTGCCAAGCTCAAGAGGGAGCGCGAGGCGATCCGCGAGAACGCGACGAATAAGGTGAAAGAGCTTGCCCGTGAATACATGGACAAGCAGGCTGCGCTTGACGAGCTGCGAGGCGATCAGATCACCGATGACGCCCGCCTGCTGACTTGCGGCATCAAGCTGAACGCCGGAGAGCTGGAAAAGCTGTTCGACCGCAACGCCGGAAACGGCACTATGCAGCAGATTATCTGGCGCTATGCGCAGGAACAGGGGCTGAAGGATTTCCGACGTGCCTATCACACTCACTCCTCTGAATGTGTGAATCTCGATCATGACCTTTCCCATCAGGTCGACGTCGCCCTCAAGCACTATGACCAGAATGGCGCCTATGATCAGATCGTCGGAGATGGCGGCTTGTTCGATCAGCAAATTGCAGTATTGACGGAATAAACTTAGAGCTGCTTCGCAAAGGCACTGGAGGTGTTTCCATTGAGCAATGAAGATCTTGCTGTTGCTGTGCAAAATGGCGATCGTGACGCTCTGGCGAGACTGTGGGAACAGGTAAAGGGCTATGCCTATATGGTGGTCATGCGATACAAGGAAAAGCCGTATGCGGAGACAGAGGATTATTTGCAGACTGCCTTTCTTGGTGTGCGCGAGGCTGCGCTTGCGTTTGATCCGAGCCGCGGCAGCTTCCTGACGGTTGCTGATTGGTATATACGAAACTCATGCAGGATGTTCTATCACTGGTACAAGCACAGCGAAGTGCCGACAGTTTCCTATGACGTGCCATACAACCCGGAAGATCCGGCAGACGGAGACTATAAAGATGTTTTTCCAGATGACACTCTTCCCGATCCGTGGGAAGACATGGAGAACGAAGACAAGAAGCGCGATGTGCGCGCGGCTATCGATGACCTGACGCCGAGATATCAAGAGGTCATCGAGCGGCATTATTATCAGGGGCAGCCGCTGGCGGCAATCAGCAGCGAACAGGGCGTCAGCGCGGGGCGCATTCAGCAAATCGAAGCGCGAGCCCTCCAGCAGCTCCGACGGAGCAAGTACCTTGCTCCATATCGGCGGGAGTATGCGCCGGTCACAAGCATCAGTCTTCGGGCTTTTCGGCGTCACGGGTGCTCGATTGTCGAGCGCGTAGCGATCAAAAACGTAGATGCAGAGCGACGAAAGCAACGCCGGGAGTACATGGATTATGTGCAGCTGGTTATGAGGGACGTGCAAAACGGTCTGTATCCGCTGGAAACAGGCTGGAACATGGTCGAGCGGTACAAAGTGCTGCATGGCATGGCTTGGTTGGGCGAGAAAGCTGCCTCTGAGCACGTCAAAGACTGACTTTGACCAAATGCCTTTACTGCGATCAAAACGCGCTACAGGGCAAAATAAAAGGGCGTAAAGGTGGTGAACCTAAAGCCCTTTTATTTTGATGTTATATGTATTGTTTTGCGGCGCGTTGCCCCATCTCAAAGGCTTCTTCTCTGGTTACTTCCAAACCACTTTTGATGGCTTTAATAAATCGGAGCAGTTCAGCCTTTTCTTCTATGCTAAAGTCAGATATTGACCTAAGAAACTCCATTGCTTCATTTTCGGTCATGTTTGTACCTCTCCAGCCTATGCCTCGTCTATTTCGAGCCTGTTCTTTGGGTGTAGCCCACCGACAATTTTCTGGGGAATAGCCAAGGTCGTTGTAAATCCTGTCTATGCTTAGATTGTCTTCGTATCCATGATCGTGTGCCCAGGATTGGAAGGCTTCGAAGTCATATCTCCACTTGTCACACACCGTTATGCCACGAGCGCCATAATTAACATAATCTTTCGAATATTCCTTGTGGCAGCGCGCTATCATGCTTTGCCATATGTGATATAATCGCGTGTGCGAACCACCATGCTTTACATTCCTTGCGCATCCGCATGATCTTATTTTTTCGCCCCTCAGGTCGCAGCCGCTTACATTGGTTATTTTGCCGCATTTGCACAAGCATTTCCAAGTCACATTTCCGTTTTTTCTGGTTCCGCTTCGTTCGATTACTGTCAAAATTCCAAACTTTTGTCCTGTCAGGTCTTTCATAAGTTTACGCCTTTCAAAAAAATCAGGTTGACCCATCGGAAAAAGCATTTTATAATATTTATGCCATTCTCCGAAAGGGGCTGGTAGAGTTCCTGCGCGCTGTCAGTCTTGCCGGATAGCCAGCGCGCAGGAGTTTTTTATTCCGACTGAGACAAAAGCAGGTGAATCCCTCTCCGTATCGCTTCGGCTCTTGTTATACCGTGCGCTTTGCAGTAATCATCAAGGCGCCTGGTTGTTTCATCGTCAAGCCTGACCTTTACGTCGTTTGATTTGGGATTTTCTGCCTTTGGTCTCCCTGTTCGTGGAGACACATTATCACCTCACTTTCCGAGTTCCACAAACTCATTATACTTGATGAGTTCCAATAAGTCAATAGGATTGACAATATTTTTCTGATGATCTATACTAGAGCCGTCCCTGGTCGAGGTACTGAATCAGAGTGACATGGCGTTGAGAGAGGCAGTTCTCAGCGCCTTTTTTTATGCATTGCGGGCGGCGTACTTGCATAGGCCGCAGGTCTTGCCGTCCATCACGGCGATGCCTAGCGCGTCACAGGGCAGGAGCAGCGCAGAGCGAAGCGCGTCGTGCTTGTGCTGATCGTGAATGTCAGCGAAGCCGGCGCGGATCAGCTTGACCAGATAGGAGCTGATGGCGGCGCGGGCATCCTCCAGCCGGAACGCATAGAGTTTGCAGCCCTTCGCCTCTGCCCATGCCAGACGCAGCGAGGTGCAGAGCGTGTAGCCCTTGGCCTTGCGCAGATCCCAAGCCCTGCGCATGATCGCGGTGAGATTGTACTTCATGCGGATTCTCCTTTCGTCAGATCGGGAACACCTCGGCTCGAGCCCTGGTCCTATGCCAACGTACTGGGCGGCTACCGTATATCTCCTATAGCACCGAGGTGTTTTCCTAACCTGTGACTATATGATACCACTAAATAATAGTGGTGTATAGCGTAATAACACACGAATATCTGGTGCTTATATTGTGCATAATGACACTATTATCTAGTGGTTGCGTTTGGTATAATAGCACTAGAAGGGAGTGATATAATGCCTTTGCGTTATAAGATTGATGTGCTGGAGGCGTTAAAGGATGCTGGTTACAGCTCTACGCGACTTAGGAAAGAGAAGCTCATGGGAGAATCCTACATGACACAGCTCCGACGTGGTGAAATGGTGTCATGGAAGACAATCGAAACGATTTGCAAGCTTCTTGTTTGCCAGCCTGGGGACATCATCGAATATGTCAGCGAATAAGCCTCCTCCAGCGGATCAGGAGTAAACAAAAAGCCGCCCTTGATGGGCGGTTTTTCTATTTGGCGCTTATTCGCCCTTCTGACGGCTTCAAAGCATCGGTAAGGGATTCTATCAGGAAACCGGCGGAAAGAGGCAGAAAACGGCAATTTGGACGAAATAGAGGCATGTGCTGCGTGCTAGAGATTCATAATGCGACGCAAGCGCTCGATCGTCTAGATGAAGATGAACGGGCTATGTTGAGCATAGGGCGTCAGGGTGAGACAAAGATCTCCAATGAGCCGGGTTTATACGCGCTTGTGCTTGGTAGCCGAAAGCCTTCAAGCGGTGGATCACGCACGAAAAGAATACCGTCGTTTTAACTGACGGTATTCGTGGGAAGCAGCCGCCGTCTGATCTGCTGGAGGAATAAGAAAAAGTCCACACGTCATTGACGCATGGCCTGAAATGGTGTAGAATGTAGTCAAGAGGATTGATGCCCTCACCCGACTGCGTACCCGCTTACGCGGATTCAGTTCAACAGCAAAGACAATGCCGCCGTATAGACTAGCACTCTACACGGCGGCGTCGCTTTTTATTAGCCCTTACCGAGCATATATACAGCGATCAGCAGAGAAACCAGCGAAAACACCCAGCCGGAAACGGCAATGAAATCGTTGTTCTTCATGCGTACCACCCTCTTTCGTATCGCAGAAAGCGGGCGGCGCAGCCGTGCAAGTCCTCTTGACTACCCTTAAAGGATACCACAGCAGCGGATGAAAGACAAGGCGTTCTCTACCCTTTTCCACCCTTATTTTTACCCTTTACGCATCGAAAAAGACAATCACACAGCGACATGAAGCGGCACAAAAACATTGTATTTATTGATAAAATCACCCGCAAAGATAAGCGGTAACACACGAAGAAATAACGTATGACAAATTCAAATCCCTCCTTCTGCGCCAGATAAAAAGTCCTGATTTTATTAGAAAATCGGGGCTTTTTTCGTGTCTAAAAATGGGCGTTTACCCTTTAATTTACCCTTTACAGGTTTTAAAACAGAAAAAGCAGGGTCAAATGCCCTGCTTTTTTTATGCCTTGAGGCTGTCAAAGTATCCCTGCATGCGGTCTGCGCTGTCCTGCTGCATTTTCTGGGAAACATGCCCGTAAACGTCCAGAGTAAAGGCGGCTGTGGCGTGTCCGACGTTGGCCTGTACGGTCTTGATGTCATCGCCGTTCTGGAGCGAGATTACTGCGTAGGTATGGCGCATGTCGTGGAAACGGACAGAGGGGAGACCGATCTCTTTGACCAGCTTTTTGAAATGGTTATAGACGGTCGGCGCGCAGAAGTGACCTCCGATCTCGTTGGTGAAAACCAGATTCCAGTCGTTCATCCATGCGCTGCCGGCGCGGAGCTTATCGGTGTTCTGCTTGGCGCGCTGCTGTCTGAGTGTGTCCATGATGAACGGCGCGGGCTTGATCCTGCGAACGCGATCCGTCTTGCAGCTGACAAGGCTGTACTGTCCGCCCTTGACATGCTCTTTCTGAAGCTGCTTGTTTACGGTCAGGATACCGGCGTCGAAGTCCACACAGTCCCATGTGAGGCCGAGGATTTCGCCCTGACGCATGCCGGTGAACAGATCAACCTTATAGACAGTTTCGTATCTGTGCCCTTCTATGGCCTTGAGAAGCGCTTTCACGCCGTCTCCCTCAATGAAGGAAACTTCTTTCTTTTCTACGCGAGGAAGAACACAGGCGTCCGTCGGATTGACCTTGATGTATCCGAGCATGACGGCCTGTTTCATGGCCTTGTGCAGCACGCCGTGAAGGTTTTTGATCGTCTTCGCACTCAGTCCTTTCGGATTCTCATCCGAGCGTAGAAGCTTATTATAAAGCGCCTGGACGTGGTGCGGCTTGAGCGCGGACAGCTTCACTGCGCCAATGTGAGGCTTGAGATTCGTTTCGATGTGGGATTTATAGTGCGCGACGGTGGCTTGCTTGACGCCGCCCAGATACTCAGCATGCCAGACCTCCAGCCATTTGCCGACGGTCATCTTCGAAGGCTCTGTATAGATTCCTTCGTCGATGGCCGTTGTTTTTTGCTGGAGGAGTTGACGAACTTCCTTCTGCGTCTTGCCGTATACAGATTTTTGAATCTGCTTGCCCGTGCCGGGATCGCGGCCCACAGTGTACCGCCCTTCCCATGATCCGTCTTTACGCTGCCGGATTGAGCCGCCGCCCTGGGCGTTGCGGGTGGATTTGCGGGGCATGGTCAATCCTCCTTGTTGGTTTCGCTGTTCAAGTCATCATTTTTGTATTGGGACATGTTTGATAGTTTTCTAATTGCTAATATTGCAGCGAGCTGTCCTAAATCATTTAGCGCTCTAAATTCTTTTACGCATGCAGCTTCTTCTTCTGTGAATTGATACCCCTTGTCTCGATAAACCTTTAATACTTGTTCTTCGGCAAGAACAACGGGTCTATTTGTTGCCATTCGCATGCCTTCAACCATGCCAATACTTACAAGATGAACATCGCCATCTCCATATAGTTCATACCATGGGACTTCAAGCGCAGAAGCTATTTTCTTCAGAGTTTCCGGATCGATTTTGCTGCTTTTGCGTTGGACAATAGCATACAGCGTATTATACGGAACGCCTGCTTTGATTGATATCTGGCGCAGATTTGAACCTTTTACTTTTACAAGTTGCGCGATTTTTTCGCCAGTAGTCACAGTTATCCCCTCCCACCTTATAGGTCACTACAAGTATATCATAGCATGTCTGCGAGTGCAAATATTTTTTTGAAAATCATTGACAATATCCGCACTTGCAGATATAATAAACTCAGATATACGCAAGTGCAAATATTTGAGAGGGGTGAGCGAATGAATATAAACGGACGAAAAATCGAAATGATGTTAGCGGAAAAAGATATGACCCAATCTTATCTTGCAGAAAAAAGCGGTCTATCTCGCCAGAGCGTCAATGTCATTATTCGGCGAGGTACTTGTGCTCCGAAAAACGCTGGAAAGATTGCCAAAGGGCTAGGTGTGCCGGTTTCCGATATCGTCGCAAAGGAGGCTTGATCATGGAGAAACTGACGATGAACGTTGCAGACCTCCAGCAGGCGCTGGGGATCGGCAGAGCGCAGGCCTATGAATTGGTGAACCGCGCAGACTTTCCGACGATCCGCTTGGGAAGAAAGATTCTGATTCCTCGTGATGCCTTCCTGCGCTGGTTGGAGAAGCAGACCGAGAAGGCATTGGGGTGATCGCGTGGTTTTGCAAAAAGGTTTCGTTGTTCTCCATCGTTCGTTGCTTTCATGGGGATGGCACGCCGATCCGGCGACATTTTGCCTGTTTGTTAATCTCATTTTGATGGCAAATCACTATCCGGCTGAATGGAAGGGAACGACGATAGAGAGAGGGCAGCTCGTGACGGGGCGAAAGGCACTTTCAGAGCAAACAGGACTTTCTGAGCGTCAAATAAGAACTGCCCTTGACCACCTTAAATCGACCGGCGAAGTGACCATCAAAACGACCAACAAATACAGCTTGATAACCGTTGTAAATTATGGGAAATTTCAGGATATCCCAGAAACATCGACCAGCAAAACGACCAGCACCTTGACCAACAACCGACCAGCAACCGACCAGCAACCGACCACAAAGAAACAAGAAGAACAATATAACAAGGATAGTAGTGTGCGCGCAAAGCGCTTTACCCCACCCACCGTTGATGAAGTCCGAGCATATTGCGCAGAGCGCAGAAACTGTGTCGATGCGCAGCGGTTTGTGGACTTTTACATGGCGAACGGCTGGAGGGTTGGGAAAAACCCTATGCGGGATTGGAAGGCTGCTGTCAGGACATGGGAGCGTAGCGATTCACAACAGAAGGGGGCAAACACACATGAAAGCATCTACGGCGAATTGTGAAGCGCAGGCCTCAGAGCGCGCATTCATCGGCGCGGTAATCAACGGGGATGCGCGGGCGTCAGGTCACGGCCTGAAGCTGTCTGACTTCGCTGATGACTTCTGCAAAGCAGCATTCTCCGCCTGCCTCCAGCTTGAGGCGCAGGGGAAGACGGTCGACTTGGTGACGCTGTGCGACGCCGCGCCCGATCTGGATACTTCGGGTCTGATCACGCTGACAGCAGAGGCCGCGCCGGTTGGATCGCTTGCCGGACAGCATGCGGATAACATTCGCGGCGCATCTCAGCGCAGAAAAGCGGCTGCGGCTTGCCTGAAGGCCGCGCAGGTGGCGCAGGACGCCTCTCAGCCGCTGGAGGATACTCTCAACAAGCTGCGCGCTTATCTTGATAATCTGGGTGCGCAGACGGCGACAGATGGCTTTGTAGAGGGGACAGATGCGCTTGTCGATTTCGCTGTGTGGTTGGATAACAGACAGCCTGAGAAGGCCATTTCGACCGGATTTAGGAAAATTGACGCCAAACTTAACGGCGGTTTCAAGGGCGGCGGGCTTTACGTCATCGGTGCGCGGACGGGTGTGGGCAAATCGGCGCTGATGGGCTGCATGGCAACGACGGCGATTAAAAACGGCATGCGGGTGCTGTATGTCTCGCTTGAAATGAGCGCCCGGGAAAACGTGGCGCGCATGATCGCGTCTGTGTCCGGTGTATCCATGAGCCGGATCAATAACCGCGCAACGCTATCAGATGGCGATCATGGAGCGATTGTCGAATCCTATGCCCTTCTCCCCGGCGACAATTTCCGGTTTATCACCAAGGTCAGAACGCCGGAGGATATTCGCCGCGCAGCGCTCAAGATGCAGGCGCGTGGCGGACTGGATATGATTGTTGTCGACTACCTCCAGCTCTTACAGCCTGACACCAAAGCATCTTCCCGCGTGGAAGCTGTTGGAGCAATCACCCGTGCGCTCAAGCTTCTGGCGATGGAATTAGGTGTTCCTGTTCTCTCTGCTGCACAGGTGAACCGCACAGGAGTGCAGGGAGGCGGCGCGCCGCGTCTTTCTGATCTGCGAGAATCTGGATCCATCGAGCAGGACGCAGACGTGGTATTCCTTATGCATCGTGAAGACGGGCAGGAAAAGGAGGAGCGAAAGCGCGTTGAAATCGCCATTGCCAAGAATCGGCAGGGCGGCACGGGTGCAGGAAGCTTCATTTTCGATGGTGCGCTGATGCGCTTCTATCTGCTGGAGGAGGGAGGTGTTGTGGGTGCTTGACAGAGTCGAGGGCGGTCTGGACGTGCTGCGCCGGGAAGCGCGCAGCTCAAAAGGGCGCTGGCGCTGCTGGAAGACGCACGCGCATCTGATGTGGCGTGCGCGGGAACACATTGAAGCGTGCGGCGGCGACTGGATGGAATACGAATCGCGGCTTTCGCGGGAATTTGCGGAGCTGATGAAGCTATGAAAAACGGAAATTTCAGCAGCCGCAGCCCGCCGCTTCCTCCAGCGTTTCCTGAATGATTGATGTGTATACGTAAAGGAGAAAAAGAGTATGAAGATTTCTGAAATGAGCACCGAGCAGCTTGCAAAGGCGATTCTGAGCGTCTCCGAGCCGCTTTCCCGGATCGCACAGAGCGAGATCCTCAACAGCGCACTCGTCGAGTACAGAGGCGATTACAACGAAAACCAGACCGTTATGCAGAAGGCGTCCGGGCTGCTGGGAAAGGTTGTTCCCGCGCTTCTCTGTACGCACTATGATGATGTCATCAAGGTTATTGCTGTCATGACGGACAAGAGCGTCGAAGAAGTTCACATGCAGAACGGTGTGCAGACGATCGCAGAGGTGAAAAAGTTCTTTGACGAGGATTTCGTTGGTTTTTTTACTGCGTTCGCTACGGCGAAAAACAACGTCTGAAAGCGATAGCACGACGCTATCTGATAGTAAATTGGTTTAGAGAAAGGAGGGAAAAGGCATATGGATTTATTTACGCTTGTTGCAAGGCTTGGAATGGACTCCAGTGAGTACGAGCGAGGTATCAGCAAGGCGCGAGGGTCGTTCAGCGAGCTGAGCAGCAGCATCAGCGCCAAAGCGGTTGCGATGGGCAACATGATTTCGCACGCGATGGAAAAGGCCGTCAACGTGGCGGTGGATCTGGGAAAGAGTGCGATACAGAACGCGGCAGACGTCACGGCGGAAAGAGCGCAGTTTCAGGCGACGTTCGGCGTGATGCAGGGCGAGGCTGAAAAGGCGTTTGCGGCGATCGAAAAGGAGACGGGCATCTTCGGTACGCGTCTGCAGAATGTAGGCACGAAGGCGTTTTCCCAGTTTGCCGGCGCGGGCATCAAGGGCGCGGACGGTCTGGCGGCGATGGAGGAAT
>JAZTWJ010000009.1:0-14326 GCA_045635785.1 Candidatus Flemingiibacterium sp.
ACCCAGCGTATAGCATCCGATGTCTCCCGAAACGTACAGCCCAAGCTTCTTGAACAGATAGAATACGCCGCGATGCGGGCATCCGGGGCAAAGCACGGGAGGACGAACGGGGATGTTTTCGTCAAGAGTATAGAAGTCAGCGGACTTCGAAAGAAGCTTTTCGGCAAGAAGTTCCTGCGAAAATTCTCCGCAGATGGGAAGCAGATTCTTACCATCGCAGGCACTGCCCATCGCCTTGACATGGGTTTCGATCACAGGATCCAATTCTTCGATGACGATGATGCGCTCATACTTCGCCGCGAAATCTTTGATTAGCTTTTTCGGCAGAGGATTCACCATACCTAACTTCAAATAGGAAGCGGATTCGCCAAAGGTTTCCATCGCATAGCAGAAGGAGGGACCTGCGGTGATGATACCGAACTTTGCGCCGTCATTTACAATGACCTTGTTGAAGGGGCAGTTTTCCGCAAATTCCACAAGATCAGCAAGACGTTCTTCCACAACGACATGACGGCCGCGCGCATTAGAGGGCATCATAACATGCTTGGAAGCATCCTTTTCGTAGGACTTAACCGCCACGGTTTCGCGCTCGGAAAGCTCCACAACAGACTGAGAATGGGAGACGCGGGTATTCAAGCGAAGCACAAAGGGCGTGTCGAATTTTTCGGAATATTCATAGCCCAGCTTGGTGAATGCAAGGCATTCGCCCGAATCGGAGGGCTCCAGCATGGGTAGCTTTGCCGCAATAGCATAATGGCGCGAATCCTGCTCGTTTTGCGAGGAATGCATGCCGGGGTCATCGGCAACACCGATGATAAAGCCGCCGTTCACGCCCGTGTAGGAGGTGATAAAAAGCGGATCGGCAGCCACGTTCAGACCAACGTGCTTCATGCCGCAGAAGGCACGGCCGCCGCCAATGGCTGCGCCGAGAGCCGCTTCCAAAGCGACCTTTTCATTGGGTGCCCACTCGGCGTAAATTTCTTCATATTTTGCAACAGCTTCGGTAATTTCCGTGCTGGGCGTTCCGGGATAGCTGGAGACAAAGTGTACGCCTGCCTCATAAAGACCGCGTGCCACCGCCTCATTGCCAAGCATGATTTTTTTCATGATAAAATTTCACTCCAATAATTAGAATTATTTCTGACGGTTGTCGATCACGCGCTTTGCCTTGCCGACAAAACGCTCGAGCGTCTTTGGCTCCACAAGATTGATCTTTGCATCAAGACCAAGCACGGTCTGAAGCTTGTGGCGAACCTTCAACTGAAGATTTTCAAGATCGCGATAGCTCGTCAGAACGGACGGATCCGAAACCTCAATGTTGATCTCAAAGGTGTCCATATAATTTTTCGTGCCGAGAATGATCTGATACTGCGGACCGACCTCGGGAATGGAGATCAGAACCGATTCGATCTGTGTCGGGAATACGTTGACACCCTTAATTTTTAGCATGTCGTCTGCGCGTCCCATGGGCTTTTCCATACGAGCATGGGTACGTCCGCATTCGCAGCGATCGTAATGCAAACGAGTAATATCCTTGGTGCGGTAGCGGAGCAGCGGAATGCCTTCCTTAGTCAGCGTGGTGACGACAAGCTCGCCCTCATCGCCGCGAGCTTTGACAGCACCGCTCCGGGAATCAATAATTTCGGGAAGGAAGTGATCCTCCGCAAAGTGCATTCCCACACGGTAGCGGCATTCGCCCGAAACGCCGGGGCCGCAAAGCTCAGACATACCGTAGTTATCGGTGGCGAAAAGATTCCAAGCTTCTTCCACCTTGGCTCTCATTTCGAGGGAGCATCCTTCAGAACCAAACAGACCGAGACGAATATTCAATTCGCGGCAATCGATGCCCATGTCTCTTGCAACTTCCGCTATGTAAAGCGCATAAGAAGGTGTAGAGACCAGCGCCGTGGTGCCGAAATCCTTCATCAGCTTGAGCTGCTTTTCCGTATTGCCCGTGGAGGTGGGAACGACGGTGGCACCGATCTGCTCAAGACCGTAGTGCAGACCGAGCGCACCGGTAAACAAGCCGTAGCCGAAAGCGATCTGCACGAGATCATTCTCGGTAGCACCCGCAGCCATGACCACGCGGGAAACGCAGTCTGTCCACATTTGCATATCATTTTTCGTATACCCCACGACCGTAGGATTGCCCGTGGTACCCGAAGATGCGTGAATACGCACGATCTCCTTGCGGTCAACCGCAAACAGACCGAAGGGATAGGTATCGCGGATGTCATCCTTTGTGGTATAAGGAATATACTGAATATCGCTTAAAGCGGTAATTTTGTCAGGAGTGATGCCGACCTCATCCAGGCGTTTTTTATAAAACGGAACGCGATTGTAGCAGTAATCTACAATATTCTGGAGCCGTTTTAATTGAAGCCGCTCCAAATCGGCGCGATCCATGGTTTCGATTTCTTGTTGCCAAAACATGTTATTTCGACCTTTCTGCGTAATTTATGAAATAAATATCTCAATAAAATATTATAGTACAATTATGACCGCATGTCAAGCAATTTTACGAAATTCGGCAGTTTTCCACGCCATTTTCCCAATTACCCGATAAAATCGAATTCGATATCGTAGATGTTCACCGTGTCTCCGTCCTGACATCCCTTCTCGGTCAAAGCATCGATCACGCCGGATTTTTTGAGAACCCGCTGAAAGAAGCCCACCGATTCGCGGTCGTCGAAATTGACCGAAGCGATCAGCTGAATAAGCCACTCGCCTTCCACAAAATACACGCCGTTTACATTGTTGACAATGATCTCGCGCTCTGCCTTTTCATCAAATTCCGGCTGAGGAGCCTCCTCGGATTCATAGATGGTCAGCGGCGGCAGATCTTCAAGCAGATCAGCCGTGCGATACAAAAGCAAGTCCACGCCCTCCCGTGTCGCCGCGGATATATAAAACAGCTCCGCGCCAAGCTCATCCTTGATATAAGTCTCCAAAGCTTCCAAATCCACCGCATCTCTGTCGCATGCATCTATTTTATTCGCCGCAAAAATCTGCGGACGGGATGCAAGCTCGGGGCTGTACTGTGCAAGCTCCGCATTGATGGTTTGAATATCCTCGATGGGGTCGCGTCCTTCGGCGCCGGAAATATCCACTACGTGAATAAGCAGTCGGCAACGATCCACATGCCGCAAAAAATCGTGTCCGAGACCGGCACCATCAGCGGCGCCTTCGATCAAGCCGGGGATATCTGCACATACAAAGCCGCGGCCCTCACCGGTTTTGACCACACCAAGCTGCGGCTGAAGCGTGGTGAAATGATAGTTTGCAATCTTGGGACGCGCCGCGCTGATCACGGACAGCAGAGAGGATTTACCCACATTCGGGAAACCTACCAGACCCACATCGGCAAGCATCTTCAACTCAAGCACGACCTCCATTTCCTCGCCCTTTAGTCCGGGCTTTGCAAAACGGGGGATCTGTCTTGTAGGCGTGGCAAAATGCTTATTGCCCCAACCGCCGCGACCGCCCTTCAGAACGGTATACGGCTCGCAATCGGACATATCCTTGATGATACGCCCCGTGGTTGCTTCCTTGATAATGGTTCCCGGGGGAACGAGGATGACGGTGTCCTCGCCATTCTTGCCGTGGAATTTTTCGGTGCCGCCATCGCCGCCGTTTTGGGCAATGAACTTGCGCTTGTAGCGGAAAGCCAGAAGCGTATTAGAGCCTTCGTCTATTTTGAAAACGATATTTCCGCCATTGCCGCCGTCGCCGCCGGAAGGACCGCCCTCCGCAACATATTTTTCTCGATGGAAGGCAACACAGCCGTTGCCGCCATTGCCCGCCTTGATGTAGATGGTTACATGATCAATAAACATTTTTTACCCATTCCTTCTAAAAAACGAAGGCTTCCTTAAATTTTCGTTAACTTATAGTATTAAGATTTTTCCAAATCAAATCCATATGGCAGCAATTCCGCCACCGTATATTCACGCGCATCGCCGTCTTTGCCGACACAGATGACTGCCATATCGCCAAATTCCGCCAAAGCCTGTCTGCAAATGCCGCATGGTGTGATGTCAGACCGTTCACCGGCTACCGCAATTGCCAAAAAGCGCCGCTCTCCTGCCGCGATCGCCGCACCGAGTGCGACTCGCTCGGCACAGCTTCCCGCACCGAAGGCAGCATTTTCAAAATTACAGCCGGTGTAAATCTTACCGCTGTCCGCTAAAATTGCAGCCCCCACATGAAAGCGAGAATAGGGTGCATAGGCATTCCTTTGAACTTCTACTGCAGCTTTGATAAGAGCGTCTCTGTTTCCCTTTGTCATTGTCCGTCTCCAATCATCTTCAAAAGTGTCTGCTCGTCGATTACGGGAACACCAAGCGTCTGCGCCTTTGTCAGCTTGGAGCCCGCATCGGCACCTGCCAGAACATAACTTGTTTTTTTCGAAACCGAACCGCTTACCTTTCCGCCGTTCGCCACAATCAGCGCCTCCGCATCGTCGCGTTTCATGGTAGGAAGGGTTCCCGTCAGCACAAAGGTTTTGCCCGACAGCGTATCGCCTACCGTTTGTCTCTCGTATTTGGTCTTAACGCCGCATGACGTCAGCGCATTGATCAGCGTGCGGGTGGCGGGCTGTGCGAAGTATTCCACAACATAATCCGCGGTGATCTCGCCCACATCGTCCACCGCAAGCAACGCTTCCCTGTCCACGGAGAAAAACGCCTCGATGTCTCCAAACGCGGCGGCGAACATCTGCGCGGCTTTTTCGCCCACCTGACGAATGCCAAGTCCGTATAACAGTCTTGCAAGTCCCGCCGATTTGGATGCCTCTATTGCCGCAAGCAGCTTTGCCGCGCTTTTTTCGCCCATGCGTTCGAGCGGAATCAGTTGTTCTGCCGTAAGTGTATAGAAATCAGCCGCGCTATTAACGAGGCCCACTCGATGTAACAGAGCGATCAAAGAAGGACCGAGCCCTTCGATGTCCATGGCATCCTTTGATGCAAAATGGACAAGGTTCCGTCGGATCTGTGCAGGGCAATCGGGGCTTGTACAGCGAAAGATCCGACTACCGCCCTCGTCATGCTCATGATCGACCACCACCGCACCGCCGCATTCGGGACAGATGCTTGGCATATCAAATTGCCGCTCGGAGCCGTCGCGTTTTTCCTTCACAACCGAAACCACCTCGGGAATGATGTCGCCCGCCTTTCTGACGACCACCGTATCACCGAGTCTGATGTCGCGCTCGCGGATAAAGTCAAGATTGTGCAGCGTGGCACGGGAAACGGTGGTGCCGGCAAGATGCACAGGATCCAGCACCGCATTTGGTGTGAGCACGCCGGTTCTGCCCACTTGAATTACAATATCCGTCAGCCGCGTATGCTTTTCTTCGGGGGGGAATTTATACGCCACCGCCCATTTCGGCACGGATGCAGTCTCTCCCAGACGCTCTCTGAGAGCGAGGTCGTTGACTTTGATCACCGCGCCGTCAATGCCAAAGGGCAAATTTTCCCTCTCCGCGCCGATTTTTTCGATGGCGGCAATGATCTCGTCTGCGGTCTTCGCTTCTGAAAAATCGGGCAAAACCGTAAAGCCGACATTTTTCAGCCAGCGCAGACTTTCCGCATGATTTTCGAAGGTGCGACTTCCTGTCTGATAATTAAAGACAAAGATATCCAAGCCGCGGGATGCGGTGATTTTTGAATCGAGCTGACGCAATGCGCCCGCCGCCGCGTTGCGAGGATTGGCGAACAACGGCTCGCCCTCCGCTTCCCTTGCGGCATTCAGCGCATCAAACTGCGCCCTTGACATATAAACCTCTCCGCGGACCTCCACGATCGGTTCGGTGGTATCAATATGCAGGGGAACGGATCGAATGGTGCGGAGATTTTCCGTCACGTCCTCGCCGCGTTCGCCGCCGCCGCGCGTCGCACCGCGCACGAATGCGCCGTTTTCGTATCGCAGAGCCACCGAAAGCCCGTCTATTTTATATTCTACGGTAAAAACCGCATTTTCGTCCACCGCTTTTACTGCAGACACAAAGCTTCTTACCTCATCAAAATCGAACACATCCTGCAAGCTTCCGAGCGGAACCGAATGCGTCACCTCGGCAAATCCCTTGGAAACCGCGCCGCCAACACGTTTGGTGGGCGAATTGGCATCCGCCAATTCGGGATACGCCGCCTCCAGCTCCTGCAGCTCGCGGAATTTCATATCATATTCATAATCCGAAATTTCAGGATCATCGAGTTCGTAATATCTGCGGGAGTGATAGGCAAGCTCTTTTGCCAGATCCGCCATCCGCACACGCGCTTCATCCCGTGTCATGGTCATCTATCCTCCGATTTCAAGAACGTCTAATACATTATACCATATATTAAACCAAAATAAAAGAGTTTTTTGAAAAAAACCCCGATTTAATGAAAAAGGATTGACTTTATTTGCGTATCTTGATAAAATATTATATGGAAATTGCGGCTGTACGTAAAAGGGATATTCAACGGCAATTTTTGCGCTGAAAATCCGCAAAAATTTACGACTAAGGCATTGTTTGCCCAAAACCGCTTTTCAAAAAAATTTTAGGAAAACCCATCCTGAAAGGAAGCATTACATGAAAACCAAAGCAGTCCGCATTTACGGCGTCAACGACCTTCGATTGGAAGAATTTGAGCTTCCCGAAATTGCCGATGATGAAATTCTCGTCTCAGTGGTTTCCGACTCCATTTGCATGTCCTCCCACAAGGCGGCAATGCAGGGCGGCGCACACAAACGCGTTCCCGATGACTGTGCCGTCAATCCCACCATTGTCGGTCACGAATTTTGCGGCATTATCGAACAGGTAGGCAAAAAGTGGCAGGACAAGTTCTCTCCCGGCGAAAAATACTCCATTCAGCCTGCACATAACAAAAACGGAAGCCAGCTCGCACCCGGCTATAGCTACAAATACTGCGGCGGCGATTCCACCTACTGCATTCTCCCCCCCGAGATCATGGAAATGGACTGCCTGTTAAAATACGATGGCGATGCCTTTTTCTATGGCTCTCTTGCAGAGCCCATGAGTTGCATTATTGGCGGATGCCATGCAAATTATCACACCAAGATCGGCTCCTATGTCCATAGCATGGGCATCAAGGAAGGCGGTGCTGCTGCCCTTCTCGCAGGTGCGGGTCCCATGGGACTTGGCGCGGTGGATTATCTCATCAACTGCGATCGCCGTCCCTCTCTGCTCATTGTTACCGATATCAACGCCGACCGTCTGGCGCGCGCCGAAAAAATTCTTTCTCCCGAAAAAGCGGCAAAGAACGGCGTCAAGCTTATGTATGTGAACACCGCGAACTATGAGGATCCCGTTGTTTATCTGAAGACATTCGCTCCCAAAGGCTTTGACGATGTGTTTGTTTATACACCGGTTAAGCCTGTTGTCGAAATGGGCGATGCTCTGCTTGGAATGGACGGCTGTCTCAACTTCTTTGCAGGTCCCACCAACACCGCATTTTCCGCACTGTTCAACTTCTACAACGTTCACTATGCGGCAACCCACATCGTGGGAACCTCCGGCGGCAATATCGACGACATGCGCGAAGCGATCCGCATGATGGAGGAGGGCAAGATCAATCCCGCGGCGATGGTTACACACATCTGCGGTCTTGACAGCGTTGCCGAAACCACCATCAATCTTGACAAGATTCCGGGCGGCAAGAAGCTCTGCTATACCCAGATCTCTATGCCCCTCACCGCAATCGCTGATTTTGAGAAGCTTGGCAAAACCGATCCCCTGTTTGCCGAGCTTGCAAAAATTTGTGATGCAGCGGGCGGACTTTGGTGTGCGGAGGCAGAAAAACATCTGCTTGCCAACGCAAAATCCATCTAAAATCCATCACCGACAGGTCAGGCTTTCTGTCTGCCCATCTGTGCGTAAAATAATTTGAACATTTTTAATGAAAGGAATACCATCATGCTTCAGACTCTCACCAACTACTCCAACCGTTACGGTGCTGATCCCGAACTCGTACTCGCAGGCGGCGGAAACACCTCCTGTAAGGATGAAACCGTTATCTACATCAAGGGCTCCGGCACGTCCCTTGCTACCATCAAACCCGAAGGCTTTGTTAAGATGGATCGCGCAAAGCTGAATGCCATGCTGACCAAGCAGTATCCCGCCGGCGAATCAGAGCGCGAGGCGGCAGTGCTTGCCGATCTGATGGCTGCACGCTATCCCGGAGAAGAAAACAAGCGTCCCTCTGTCGAAACGGTCCTCCACAATCTCTTTGCACAAAAATACGTTCTGCATGTTCATCCCGCAAAGGTAAACGGCATCACCTGCGCGAAAAACGGAGAGGCAATTGTAAAAGAAAACTTCCCCGAAGCAGTTTGGGTAGAAACCACCCGTCCCGGTCACATTCTCGCTATGAAATGCTACGAGATGATGAATGCTTACAAGAAGGCAAACGGCAAGGACGCTTCCATGCTCATTCTGCAGAATCACGGTGTATTCTTTGCTGCTGACAGCGAGAGCGAGCTTGATGCACTCGTTGCTTCTTTGATGACCAAGTTAGATGAAATGACCGTCCGTACTCCCGACTTTACCGAATGTGATTTTGACGCAGATAAGGCAAGCGCGATCTCTCCCGTGCTTCGCATGCTTTGGGGCGAAGGCGCTCCCGCAGTAGTGAAGTTCATCTGCAACAAGGAAGTGCTTGCATTTGCAGACAGCGAAAGTGCATGTGCACCGCTGGTTGAATCCCTGACTCCCGACCACATTGTATATTGCATGGCACATCCGCTGTACATCAAGGATTCCTCCGAAGACGGCGTAAAGAATGCGTTCGCCGCTTATGTTGCAAAATACGGCTACAAGCCCAAGGTCGTATTTGTTGAAAAGCTTGGCTTGTTCTGCATCGGCAAGGATCTGAAGGATCTTGACAACGTGATTGCCCTCTGGACAGATGCAATGAAGGTTGTCGTATACACCACCAATTTCGGCGGTGTTCTTCCTCTAAGCGCAGAAATGATCGACTTCATCGTCAACTGGGAGGTTGAATCCTACCGCGCGAAGATCGCCGAAAACGCAGAGAAATGACAGGACGTCTGTCGGGTAAGATCGCCATTGTCACAGGTGCCGCACAAGGTATAGGCAAAGGCATCACCGCGGCAATGGCATCGGAAGGTGCATATGTCGTAGTCGCCGATATCAACGAGCTCGGCGCAAAAGCTGTCGCAGACGAGCTTTGCGCCGCCAACGGCAATGGTACAGCCATTGCTGTGGGTGTCAATGTAACCGATGAGAACAGTGTCAAGTCGCTTGTGAATACCTGCGTGCTTGCATTCGGCGGGCTGGATATTTTCATCAACAACGCCGGAATCGTTCGATCGGGTTCTCTCGAGGAGATGGATCTATCAAATTTTGAGCAGGTAACAGCGGTCAACTACACCGCATATTTCCTCTGCGCAAAATACGCATCCGCGGTTATGAAGCGCCAGCGCAGCGTTTGCCCCAATTACATGTCTGACATTATCGAGATCAACAGCAAATCGGGACTCGAAGGCTCCAATAAAAACTTTACATATGCAGGTTCCAAATTCGGCGGCATCGGCTTGACCGAAAGCTTCGCCTTGGAGCTGGCTCCTTATGGAATCAAGGTCAACGCCGTTTGTCCCGGCAACTTTTTAAGCGGGCCGCTGTGGAACGATCCCGAAAACGGACTGTTTATACAGTATCTCCGCGCAGGCAAGGTTCCCGGTGCAAAAACGGTAAAGGATGTTCGCCGCTACTATGAGTCGAAGGTTCCTCTGAACCGCGGCTTAGAGATACAGGATGTGGCGCGCGCCATCTTCTACATCATTGAACAGCAATATGAAACCGGACAGGCGCTCCCTGTAACCGGCGGACAGATCATGCTGAAATGAAGAAAGGGGCACTTTGATATCAAACGAAGTGCTCTGTTTCATGAATCAAATCATAATATCCACGCCCAGATCGGGGGCAGGATGGAAGCCTTCGCGGTGTCCCACCGCGATTTGCCGGCGCAAACCGCCAAAATTTCGATATAAGGATGCCTTCGTTTCGCGAAGGCACGGGTGATTAAAATGAATATCGACGCACTTATCGACGCGCTGAATGCGCCGCTCAAATCAGAGCGTCTCGCCGCTCTGCGCGAAATCAAGGAGCTGACCGATGCGGGAAAGCTTTCCGTTCCCGAAACCACCGAATTTGTCAACAATCATATTCACACCACTTATTCATTCTCGCCCTATTCGCCCACCAAGGCGCTGTATATGGCATGGCAGAACGGCTTGAAAACCGCAGGCATCATGGACCACGACTCCATATCCGGTGCCATGGAATTTGTGGAAGCGGGCGAAATCATCGGCATGCCTGTCACTGTGGGTGCGGAATGCCGCGTTGACATGTCGAAAACGATCCTCAACGGCAGACTCATCAACAATCCCGACCAGCAAAGCGTGGCTTATGTTGCCATCCACGGCATCCCCCATCAGCATCTGCCTGCCGTCGATGCTTTGTTTGAGAAATACCGTCGCGCCCGCAACGAACGTGACATCAAAATGTGCCGCCGCATCAGCGAGATCATGGAACCGTACGGCGTTACGCTGGACTTTTTCAAGGATGTACTTCCGCTTTCGAACAACTGGGAGGGCGGCTCCGTCACCGAGCGTCACATTCTGTTTGCGCTGACCAAGAAGCTGACCGCACGCTTCACAACCCCTGCGGAGATGCTTTCGTTCCTTCTTGATGATATGAAGCTTCCCCTCTCCGAGAAGGTGAGAAATCAAATCGCAAAGGGCGCAGAAACGCCGCAATTCTACGAATATGACATCCTCGGCGCGCTTAAGAGCGAGCTGGTGGAAAAATTCTATATCCCCGCCACCGATGAATGCCCCGATGTCACCGAATATATCGCACTCTGTCAAAAAACGGGCGCCATAAGCGCATATGCTTATCTTGGCGATGTGGTCGATTCTGTGACCGGCGATAAAAAGGCGCAGAAATTTGAGGATGACTATCTTGATGAACTGATTGCCGAGCTGAAGCGTCTGCAGTTCAATGCCATTACCTACATGCCCTCACGTAATACTCGCGCACAGCTTGAACGGTTGATCAAACTGTGCGAGGACAACGGATTTTTCCAGATTTCGGGCGAGGACATCAACTCTCCCCGCCAATCCTTCATCTGCAAAGCGATGACCGATCCCATGTTTGCTCATCTTTCCGATGCAACCTATGCGCTGATCGGCCACGAAATGGCGGCAACCAAAAACATGGACGATGCAATGTTCTCCGCAAAAACTGTGGCGGAATATCCCGACATCCGTGCCCGCGTGCTCGCATTTGCAAAAAAAGTGTAAATTCAAGCAGAAATCCCCCGACACTGTCGGGGGATTTTATCGTTTAACCATATTTCACCGCAGAAACGGTTCTGCGAATGTTGAAATATTTATTTTTCGAGAAGCTTGGAAACGAGCTCCTCGCCGAGATTCACGGAAATTTCGCCAACGTTTGCACTGATCTTTTCTAAATATTCCAGCTCCTTGAGACGGCGGAGCGTATCGCTTTCGTCCAACAGCTTGGCTGTATTGAGAAGCGAACGGGTGGACGCTACTTCCTCACGTCTGGTGATCACATTCGCCTGCGCCTTCTTTTGAGCGACCAAAACCGTGTTCATGATGTCACGGATCTCACCGGGAAGCACAATGTCGCGCACGCCGCAATTTGTGATCTCCACATACAGTCCGGGCGCCGTTTGCGCCAATTTTTCGTCCATCGCTTTTGCCATATCTTCACGGGAAGCGAGGATCTCATCCAAGGTTTTAGATGCCACATATTCGCGCATGGCAAGCTGGGCCGCCGTGCGGATCTGCTCAACATAATCGTCGGTTTCGGTCAGTACTTTAACGCAGTTGGTGATGCGGTAATTGCATACCAAGCTGATGCGTAGTGCGATTTTATCGGCCGTGAGCAGTTCCTGTCCGCTGACAAGAAGCCGAGTCTTGCGCATATCTACGATTTTTGCCGTCACATCGGTGCCGCCGCGCCAAAAATAATAGGTGCCGCATTCAAGTACACGGCGGAGCTTTCCGTCAAAATAGAGACAGCCGCGCTCGTATTCGGCAACGCGAACGATCTGCACCAACGATTCGGGCAAGCGGTTGATGATGGTACGCGGGAGGCTGGTAATTTCGGGCGCGCGAGTGTCAACCATGCGAACGCGATAGCCCGCCGCCTTGAAATACGCATAACGCCCCGGCTGAAGCGCAGACACAAAGTTTTTGCCGTAAAAGCGCAGGGCGATATATCCATCCGGTACATGAATCACATTGATCGCCGAGGCAAAGCCGCCGTTTTCCATCAACATATCCAGCGTGGAATGCTTCGGCTTGATCGAGGCAAGCAAAGGCAGCTTTTCGATGGTGACCGAGTCAAAATGATGATATTTACCGGGTGTAAGCAAACCCATAAAACGGCCGTCACGATAAAGAAGACCGCGTTCGTTTTCAGATATAATTGTTTTCATAAATATGACCCATGGCTTTCGCGCGGCGAAAGCTACCTTTCTACCCTTTTGGGGATTGGTTTGCTTTAGCAAAACCTTGGTTAAAGACCAAAGTAGAGCCATAAAGTGTGCAATTGAAATGTGGATTCAAAGTAAGCGCCCTATGTCACAAACGGCGAATCAGTTAAGAAAGCAGATACCGACGCGGAGGATATCTCCTTGGCGGCGGCTTGTGCAGACGGTATCCCCCATCGACAAGGTTTACGACACATCGCACGGTTTGAAAAACCGCACCGACGCTTACCAATGCATCCAAATCTTCATGTATGAGAGCAAGCTCTCGCATATCCGTGTTCAAAAAGAACCGGTCAAATGAACGCAGGATGCCTGAGCATCCGCCATACACAAAGGCTACGACCCGTGCAGCCCGACCGTTTGGATGATCGGAACGTCCATTTTTATTATAACAGATTTCGCAGCGTTTTGCAAGAGGATTTTTTAATTTGTTACAGAAATTCCACAATATGAGGGATAGCAATATAAAAGTGCTGGATTTTCAATCGCTCTTGACAAATTCGCGCATTTCATATATAATGGTCGAAGTACGTTTCTTGAAAGGACGATCTTTATGGTTTATCTCGCAAACGCCGCAGGCGTTCTTGCAATATTGCTGTTTGTGCTATGCTTTCAATTCAAAAAGCGCCCCGCCATCATCCTATGTAATATTGCCTCGCGTGTTTTTTATGTGCTGCAATATCTTTTACTCGGAGCATGGAGCGGCGCGGCACTTGATTTTCTCGCCGCGCTGATTTCTGCGGCAGTGACGGATAAAAACAGACATAAAAAGCTGAAAACCGTCATAGTCGCCCTTCTGTATGCGGTTGTGGTCGCGGTCAGCATATTGCTGTATCAAAATGTATTCAGCCTGCTCGCCTTCATCGGCGTCAGCTTTGAGATCGGCTCCATGCTGTTCACCAAGGAACGGCATATTCGTATTTTTTCGCTCATTTCACAGCCTTTTTGGCTGGTATATAATGGATACCATCTCGCATGGAGCTCCGCGGCGGGAAACGTTTTCACCATCATTTCCATCGTTGTCAGTCTGATTCGCTATCGCAAAGATAAATAAAAAATGTCCCGAAAATTCGGGACATTTTTTAAGTTAGACCTTACTTGTTCATGCCTTCCTGAACAGCAACAGCGCAAGCAACGGTCATACCAACCATCGGGTTGTTGCCGGCACCGATGAGACCCATCATCTCAACGTGTGCGGGAACGGAGGAGGAACCTGCGAACTGTGCATCGCCGTGCATACGGCCCATTGTATCGGTCAAGCCGTAGGAAGCGGGGCCTGCTGCCATGTTATCGGGATGGAGCGTTCTGCCCGTGCCGCCGCCGGATGCAACGGAGAAATACTTCTTGCCGTTCTCAAGCGCCCACTTCTTGTAGGTGCCTGCAACAGGATGCTGGAAGCGAGTGGGGTTGGTTGAGTTACCGGTGATGGAAACATCAACGCCCTCATGACGAAGAATTGCAACGCCCTCGAGAACGTCGTTTGCGCCGTAGCACTTAACCTTCGCCTTGTCGCCGTTGGAGTATGCCTTTTCGGATACGACCTTCAGCTCATCGGTGTAGAAATCGTATTCGGTGTTCACATAGGTGAAGCCGTTGATTCTGGAAATGATGAAAGCAGCGTCTTTGCCGAGACCGCAGAGGATAACGCGGAGGGGACCGTTACGAACCTTGTTCGCGGTTCTTGCGATACCGATTGCGCCTTCTGCAGCTGCGAAGGATTCGTGACCAGCGAGGAAGCAGAAGCACTTGGTCTCCTCACGGAGAAGCATTGCGCCGAG
>JAZTWJ010000010.1:0-2179 GCA_045635785.1 Candidatus Flemingiibacterium sp.
ATGCCCAGCGCCATATCCAGCGAGATAGATCCCGTGGAAACCGCCTGCACCTCCATGTGCGCATTCTCGCCCAGACGCATGACCGCGCCCGCGCCAAACTCACGCTCGATCTGCGCCATAGCGGTATTGAGCGCTCTTTGCTTTTCAGCCTTCTTATCTACAACAACCTCGGGTGTAACTGTTTTCTTTGCCATAATAATATTCCTTCCCTTCCGCCTGCGAATGCGCAAGCCCTCATTCTTTTATGGTAACATTATACACCCACCATGCGTGTTTGTCAATAGGTTTTGCAAATGTTTTGTTCCGAAATCGGAATTTTATTTTTGACCATCATTCTCCAACAATGCGTTATTTTCCGATTTTGGTTTCTTCCGACGTTTCAGCCATGAAAAAAATGCCCGGCATACGCCGAGCATTTTTATATATGATCGCTTTTAATTGACCGGTTCACCCGGTACAGGCGCATGATCTCTGTCAACGGTTGCGTTCACTTCGCTGTCCCAAGCAATAGAGATCTTTGATCCATCGTAAGTTAAAACACCCGTACGAACCGCGTCATTCTCCCAATATTTCGTCTCTTTGACACACAGAACACCGTCTCTCAAAAACAGATAATAATCATTATAGCCTCTGTTCTCCATCGTGAAAATCGTTTCCTTGGTTGTGAAATCAATAATCACAATACGCATATCCGTCATGCCGCTGCCACACCCCATGCAAAAGCAAAGCTCGCGATAACCGTCACCCGTCAAATCGCTCAAGTAAAAGCTGCTGCAATGATATCCGGGTCCACCGATCAACTGCTCGCCATCCGCATATATCTCGCCGCCTTCTCTGCGCTCAACCACTGCGTTATCAAATTCGGCCAAAGGAACCGAAAAATACGGATACCTTTCACTGTCATCGGGGTGGCGGCTATCCCATATTCTTGAGCCATTCTCCGGGATATTTCCGCTATCCGGCCCTGTCGTATCAGGTTCAGCGGTAGGCGGTTCAGAAACAAGAGATTCCGTAATCTTCAACACCTCAAGCATTTGGGCAGTATCCACCGCACTCGCATCTGCCATCCAATACACGATATAGACCGCAATGCCGTCAAGCATGCCCTGCCATCTGATCACGTCACCGTTCGAGCTTGGCTCCCTTGTTTCGGTATACAGCGTCAGGCGACCGTCCGCGGTGCAAAGCGGCGCGGACAAAAGATTTTTTCTGCCCAGCTTTCCGGCAGCCTTTTCCATGTTCTTTTCCACGTCGGACATGCCAAGCTCATAGCTGACGCACATCGATTCCCCATTCTCCGCCTCCGTGGAAACGGAAAAACGCTCGTCAGTCTGATTATAGGTCAAGCCTGTAATCTCACCGTTGATAAACCGCGCGTAAGGCGTATTGTCTACCAAATCCAAAAAGTCGATCAGATCCTGACGGCTTTGCGCACCACCGCCCGTGATGCTGTGCAAGTAATCATTCAATGCCTGTTCGTCCTCGCACTCTATCATTTCGCGCATAGTGTCCAACTCCGCAAGGCTTTGCAGATTGATAGATACCGGTGGAGTAGACGGACGGTTTCCAAGCTGCGCAACCATCATCCCCACCGGCACGCACGCGCCAATCAACAAGACAAGGCATGCTGCAACGGCAAGGACGCGCAGGGTACGCTTTTTACGCAGCGCCTTGCGAGAAAGCTGCACGTCCATTTGGCGGTATCTATCCAAAATCAGATCGTCAAGATCGCCTAAAAGTCTGAAAAATCGCTCTTTTTTCATACGTCGATTCCCTCCTTTGCAAAGCGGTCGCGCAGCTCGCGTTTGATCTCGGCAAGCTCCTTGTTGACCGTGGACGTGCTGCAGCCAAGACGCGCCGCGATCTGCGCAATAGTAAACGAATAGAAAAAGCGGGAGACAAAAATGTACATTCTGCGATTGGTCGTGCACGCCAAGTACGAGCCTACAACGCGTCTGACTGTGTCCGAAAGTGCATCGTCATCTGCACCGTCGGGGTCGGGCAAAAAGTCCTGCACCTCATCCATGGGGCAGATCGCCTCGGCGGGCACGCGCCCTTTTCGTTGCCGCATATCATACCGATTGAGCGAGAGATTGCGCGTGATCTTCGCCAAAAACGCGTGAAAAATGCTTGGTCTTTCGGGTGGAATGGCATTCCACGTGCACAAATACGTATCCTG
>JAZTWJ010000011.1:0-2949 GCA_045635785.1 Candidatus Flemingiibacterium sp.
TTGACAAATGGTTTTCAAAAATTGATCAGAACGACCGCGACAAGAAGCACGGTAAGACCAATGACTTTTTTGAGGGTGATGCGTTCCTTGAATACGATGGAGTCAAGCAGGAAGCAACCGATGATGATCATTGCCTTGGTCGCGGGGTAGTAAATCGCAGAGGGAAGCTTCGACGCGTAAGCCGCGAACAGCTCGGTGACGTAAAGCGCGACGGCGGCAATCAGAACGAAGGGCAAAACCCGACGGTAGGGGAAGGGAGCGGAGGCATCGCAGCCCGCCTGAGCAGATGCGCGGCGTTCTACCTGAGAATAGATCAGATAAAGAACAACGAAGGTGCAAAGCACGGTAACAAAGCTGATCAGGGTGAAAAATTCTACGCTTCCAAGACCGTTTGCGGTGACGTGAAAGGTGTAGTATTTTTTTGCGACGGATGCCACCGTTGCGCCAAGAGCGCAGACAAAGATGATGACAACGCTTCCCCAAATCGATGCTTTTTCTTTTTTTCTCGTATCTTTTCCGCCGAAAAGAAGGAGAGCGACGATGACAAGCGCCGTTCCGATCCATTGCGTGAGGGATACCGATTCACCGCCGTAAAGATAGGGGGCGAGAAAGAGGGGCAGAATGACCGTGCCGATGGTACAGATGCCCTCGATCAGCGTCATGGAGATCCGCTGTGAGGAAAGAATCCACGTAAAGAGATTGAGAGCCGTGCCGACTCCCGCGGCGATGCTGATACCGACCCCCAAAAGCGTAGAGCCGCTTCTGTCCGAGACCAGCCAGATGCCAAGGCTGACCGCAATGCAGATCACCGCCCGAATCAGATTGATACGGGTGCTGTTCAAGGCACCCGGCGCGACCATGCCGCATTTTTTCATGGCGTATTGCTTTGCGCTTGTTCCTGTTTGAGACAAGAGAAGCGCGCCCCAAAGTAAAAGTTCCATGTGGAGTCCTTTCCTGTTTTATCGCGTTTTCCCTTGACGGTAAGCCATCTTTTTTGACACAACGTTCTTGTGAGCCGTTCTGTTAAGGAAAATCCGATATGTAGATGTTTTTGTATCCAATATTGATTTCTCCTTATTATAACAAATTATAATGGAATAGTCAATAGAATATGGACCGAAAGGGCGAAAAACCAATTGCTGATTAAAAAGCAATATCAATCCGTTCGGGATAACATTGCCCCCAAGATCGCCCATGAGCATGTGCGTTACCGATCTGAATGATCGGGGAGTTCGACATTGGTGTATCCATATAGGACAAACAGATTTTTGGCATGACAGAAACACCCGCTTTGAAATTCAAAGCGGGTGTTGTAAGGGTCAACATAAAGCGGTTCCTGTGCTTTGGGCGCAACCGATTTGCAGGTGGTGAAATATGGTTTTTCTTTGAATTAGTCTTCAAAAAGAAAACGAAGGGTTTCGGAAAGCTCCTTTGTGTGTTTCCATTTTGGCGCTTCATGATAGAGAATGTGCCTTGCAAGCTCGCCTGAACCAAACCAAGTTGTCATCAGCAGACCTTCAACATGACCTTTATCGTGCTTCTTTGCATATTCTATAAAGTTTATGGCATGCTGTTTCACCCGCATGGGACATATAAACATTCGCAGGCCTGCCTTGGCAAAAATGTCGACAGAGGGAAACTCCGTCTGTTTTCCATAATGCCAGTCGCAGACGATGATATCCTTTGCCACCATATTGATGGCATCTTCCGTATTATTTTTGGATGCCTCATATTTGCTGTAGCCCGTTTTCTCTGCATTCAAGAAACGGTCACCCCACATCATAAGCTCAGCGCCCTTTTCCTTCAAGTGATCGTGTAGGGTATTGACCCAATCGGCAAGAAGCTTGGCATTGGAGTGCTTTTTGCATTCATCGCAATGCCCGATGTGAAAGACCTCATCGCATCCAATGTGCAGGGCATCTGCCTCAAATACGTCTAAAAGCTCATCTATCAGGTCAAAAACAATCAGCTTCACAAGAGGATTGGTCGTACAAATGCTTCGGCTGTAAAACACGCTCTTTTCGTTTGGCATTTCATCAAGCTCGGGATACGCACGAAGAAGCCCATCGCGAAAATCGGGGATCGCTTCGGTGTGACCGTGGAGAATTCCGTCGGTTGGCGTATTGTGCAAGCCCGATTGATGACCGTGAAGATTCATTTTTGGAACAAGGCGAATGTTATGCTTTTTGCAAATGTTGACCAGCTTTTTCACGTCCTCGTAGCTTAACGGATCATAGCCTTGACATTCGGGATGCAGTTTGAATTGATAGCGATAGCGGATCTGCATAACGATGAGATTGCATCCGTTGGGCGCAAGATATTGGTCGATCAACTCGACAACGTCATCCACTTCCTTTGTCAGCGGCGCAGTCAGTACAATACCTTTTGTTTTCCACGGTAGTTTCATAAAATTCACCTTTTCTTTATATTCAAAGTCTCCGTGATCTTATTGATCGTACTCATTATAGCATACAATTTTTGATCCGTCAATAATGACAAATCAAATATATACATATAAAGGCAATATCAAACGGATTTTCGGAATGATATTGCCTTTGGTTTTACGGACAGTCGAGGACGCCTGTCCCTACAAGTTGAAATTTTCATTGGTAGGGGAGGGGCTTGCTCCTCCCGCTTTTACGATGCCAGATCCCCCATTTGATTCAGCATATTCTCAATGAAAATCCCGTACCCGCAGGTGGGATCATTGATGAGCACGTGGGTGACCGCTCCCACAAGCTTGCCGTTCTGAATGATGGGACTGCCGCTCATTCCTTGGATAATCCCCCCTGTTTTGTCAATTAATGCAGGGTCGGTGACCTTGACCGTGAAGCACTTGTTGGAGGAGGAGTCGCGGTGAATATCGGAAATTTCAATTTCATACTGCTGTATGGTATTGCTGTCGAGGGTGCAGAAAATATAAGCCTTTCCTTCCTTGACCTCATCTCT
>JAZTWJ010000012.1:0-2820 GCA_045635785.1 Candidatus Flemingiibacterium sp.
GGCACAACGGGCTTCCCCAAAGCCATTCTTCATAAGCACCGCTCCCTGATCAACTCCGCGCTGACCGAGCAGAAGCACCACGGTCAGACCGCTGACGATATCTTCCTTTGCATTCCCCCGCTCTATCACACGGGTGCAAAAATGCACTGGTTCGGCTCTTTGTTCTCCGGAAGCCGCGCAGTTCTTCTCCGCGGTGTCAAGCCCGAATGGATCCTTCGTTCGATCTCCGAAGAACGCTGCACCATCATCTGGCTTCTCGTTCCGTGGGCACAGGATATTCTGGATGCCATTGAATCGGGCGAGATCGATATTTCCAAATACCGTCTGAGTCAGCTCCGTCTCATGCACATCGGTGCACAGCCCGTTCCTCCGAGCCTGATTCAGCGTTGGCTTAAAATTTTCCCCAATCATCAGTACGATACCAACTACGGTCTTTCCGAATCCATCGGCCCCGGCTGTGTCCACCTCGGTGTGGAAAACGTACATAAAGTCGGTGCGATCGGTAAAGCGGGTTATCTCTGGAGAACACGAATCGTGGACGAGCACGGCGTGGACGTTCCCAAGGGCGAGGTTGGCGAGCTGATCGTCAAGGGTCCCGGCGTGATGACCTGTTATTATAAAAACCCCGAAGCCACCGCAGATACCATTCACGGTGATTGGCTCTATACGGGCGATATGGCAAAGGAAGACGAGGATGGATTCATCTATCTCGTTGACCGTAAGAAGGACGTTATCATCACGGGCGGTGAAAACCTTTATCCCGTTCAGATCGAGGACTTCCTCCGCGCGCACGAAAAGATCAAGGACGTTGCCGTTATCGGTCTGCCCGATGCAAGACTCGGTGAAATTGCCGCCGCGATCATTGAAATCAAGGAAGGTATGTCCTGCACGGAAGATGAGATCAACAAGTTCTGTCTGGAGCTTCCCCGTTATAAACGTCCCAAAAAGGTTATCTTTGAAAAAGTTCCCCGTAATCCCACGGGTAAAATCGAAAAACCCGTTCTGCGTGAAAAATACTGCCGCGGCAGATTGGTTGAAGCGCAGATCACAGGTTGATCTCCAAATCCCACTCGCATAAAAGGAGATCGTTTTTACCATGGATATGTTCATTAAACTTTCTATGCTCGTTGTCTTTTTCGGTGTGATGATCGGCATTGGTCTTTATTGCCGTAAGCACGCCACCGATGTCAACGGCTTCGTTCTCGGCGGAAGAAGCGTTGGCCCTTGGCTGACTGCTTTTTCTTACGGAACCTCTTATTTCTCAGCCGTTGTTTTCGTTGGCTACGCAGGTCAGTTCGGCTGGAAATACGGCATCGCGGCTACATGGGCGGGTATCGGTAACGCGCTTCTCGGTTCGCTTCTCGCTTGGGCAGTCCTCGGCAGAAGAACCCGTATCATCACACAACACCTGAACAGCGCAACCATGCCCCAATTCTTTGCGACACGTTTTCGCAGTGAGGCTTTGAAGCTGGCAGCCTCCGTGATCGTCTTTATTTTCCTGATTCCCTATACCGCTTCTCTTTATAACGGTCTTTCCCGCTTGTTCGGAATGGCGTTCAATATTGATTACTCGGTTTGTGTCATCGTTATGGCAGTCCTGACAGGTGTTTACGTCATCGCGGGCGGTTATATGGCAGCGGCACTCAATGACTTTATTCAAGGTCTGATTATGATCGGCGGTATCATTGCCGTCATCGCTGCCGTTCTGAACAGTCAGGGCGGTTTTATGGAAGCGCTTGACAAGCTCGGACACGTTTATGATCCTGCCGTTTCCGAAACACCCGGTGTTTTCGCTTCTTTCTTCGGACCCGATCCTCTCGGATTGCTCGGCGTTGTGCTTCTGACCTCGCTCGGCACGTGGGGACTTCCGCAGATGGTGCAGAAATTCTATGCCATCAAGAGCGAAAAAGCCATCAATAAGGGTATGATCATTTCCACGATCTTTGCCGCCGTCGTTGCGGGAGGATGTTATTTCCTCGGCGGCTTCGGCAGACTTTTCTCCGATCAGATCGATATTGCCACGGGCGGTTATGACTCCATCATTCCCACCATGCTCGCAGGCTTGCCTACGGTGCTGATCGCAATCGTGATCATTCTCGTTCTTTCCGCTTCTATGTCCACGCTTGCCTCCCTCGTTCTGACCTCCTCTTCCACGTTGACGTTGGACTTCATCAAGGGAAAAATCGTGAAAAACATGAAAGAGAAAACACAGCTTCTTACCTTGCGCTGTCTGATCGTTGTTTTCATTGCCATCTCGGTAGTGATTGCCATCGTTCAGTATAAATCCAACGTAACCTTTATCGCTCAGCTTATGGGCGTATCGTGGGGCGCATTGGCAGGCGCGTTCCTTGCTCCTTTCCTTTACGGTCTTTACTGGAAGCGCGTAACGAAAGCCGCCGTTTGGGTCAACTTCATTTTCGCAACGGTATTTATGCTTTCCAATATCCTCGCAAAGGATCTTTTCCCCGCGGTTCTGCAATCCTCCATCAATGCAGGCGCATTCTGCATGATCGCAGGTCTGATCATCGTTCCCGTGGTCAGCCTCTTTACCAAAGCACCCGAAAAGGAACATCTCGATTACGTCTTCTCCTGCTATGACCGCACCGTCGAGGTTAAGGTCACCGACTCCATCGGAGAAGAAACACATAAATAAACAAAAGATAAATGGGAATTTACGGATGTAAAATGAATATGGATTTTATGCGATCGTAGGGACCGGCGTCCCCGACGGTCCGAGCAGAATGAAAAATCCGAACGAAATCATGTCAACATACGTATAAAATTCTACGTGTTTACAGGACAAATTCGTTATGTATTCCG
>JAZTWJ010000013.1:0-19428 GCA_045635785.1 Candidatus Flemingiibacterium sp.
CTAAAACGAGCTCTTCAATTTTATTGTAGCTGAGTGTCGGTTTTGCATACACCTCAACTTCAAGTGCTTCCGAAGCTGTACCTGCCTTGTGCGTTGCGCTTGCTTTTACGCGCGCGAAGAAATAATAAGTGCCGGGCTGCAAATTCTCAAAAGCAACCTCTTCCTGCCAGCCTTCGGTGGGAGCTTCGTTAGTTGTAGCATATGCATACTCAACAACTTCTCCATCGATTGCTTCGTTTGCGGTAAGTGTGACATTGCCGCCCGCTTTTTTCTCGAGTACAGGTTTGCTTGCCTGGGTTCCTTCGTAATCAACAGGACCGGTCGCTAATACCTGTGGGAACGCAATAGTATACTCTGCGGTGATAGTCTCAGAATCAGTAAGAACGATCGTTACTTCACAAGCATCCGCAACAGTTGTCGGCGCGCCGGAAATTTCACCGGTAGCTTCATTGAGAGAAAGGCCTGCCGGAAGTGTCGATCCTTCCTTGACTGCGTATGTGTATGGAGCAAGACCGTTCGCAGCGTTAGGGATAAGTGGGTTGATTGCAGTATCTTTTGTGAGATTAATTATTTCACCGTATGAAAGTGTGGGCGCAACAAATACCTCGCATTCTTGAGATACTGCAACGACACCTGCACTATGATCCGCAGTTGCTTTTACACGTGCAAAGAAATAGTAAGTGCCGGGCTGCAAATTCTCAAAAGCAACCTCTTCCTGCCAACCATCGATAGGAGCTTCGTTTGTTTTTGCACACGCATACTCAATCGTTTCGCCTTCAACGACAATTGCATTGAGCGTTACACTGCCGCCCGCTTTGGCAGCAACTGTAGGCGCACTTGCCTGCTCTCCGGAGTATTCTGTGTTGGGGCCATCTTCGCCACCACCTTCGGGAACATAAGTAATGGTAAAATAGTCAAAATCAATATTGCCTTGTTTGCAACTAAAGACAACAGTAACTGTCTCACCTGCGCTTGCAGTGTACTGACCAGCTGGGTATGTTTGGAATTCACTAGTACTTACGCCCATATTAACTAATTTTTGAGAATTTCCGTTAATTGTTGCCTGTAATTCCTTTTCTTTAGTATTACCGCCAACTGTTTTTAAATACATCGAGACACTGTAATCACCGGCATTCACAGCTATAAATGAAAATTTTACTGTGGCATTTGTTTGCAATCTGCACATATCTTTGGCACTATTAGTAGTACATTTTTCCTTAATTAGCGCCGCATCCAATCCGTCAATAATCCATGGTTTTGTTCCATCATATTCAACCGGATCTGCAGCCGAGAAGCCACCAACCATAAAGGTTGTAAGGAGCATGGACACAACTAAGACCATGCTTAATACGCGAAGAAATTTTGTGTACATAGTTCAATCTCCTTTTTAATTTTTTCTAATTGCATTTTATTTAGGTGCAATTAGTTCATGTAATATATGTAAAATCATACAGAAAGCAAATAAATCAGTCTATCGTTTCTGCATGATGAAGAAAAAATAAAAACACGCATAAAGAGAACTTCTCAAATCAACAGACAACAACATGCCATGTTCAAAGTGATTCGTCCCCTTTACAGCATATGTTTTTTCTTTAAGAGCCATTTTTGTGGCAGTATTTTTCAATATATATACCACTACAAAATAATTATAGCACGACTTTTCTGAAATGTCAATAGTTACATAAAAATAATTTTACAATTGTTACATTTATTTATTATAACACAAATTTTCGCAGATTTTTCGAGGGGGGGAAAATATGCGCGCGATTTCGTAAGACGAGAAAAACCGCAAGCGAGTCATTCTTTCGCTTGCGGTTTAGCCTATTCAACATCAGGATTTTCGCCATACCATTCCGAGACGAGCATGGATGTCCGATGCTTCGGGTTCGGCAAGGTAACGGGCGCGAGCCTAGTGAAGGCTTAAGTTCCTTTTTCAAAAGATCATATAATCATGCAATGAACACATTTACGCAAGGCAATTCCTACATATAATTATAAAACCGGCTTCTTCGCCTGTGAAAAATGACAACGAAAATGTAATCCGTTGCCACCTTAATCGTTGAATGAGTGACGGGGCACCTTCGCGAATTTTGACGATTCAAAAAACTCTACCCGCCGCAGATACAATCCCTCCGGCGGCGCCGTGAAGCCCGCTCGAGCGCGATCGCAAGAAGCAATCACGTCTTCGATGGTATCCGGTGCAATTTTTCCGTAAGCGATGTCAAGCAGCGTTCCGACGATGATCCGCACCATATTGTAAAGAAATCCATCCGCCGCCACACGAATGCGGATCAGCTCGCCGTCCTCGATGACCTCCAGCCATCGAATTTCACGAACCGTATCTGCCACATTCGATCCTGCAGACATAAAGCCGCAAAAATCATGCCTCCCCACAAAACACGGGCAAGCCTCTTTCATTCGAAGGATCTGCTCTCTACTTAATATTTTCGGGGGATTGGCGTATAATCCCAACATAAACGGATCGGGAATTCTGGTATTGCGAAGAATGTATTCGTATTCCTTCCACGCCACATCGTGGCGGACATGAAAATCCGCCGCGACCTCCCGAGCCGAGCGCACAGAGATCCGCGCATCTAAATGTGCGTTGAGCGCAAATGGGATCCGCCCGGTGGGGATGGATTTTTCGCATTCATACGTTGCAAAATACTGCAGCGCATGAACGCCCGCATCCGTGCGCGAGCACCCCTTTAATGGCAAACGCTCGCCGTAAACCGCCTCAATGGCATCCTGCAGCGCAGATTGCACGGTCTGCTTTTCGGGTTGTACTTGAAAGCCTGCAAAGCCGCTTCCGTTATAAGCGATCTCAAGTAAAATTTTCATAGCGCAATCATCGTTGGAATCAGATTCAGACCAAAAATCAGGCCGCAGAATGCGATCATCAGCACCGCAGAAAGCACGTCTCTGTCGGCAAGCTTCAGCGTTGTCATTCGTGTGCGTCCGTCGCCGCCGCGATAGCATCTGCATTCCATAGCCGTCGCGAGCTCATCCGCGCGTCGAAAGGCGGAGATGAACAGCGGAATCAAGATCGGCACCAGCGCTTTTGCGCGCTGCATTAGACTTCCCGTTTCAAAATCAGCGCCGCGCGCCTTTTGCGCGGACATGATCTTGTCCGTTTCCTCGATGAGCGTGGGAATAAAGCGGAGAGCGATGGTCATCATCATGGAAAATTCGTGAACAGGTAAATGCAATTTACGAAGCGGTGCCAACAGCTGTTCCAAGCCGTCGGTCAGCATGATCGGCGAAGTCGTGTAAGTAAGCAGGATCATCGTGCCGATCAGGAGTGCAGTTATGCGAACGATCATCATGACCGCATAATATACGCCTTCAAGGTAAATGTTAATCACCCAAACATCCACCAGAAGATGCTCGCCCTCTGTCCAGAACAAATTGAAAAATGTGGTGAACAGAAGCACGAAGATCAGGGGCTTCATGCTCTTTAAGATTGTCTTCCAAGAGATCTTTGAAAGCTGCACCAGCAAAATTGCACTTGCAATAATTGCAAGAAAGCTCCACGCATTTTTCGCAAGAAAAATTCCTACGATATAGAGGATGGTCAGCATAATCTTCATGCGCGGATCGAGCTTGTGGATCACCGTTGTGCCGGGGAAAAACTGACCGAGTGTAATGTCCTTGATCACTTTCTTCCCTCCATCAGCCTCTTTATGGCATCTCTTGCATCCTCAACGGTGTAAATGCCATGCGGCACATCCAAACCGCGTGCCCGAAGCTTATTCATCAGAGCTGTGATTTGCGGCACGGATAATCCCACCTTCTCCAATTCCTCTGCGCGATCGAATACCTCTGAGGTTTTTCCCTGCATAAAGATCTTTGCGCGGTTCATGACCACGATCTCATCGGAATATCTCGCCATATCCTCCATGGAATGGGATACGATGATCACCGTATTGCCCCGTTCACGCTGATAGGAACAGATGCCGCCAAGGATCTCCTCTCGTCCCATCGGATCCAGTCCCGCCGCCGGTTCATCCAATACCAGCACTTGCGGCTCCATCGCCATAATGCCCGCGATCGCAACGCGCCGCTTTTGGCCGCCGGACAGATCGAAGGGCGATTTGTCCAAAAGATCGGGAGAGATGCCGCAAAAAACGGAAGCTTCCTCAACGCGGCGGGCAATTTCCGCCTCGTCAAGTCCCATATTCGCGGGGCCGAATGCGATGTCGCGGCGCACAGTTTCCTCGAACAACTGATACTCGGGATATTGGAAGACCAGCCCCACCTTAAAGCGGAAGCTGCGTATCTCCTTGGGATTTTCCCAAATGTTCACGCCGCCAACAAAAACCTCGCCCGAGGTAGGCTTTGTGAGACCGTTGAAAAGCTGTACCAGCGTGGATTTTCCCGATCCGGTATGCCCCATGAGTCCCGTCACGCATCCTGCGCGGATGGACAGCGAAACGTCATCAAGTGCAACCTTTCTAAAGGGCGTATCGGGTGAATAGATATACGAAACGTTTTTCAGCTCTATTGCCGTCATTTTGCAAAATCCCCAAACATCGTCAAAATTTCATCCGCCATTTCATCCACCGACAGCTTATCAAGCGGCAAATTGGCGCCCGCATGGTTCAGCTCATACGCGAGCTCCACCGTCTGCGGCACATCCAGTCCGATCATCTGCAGACGATCCACATGGGTGAATACCTTTTCGGGAGTGTCGTCAAATTCGATCTTTCCGTCATTGATAACAATTACGCGGTCGCACATTGCGGCTTCGTTCATATAATGCGTAATATGCAGAATTGTGATGCCAAACTCCCGATTCAACCGAAGGATGGTCTCCATCACTTCTTTTCTGCCCGAAGGATCGAGCATGGCGGTGGATTCATCAAAGATGATACAATGCGGCATCATGGCAATAATGCCCGCGATCGCAACTCTCTGCTTTTGTCCGCCGGAGAGCTGATGGGGCGAATGACGTGCAAATTCCGTCATTTTTACGGCCGCCAGTGCATCGTCCACCCGACGGCGGATCTCCGCCTGGGGAATGCCCAAATTTTCAGGTCCGAAGGCAACATCCTCCTCCACAATTGTGGCAACCAGCTGATTATCGGGATTTTGGAAAACCATGCCAACATTTCGGCGATTTTCAAAAATCTGATCCTCTGTCAGAGAATCAGAGGTAATATCAAGCCCGTCAACAACAATTTTTCCGGAGGTTGGCGTCAGAATCTGATTCAACAGCTTTGCAAGGGTGGATTTACCCGATCCGTTATGACCGAGCACCGCCACCAGTTCTCCCTGTTTAATCTCAAGATTCAAATTTTCCAAAACGTCGATGGGGCTTCCATCATCGTCTGTGTATGCAAAGGTTAGATTTTCAATTTGAATGAAAGGTTTTTTCATAATCAACTTTCCGTATTCTATCCGATCAATCTGAAATCCGTCAATTCATCCGACAGTGCGCCAATTCGCCTGCTCGGTTATCAAGGTATTACGCTGCGCTTTCTGCAACGCGCATGTGTTTCTCAAGCAGCGCCGAAAGCTCTGCATCAATTGCGTCGATTTCCTGTCTGCATGCGGCTGAATCCTTCATGGGATGACGACCTTTCTGTGAATACTATGTAACTTTGTCGCTTATATGTTCCATCTTGCGCTGGAGCCGCACGGAAGCACCGCTCCCGTTTGCGTTACAGGCAAGCCTATTTCATCCGCACTGACCTTTCCGCCATATTTCGCGGCAACATGCAGATGAAGCAAATATCCGGTCGCGGACGGCGAAAGTCCCGTAGTATAAGAATTGATTAGGAAAAACAGCGGATGATCCGATAAGATTCTTGCGGTCAGAGCGACAAGCTCGTCAATGGATTCTTCCAATTTCCAAACCTCGCCATTTGGACCGCGCCCATAGGATGGCGGATCCATAATCACGCCGTCATAGCGATTGCCGCGACGGATTTCGCGCTCGACGAATTTCTTGCAGTCATCGACAATATAGCGTATCGGCGCCTCGGAAAGTCCGCAAAGCCTGGCATTTTCCTTCGCCTGTGCCACCATGCCTTTGGCGGCGTCCACATGACAAACCGCCGCACCGGCTTTCGCTGCCGCCACGGTGGCTCCGCCAGTATAGCCGAACAAATTGAGCACTTTTATAGGGCGATTCGATTTCCGAATCAGCGCAGAGAACCAATCCCAGTTGACCGCCTGCTCGGGAAACAGCCCCGTATGCTTGAATCCCATCGGACGAATGACAAACTGCAAATTCTGTGACTCATATCCGATTTTCCATTCATCGGGAAGGCGGTTTTCCTTCCATGCACCGCCGCCCGCATTCGAGCGCTTGTACGTCGCATCGGCTTTATTCCAAAGTACTGATTTCTTCACATTTTTCCAGATCACCTGCGGATCAGGACGGACAAGAATATACTTGCCCCATCGCTCTAACCGCTCTCCGTTCGAGGTGTCAATCAGTTCATAATCCTGCCAGTTATCGGCTGTCCACATGGTTTGGGCTCCTTTGTTGATTGGTGCTTAATTAAATAAGGGGATACGGTCGCTTTCTCAAGAAAGCTCCGCAAAGACTTTATTAAGAGGGGATTATTCGCTTTTTTTATTTTTTAGAGATTGGGAGAATATATCCATTTGTTCACTCTCGGTGGGAACAAGCGGCTCACGCCATGTGATGCCGAGATGTTCGTAGGCAAGGCGTGTAGCACAACGTCCGCGCGGTGTTCTTGCTAGATACCCGATCTGCATGAGATACGGCTCATATACATCCTCCAGAGTGATGGATTCTTCACCGACGGTCGCCGCAAGTGTTTCCAATCCAACGGGACCGCCGCCGTAAAATACGATGATGGTTTCGAGCATTTTTCGGTCGATATTATCAAGCCCCAGCTCGTCAATTTCAAGCATATTCAGCGCGGCATTTGCCGTTCCTTGATCAATATTACCGTTACCCTTCACCTGAGCAAAGTCGCGGACACGACGCAACAGACGATTGGCAATACGCGGCGTTCCGCGGGAACGCGATGCTAATTCAAGCGCGCCATCAGTATCAATGGCAATGCCGAGGATGCCTGCCGACCGCTTGACAATCGTCGCTAACTCTTCCACAGAATAAAGCTCCAATCGGAGCAGCACGCCAAAGCGGTCGCGCAACGGTGTGGTAAGCTGACCGGCACGGGTTGTTGCGCCGATGAGGGTAAAGCGCGGCACGGGCAGATGCACAGACTGCGCCGATGGGCCTTTACCGATGATAATATCCACGGCATAATCTTCCATGGCGGGATAAAGGATTTCCTCCACCTGTCTGGGCAAGCGATGAATTTCGTCGATAAACAGCACATCGCCCGCCTGCAAATTTGTCAGCAGTGCGACAAGATCGCCGGGCTTTTCGATGGCGGGGCCGCTGGTGACACGGATATGCACACCCATTTCGTTGGCGATGATATTGGATAGCGTGGTTTTGCCAAGGCCGGGCGGGCCATACAGCAGCACATGATCCAACGGTTCTCCGCGCAATTTTGCCGCATTGATGGCGATTTTCAGATTCTCCTTCGCCTTGGTCTGACCGATGTATTCGTCGAGGGCACAGGGGCGCAGGCTTTGCTCGCTTTCCGCGTCCTCGGGAGAATACGCCGCGTCGATGATTCGATTATCAAAATCCGGATCGTCGAGAAAGTTCATTTCGTCCTGTCCTTTCAGAAGTTGTGAGAATTATTTGACCAACCGCCGAAGTGCGGCGGTTATAAGCGCTTCAAGCGTCATAGCGGAACTGTCGATGCCTGCCAAAGCATGGTTTGCCTCCTGCCTTGAATATCCGAGCACCAGCAATGCATTGACCGCATCGGAAAGCTTGCCTGTGGTTTGGATGCCCACGGGAGTGACGGAAGAAATTGCCTCCGTACCGTATTCCTTGGCGAGCTTATCTTTGAGCTCCAGCACAATTCTTGCGGCGGTTTTTGCACCGATTCCGCTGGCTTTTCCCAATGCTTTTGTGTCGGAGGAGCAGACTGCAGCGGCAAACTGCTCAGGCGTGAGTGTAGACAGAATTGACATCGCCGCCTTAGGGCCGACGCCGCTCACCGTGATGAGCTGCTTGAATGCAGAATGTTCCTGCATGGAATAAAATCCGTACAGCTCCATGGCATCCTCACGCACGGCAAGATAGGTAAAAAGCTTTACCTTTTCACCGATTTTCGGTGCAATTTCGGCAAGCGTGGTATTCGAAACGGTCAGTCTGTACCCTACGCCGCCGCAGTCGATGACCGCCATATGCGGCTCGGTGAGACATAGCTCGCCGTGAATGTGGTAGTACATAGCGTCCTCCGCGCCTCCGATCGGAGGCTTCTGTTTGTAAAATTGGAATCGGGTTACCGCCGATTTTTGTAGAAATCCTGATTGTAAAAGCTACGCATGCGCGATCCGCTCTGATGGGCATGACAGACCGCAATGGCAAGCGCATCGCAGGTGTCGTCAAGCTTTGGCGCATTTTCCAGCCGAAGCAGCAGCGCAATCATCTGCATAACCTGTTTTTTGACAGCGTTGCCGTAACCGACCACCGACTGCTTGACCTGCGAGGGCGTATATTCGCCGATGCTAAGCCCGTTCTGCTCGGCACACAGCATAATGACGCCTCTTGCTTCCGCCACGGGAACCATGGTTGTATGATTGTGACCGAAGAACAGCTCCTCAATTGCCATGGTTTCGGGATGATACATTTTAATCAGCGCATCCAGCTCGTTATAAATGGTCAAAAGCCGCGCGGATGTATCGGTGTGCGCGGGCGTTTGTATAGAGCCGTGGGCAAGTGTGGTGAAGCGGGAATTACTATATTCGATGATACCGTAGCCTACAATGGCAATACCCGGGTCAATGCCGATAATAATCATGCAAATTATTTCTCCGTTTGCTGTATTATATAATTATAGCGTATTTTTGCACATTTGTCAATATCTGCGATTTTTTGTCCCGGCAAGTCGCCGTTGTCAGGATTTGCAGTCATACCAGCTCTCGCCGATATTCGCTTCCACGGAGAGCGTCACAGAAAGGGATGCCGCTGCCTCCATTTCTCGCACCAAAAGCGCTTTTGCCGCTTCGGCATCCGATGCCGCCGCCTCAACAATCAGCTCGTCGTGCACCTGCAAAATCAGCTTCGCGTCAAGCCCAGACGCCCGAAGCGCCGCATCCGTTCGGACCATAGCGATTTTAATAATATCCGCCGCACTGCCTTGGATGGGGCTATTCATCGCCACCCGTTCGCCGAAGGCACGCAGTGGTTTTTTGGATGCGGAAAGCTCGGGAATCGCACGTCTTCTGCCAAACATGGTGGTCACGTAACCGTCCTCCGTTGCCTTCTTTACAACGTCACGCAAATATGCGGCGACTTTGGGGTAGCTGTTAAGATAATGCTCGATGTATTCCGCCGCTTGCTTTTTGGATACGCCAATGTCCTGCGCCAACGAAAAATCGCTGATGCCGTATACAATGCCAAAGTTGACCGCCTTCGCCCGTTTGCGAAGCTCGCTTGACACTGCCTCCACCGGCACACCGAACGCCTGCGATGCGGTCATAGTGTGAATATCCACGCCCGATCGGAAGGCTTCGATCATCGCTTCGTCGCCCGAAATATGGGCAAGCAGTCTAAGCTCGATCTGACTGTAGTCCGCGTCAATGAGCACCCTTCCCTCACCGTCGGGAATGAAGAAACGCCGAAGCTCCCGTCCAAGCTCTGTTCGCACGGGAATGTTCTGCAGATTCGGTTCGGTGGAGGACAGTCTGCCCGTAGCGGTGACCGCCTGATTGAAGCTCGAATGAATGCGGCCGTTTTCGTCCGCTGCTTTCACCAGCCCTTCGCCGTAGGTCGCCTGCAGCTTGGTGAGCTGACGGTAATCGAGAATATCGCGGACGATGGGATGGTAGGAGATCTTCTCCAGCACATCCGCGCCCGTGGAATAGCTGCCGTTTTTATTTTTCTTTCCGTGGGGGAGTCCGAGCCGCTCGAACAGCACCTGTGAGAGCTGAATGGGTGATTTGATGTTAAATTCACCGCCTGCTGCAAAATAAATGCGTTCCGCCAGCTCCTCCGAAGCCTTTTTCACCATCTCGGTGAACTGTGAAAGCCCTGCAGTATCCACCTTAAAGCCTGCCGCTTCCATGCGTGCAAGCACGGCGGCAAGGGGCATCTCAATGTCATAAAGGAGCGCGGTTTGCTCCCGTTCGGTAATAATTTTTTCCAGCGCTTCCCAAGCGGCAAAGAGTGCCGCCGCGTCAAAGCCCTCCGACGAATCGCCCGTATAGCGCAGTTTGAGTTTATCCGGTGCGGGAACTTCCGTGGGATCCGCCACATAGGCGGCAAGCATCACATCAAAGTCAAAGAGAAAAGCATCTGCCAAATTATATTTTGCATACAACGCTTTGGAATCGTAGACAACGAGCTTAACCCCATCCGCATGCAGCGCCATAAGCAGCTCACGCAGCCCTTCTCCCTTCGCCGCAAACACATGGGATGCATCCCCCGCAAAGGTGGTCTCTCCGTCCGCATCCTCGGGAATAGCGATCGCCAATCGTTTTCCAAACGACAACGCTTTTTGTGCCGCTTCGGCAAGGGAGAGGCAAGTCTCGCGATCAAGAGAAGGAGCCGTCGTCTCCGCAGTTTTCTCCTCCAAGCCGAAGCGCTTGATCAGCGCAGTAAATTCCAATTTCGTAAACAGCGAAAGCAGCTCCGGCATTTTCTCTGCCGCTCGGGCTTCGAAGCCGTCAAGCTCCGCAGCTGTGACACCGATGGGTGCATCGCGAAGGATGGTTGCCAGCCATTTTGACAGATAAGCGCTGTCCTTCCCCGCCTCAAGCTTTGCTCGCTGTCCCTTCTTGATCGAAGGTGCATCGAGATTTTCATAAACGCCGTCAAGGGTGGCAAATTCGGCGATCAGCTTGCCTGCGCTCACCTCGCCAATGCCTGCCACGCCCGGTATATTGTCCGATGAATCGCCCATCAGCGCTTTCATATCCACAAACTGCGCGGGCAAGATGCCGTAGGTTTCCTTGAACTTTTGCGTGTCAAAGGGGACGGTATCCGCATTGCCTGCCAGTAAAACAGTGGTGTTATCATCAATCAACTGAAGCGAATCGCGATCGCCCGTCAGCACATAAGCATAGAATTCTTCCATGTCGGACAGCGTGCCGAGAATGTCGTCCGCCTCAAAGCCCTCCGACTCCAAGACCAGTGCCCCCATTGCCTCCGCACACTTTTTCGCATAAGGGAGCTGCATCGCCAGCTCCTCCGGCATGCCCTTGCGGGTTGCCTTATAGCCGTCGTATTTTTTGTGGCGGAAGGTGGGTGCCTTCATGTCAAACGCCACCGCAAAGGCATCGGGCTTTATCGCGTCAAGATTGCGCCGGAGGATGTTTACAAAGCCGTATACCGCATTGGTGTGCAGCCCCTCCTTTGTAGTCAGCGGACGAATGCCGTAAAATGCACGATTTAATATACTGTTTCCATCAACAGCCAGCAGTTTTTTCATAATGATTGTGGCTCTTGCAAAGCAAAAGCTTCCTTTCTTTGCGATACGTTGCATCGCACGGAAATTGATCAGCCGCAGTCGCAAGTTTTCATTGCGTTGCCGGCTCCGAAAGGTAACTTCTAAAGTGATTCTATTATACCACAAAACAGCAGTTCTGTCTGCATAAAAATGTTACAAATTCCATGCGCCTTGCAATATTAACAGTTCGTTCACATTTCATACATAAGAACCCCCACTATATTTTATAAATCTGTGATATAATATTATAGTTATCTGCACGCCAAGAGAGGACAACCCGATGAAGAATATGCAAACGGCGTCACCAAATCCGTCGCCTTCCCTTTCCCAACGTAGAAAACCCCACACAAATGAATATTACCAAAAGATCTCTCTGCGCTTCCGTATCGCAAAATACGGCGTGTTTGTTGCGCTTGTTGCGTTTTTCATCTTCGCCTTCACGTTTATGCGAAACGATATTACGCTGGAAAATTTGCGCTATCTGCTTAAATATATCAGCTTCACCAATACCGAAACCTCCATCATGGTACCGCGTATCGACTACGATTCGGGCGATCCAAACCGTTTGGAGCTTTTTGTGGGCGATCTGGCAACGCTCACGCCAAGCGGCTATGCCATATACGATTCCCGCGGCAACCTCATCATGACCGAGGATATTCGTTACTCAAAGCCGGTTTTGAAGGTCAGCAAGCGTTTTTCGCTATGCTATGATCTTGGTGGAAACGGATTCACCGTGCTCAACACCTTCGCAAGCCTTTACGAGGGAACGACCGAAATGCCGATCACCGATGCATCCATTGCGGACAACGGCACCTTTGCCATTGCTTCCTCCACCCGAGAGTATCGCACACAGATCACGCTGTACGACGAAAACTTCAAGCCCGTCTCACGCATTCTCAAAAACGACCATCTCATGGCGGCAGAAATGAAGCCGGACGGCTCTTTGATCGCGGTATTGACCGTCAAAGCAGAAGGCAGTGCCTTCTGCTCCCGTCTGGAGCTGATCGCCCCCGGCGAAAGCTCTGCACGTCAGATCGCCGAATTTGACGGACTGAGCTACTCTCTCTATTTCACCAACGAGGGCATTGTCGTTGTCACCGACGAAGCGCTCTGCTTCTTTGACAACACCCTCAACCTCAGAGCGTCGCTTCCCCATAGCAAGACTCCCGTCATGACGCATAACGCGGGACGTCACATCGTCCGCATTCTTGCGGAAGGCATCATCGGCAATACCTATCTCATGGAGATCTACGATTTGACGGGACGTGAGGTTTACAGCGGTGAATTCACGGGCAAGCTGACCGCGGTGGATTCGGACGACAGCGGTGATTATATCTTCGTGCTTGCGGGAAATCAAGTGATCCGCGTCAATCTTTACAACCGAAAGATCGCTTCAACAGAGGTGGAAGCAGATGCCATCGACGTTCTGCCGCAGAATGCAGACTCCTTCCTGCTTGCCAAGGAAAACTACGCACTTACCTATGACGTGAACTTTGAAGAAGTATACTTCGATCAAAAAACGCCCTCGACAGGAGAAACGCCATGAGCCTCATCATCGATCTTATTATCATCATTGCAGCCATTGTCTGTGTCTATCACGGCATCATGCGCGGCTTCGTCAAATCCATCATGGGCTTTGCCTCCATCATCATCGCCGTTGCGATCGCCTATTTCTTCACAGGTGATGTGGCTGAGTGGCTGAACAACGCCTTCATCGGAGAGTGGACGGCGAACATTGTCAACGAATCCATCACAGGCATCATCAATGCCGGCTCGGAAAAGCTTGCGCTGGATAAGATCTTCACCGATCGCCCCGAGACTCTGAATGACATTGCCGCACGCTTTGGTGCCGACCTCGATGCCATCGCCAAATATTACTACGAGGCACTCGCAAGCAGTGCCGAACCCTCGGCGGTGCAGGCACTTTCGCATAGAATTGCAGAGCCGACGGCGACGGCGATCAGCACGGTGCTGTCAGCAGCGGGCATCTTTTTCGCCTCGCTGCTTGCACTCAAGCTGCTCACGCTGCTATTGGATGCCATCTGCCGTCTGCCCGTGCTGAACAAGCTGAACAAGCTGCTGGGTGCGCTGTTTGGCATTGCAAGCGCATGTGTATGTACTTGGGTGATCGCCAATCTTGCGGTGGGTGCCATCCTCGCATTCGAGTCCATCGATCCGAACGTCTTCAACAAAACCATTATTAACGGCACGGTTATTCTCAAGTTTTTCTGCGAGAACGGATGGATCGCATTCCAACCGTAAGCCGCGCCTCATTCAATACAGTCAGTTACACAAAAGGAGATATTTTATAAGTTATGGAAATGTGCGCCAGATGCCACAAGCGCGTTGCTGTGGTTTATATGACGAGAATCGAAAACGGCAATACGGTGACGGAGGGAATCTGTCTGAAATGTGCAAGAGAGCTTGGCATAAAGCCGGTGGATGACATTCTGTCCAAAATGGGCGTCCCGGAAGATGCCATGGACGAGCTCGATCAGGAGATCGAGAAGATCGAGGAGAATATGACCACCGCCCTGTCCGAAGCGGAGGATGACGGAAGCGCGCACGGTGCGCCAGGCATCAATCTCACCGAATTATTCCGCAACTTTGGGCTGGGTAAGCCGGAAGCCTCCGCTTCCGAAGGCAGCGGTAAAACCGAGGAGAGAGCTTCCCGTGAGCAAAATCCGAAAAAACGCGAGCCGAAGTTAAAATACCTTACCACCTACTGCCGCAACCTCACAGCATCGGCAAAGGAAGGCAAGCTCGATCGCATTGTGGGCAGAGAACGGGAGCTGAACCGCGTGGTGCAGATCCTCTCTCGCCGCCAAAAGAACAATCCCTGCCTCATCGGTGAACCCGGCGTGGGTAAAACCGCCATCGCCGAGGCTCTCGCCATGAATATTGCGGAGAATCGCGTTCCGGCAAAGCTGCGCGATATGCAGGTATATCTGGTGGATCTCACAGCACTTGTTGCGGGAACCCAATTCCGCGGTCAGTTCGAATCCCGCATCCAAGGTCTGATCAACGAGGTCAAAGAGGTTGGCAACGCCATCTTGGTGATCGACGAGGTGCACAATATTGTGGGCGCAGGTGAAGCCGAGGGCGCGATGAACGCCGCCAACATTCTAAAGCCCGCACTTTCCCGCGGGGAGATCCAAGTGATCGGTGCCACCACCATGAACGAATATCGCAAATATATCGAAAAGGATTCCGCGCTTGAGCGTCGGTTCCAGCCTGTGATCGTCAACGAGCCCTCCATCGACGATTCGGTGGAGATCATCAAAGGAATCAAGCACTATTACGAGGATTTCCATCATGTGAAGATCTCCGATGAGGTGGCTCGACGTGCGGTTATCATGTCCGAGAGATATATCACCGACCGCTTCCTGCCCGACAAGGCGATCGACCTGATCGACGAGGCGGCGGCGCATGTCATGCTCACCTGCCCCGCTTATGAAAAATACGATGAGGCTACCCGTGCGCTTTCCGCTTCCAAGGAGAAGTTAGAGGCGCTGGAATCCGCCTCCGACACGCCCGATGAGGATCGCTATCGCGAGATCGCGCTGGTCCGCACCGAGCAGATGAAGCTTGAGAGCGAGGTGAAAGAGCTTCGCGGCGCGGCTGATGCCATGGAGCTGACCGTCAACGATCTGGCTGACGTCATCGAAATTTGGACGGGCATCCCCGCCACTGCCATCTCCGAAAATGAATTTCTCCGTCTTGACAAGTTAGAAAGTCGCTTAAAAGAGCATATCATCGGTCAGGATGCCGCGGTATCCGCCGCGGTCCGCGCCATCAAGCGCGGCAGAGCAGGCGTTTCCGGCAAGCGCAAGCCCGTTTCCTTTATTTTTGCAGGTCCCACGGGCGTGGGAAAAACAGAGCTCGTCAAGCAGCTTGCCGCTGATTTGTTCAGCTCTCCCGATGCGCTCATCCGCGTGGATATGACCGAATATATGGAAAAGCACGCGGTGTCCCGTCTCATCGGTGCGCCTCCCGGCTATGTTGGACACGATGACGCAGGACAGCTCACCGAAAAGATCCGCCGCCATCCCTATTCGGTAGTCCTCTTTGACGAGATCGAAAAAGCCCATCCCGATGTGCTGAACGTGCTTCTGCAGATCCTCGACGACGGCAAGGTGACGGATTCCCACGGCAGAGTGGTGGATTTCTCCAACTGTGTCCTCGTCATGACCACAAATGCAGGTTCCTCCGTCGGAACCGCAAAAGCGGGATTTGGCGGCGAGGGAGCTTCCCTTGCGGAAAATCGAACCGAAAAATCCCTCTCCGAATTTCTCCGCCCCGAATTTCTCAACCGTGTGGATGAGATCATCACCTTCCGTGCGCTGGAAGTTGCGGATTGCACACGCATTGCCGCCATCATGCTGGGCGAGCTGCGCGATGCATTGGCGGAAAAGGAGATCAAATTCCTTTGGACGGACGAAGCGGCGGCTCTCATTGCCGAAAAATCCTACTCGCGCAAATATGGCGCACGCAATCTTCGCCGCCACATTCAGACCGAGGTGGAAGATAAGCTGGCATCTGCCATCATTGCCAACTATGAGGGCGGCATCACCGCCGCATCGCTCAGCGTCAAAGATGGTGCCCTCGTCATTGACGTAGTCTGATGTGCCATGAATAGCTTCAACTCCAACTTTACCTCCGCAAACAAGCCGGAGAGCTGGTACGACAAATCCCTCGAGCAGATCGAGCGTCATTTCAAAACGAACCGCGGCAAGGGGCTTTCCGATGAAGATGCGGCAAAGGTCCGCCGTCAGATCGGCGGTAACCATGTCTATAAAACGCCCTCTGCGACGCTTTCCTTCAAAAAGCTCATTCCCGCCGATTATGCTTCCCTTCTGCTTGTTGCGGCAGTTTTGGCGGCGATGGTTTTTGATATTCCCGTGGCAGGCGGCGTGCTTCTTTCGTTGGTCGCCGTCAACTATCTGACGGCGGTGTTTACCTATATCAAGGCGCAAAAGGTGCTGTGCGGCATGACGGAATATTCCCTGCCCACCGCCAAAGTCATACGCGACGGCAGACTGACGCTTGTCGATATGCGCGCACTTGTGCCCGGCGACGTGATCTTCCTCTCCGCGGGAGACATTGTGCCTGCGGATTGCCGCATTTTTGCCGCAGACAATCTTTATATCAACGAAGGAACGCTGACAGGCATTCCCTCCTCCGTTCTGAAAAACGCCAATTTCACCTATTTTGCGCCCGGTCTTCCCTATGAAAAGCAGCTGAGCATGGCTTTTGCCACCACCATCGTCACATCGGGCAACGGCAGAGCCATCGTTACCGCCACAGGCGAAAACACCGTAGCTGTGCATCTTGGAAAAACCACCGAGATCGTCACCCACGAGAATCTGAAAATTCTCTCCACCTTAAAGAAATATTGTTCAGGATGGAGCCTTTCCATGCTGGCGATGATCTTTATCATTACCATCATCACGTTGCTGTTCCGCCCTGAGCAAGGCGCATTCCATGTGTTTTTCACGGGGATTTCCTTGGCGGCGGCGGCAATGAGCGAGCTGTACACCGTGTTCGGCTATACCATCATCGGATGCGGCATCTTCAGCGCCATGAATCGCAAAAACGATGTTAATGTGGGCGCGCTCATTAAGAATGCGGAAAAATTGGAACAGTTAAAAGATCTTACCACGCTGATCGTTCCCAAGGACGGCATCCTCACCGAAGCCCATGCCAACGCGGAAAAGATCTACGTCTCACGCCGTCTTTATGAGGCGACAGACGTGGACCGTGTGGACAGGCTTCGCCCCGCGGTCATTGCGGGGGTGGTATCCACGGGCATTTACGGTGCGGGACTTGCCGCACTCAGCGGCTCCTCGCGCAAAATCACACCGGAGGAACAGGCAATCGTTGAGCTTGCCGAAACGCTGGGGCTTTATAATGCGAATATCGACCGCTCCTATCCGATCATCGGACACGTCCCTGCGGGCGGTGCCTCCAAGTTTGAAACTACGCTGACATTGGACGCCAATCACCGCTATATGGCGGTCTGCCGCGGCGACGCGGAAGCCATTCTGTCAAACTGTGAGTATTACACGGAGAACGGCAACATTCACCGCATGACAACAAAGGACCGCATCGAATTTCTCGGCGCGGCGCAAAGTCTGATCAAATCCTCTTACCGCGTGCTGGCGGTGGCAACGGGTGTGACCGATTTCAACAATCTCGACTCCCGCATCGGTGCCATCCAAGCCGATCTTACCTTCGAAGGTCTCATCGCCCTGCGCGAGCCTCTCTGCAAGGGCGCCGCACAGCTCATTTCCCGATGCAAAGCAGCGGGCATACGGATCATCATGACCACCGACCGCTATTCGGAGAGTGATAAGTACCTTGCCATGTCCGTCGGCATCGTTCAGGACGGCAAGGGTATCCTCACGGGGGCGGGCTATGATGCCATGTCCGAAGACCTTTTGCGCACCAATCTTCCTTTATATAATATGTATGCCGGTGTTGAACCGGCAAAGCTTGCAAATATTGTCTCGCTTCTGCGCAAGGACGGCGAACGAGTGGGACTGCTTGCGGGCGGTATAAACGGCGCACTTCTGCTCAAAAAAGCGGATGTGGGCTTTACCGCCGCTGTCACCATTTCCCCGAAAGCAAAAAAAAGCGGCATCGACATCAAATCCCGTCAAACGCCCGCTTTTTCCCGCATCGCAGGAGGATCGCTCTTTGAATCAGAAGCGCTCAAGTTCATTTCAGACGTGGTTATCTCCGACGCGGATAATCATGGCAAGGGCGGCTTTTCAGCCATCGTCTCCGCCATTGAATATGCGCGTACCATCTATCGCAATCTTCTGCGCATGGTGCGGTATCTCACCACAATCGAGCTGACCCGTATTTTCATTGTGATCGGCTCTCTTTTCCTCGGGTTCAACGCGCTGACACCCATTCAGCTGGCAGTAAGCGGACTTGCCCTCGACTTTACGGCGATTTTGGCATCCGCCTTCGCAAAGCCATCCCATAACGCGCTGTTCCTCGACGACAATGCGGAGAAAGCGCTGCAAAAGCCGCTCACTCTGTTTGTTCGCTCCCTTCTCTTTTCGCTTTTTGGCGCAGTCTCACTGCTTGCCATTCGCCCCGTAGCCGCGCTTTTCGGTACGCCCATGAGTGATGACGTTTTTGGAAGCACGGTGTTCCTTGCGCTACTTCTTTGCCAACTTGTGACCTTTGCGGAGCTGGCGGCAGACCGCAGTCTGTTCCTTCCCGGCTTCCGCCCATGTGCCAGCTATGGGATCCTTTTCCTTGGTGCTGTCTGCTTTATTGCGGCATGCCTGATCTTCCCCACCTTTGGTGCGATTTTTGACGTCAGCTCCGTCGGTATGGCAGGATGGATCGGCATCGCGGCTTGCACGTTGCTCACCTTTGCCGTAAACGAGGTGTTCAAGCTTGTCACATCTCATGCAACAAAGACTTGGGGGGTTTGATGCAAAATCCATCTTGACAAGCCTGCAAATGCGTGCTATAATTAAATGATTCATATTATTTCTAAGTATAGAAAGGACATACATCAAAATGCAATGGACCGGCTTAAATGAGCTGCGCGAAAAATACCTTTCCTTCTTTGAATCAAAGCGACATCTTCGCCTTCCGAGCTTTTCGCTCGTACCAAATAACGACAAATCTCTGCTTTTGATCAACTCCGGCATGGCGCCCATGAAGAAATTCTTCACGGGAGAGGTGGAACCGCCTCGCCGCCGTGTCACCACTTGCCAAAAGTGCATCCGCACCCCCGATTTGGAGCGCGTCGGCAAGACCGCTCGTCACGGCACCTATTTCGAGATGCTCGGCAACTTCTCCTTCGGCGATTACTTCAAGCATGAAGCCATCGCATGGGCGTGGGAATTTCTGACCGTCACACTCGAAATTCCGGGCGATCTTCTCT
>JAZTWJ010000014.1:0-29884 GCA_045635785.1 Candidatus Flemingiibacterium sp.
CCTGCTCGGTCAAGCCGAGCAGGCGTTTTTGTTGTTAAGTAGGATCTATTGTCTTCATTATTTACGGATTATACATCAAGCGACTCTAAAACTTTTACGGTATCCTCAATGGATTTCTCTACAACAGGTCTGATCTCTTCCAATCTCGAAGCAATGCCTTCGCCGTTTCTGATGGCTTCACCAACGGCGCCCGAAAGAGACCACGAATAAGCATCAGACAAGTCATTATGCCAGCTCTCGAAGATGATATCCAGCATTTCAGCGGATTCGTCATCGCGCAGAGATTTGCCTTCAAGACAAATATCATAGAATGCGGGGATAACCTCGTCCTCGGAATAGCATGCGATCGCCTGCAGTATCAGAGAAGCACGGTTGCTGTCAACCGTCCTGGGGATCGCGGTTCCGCAAGGATTGTGGGTATTCAGCTGGCAGACATACTCTTCTTGCTCTGTATCATATTTGGGAAGCGGGAGCAAACCGAAATTGAAATCATACTGACGCATTTCTTCACAGCTGCTCAGGCTTGCAAAATAGAACAGCGAGCGGGAATTGAACCAAATATTTTTAATCGCGGCAGTGGATCCAATAAATGTATGCTCCGGTGCGGAGAAGAATTTGCTCATCTTTTGAATAACGTTGATGGAGCGTTCGCTGCCCACAGCAATACGCGGAATGTCATTTTCGTCCTTAACGGTCATCTTTTCGCCGGAGCCATAGTAAAGCATCAGCGCAAAGTTTGTCTGTCCGACGATACCAAATTGGTCTGTTTCTTCTATTGTGCCGTCGCCGTCGATATCATTTGCCGCCTTCTTGGAAAATTCCTCGACCACGTCAACGGTATATTCGCCTTCTCGAACGATCTCGTAAAGATCGGGGAGCTTGTACTCTGCCGCTATTTCCTTATTGAAAAGGGTGATGAGCAGAGCGTTTGCCGCATTGGTGACAAGTCCTGTTGTATAGTAAAGCTTGTTGGCGATGGTGGTTTCCATCAGCTTGTCATACTGCCAGAAGGGCTGTGTGAAATCGAGGTTTTTCTCGTTGAGAAGGTTGACAAAGTTGCCGCCTAAAGAAAGCGAAACTATGTCGGAAATACGGAGCATGACAAGGTCATAAGCAGCGTCGCCTGCCATAATGAACTGAGAAACATAATTGTTCAGCGCAGGGCCCGTTGCTTCGGGAGCTACCTCTGCAAAGATCTTAACGTTGAATTCTTCCTCGATCTTGCGATTGCGGCGATAGACCGCATCGTTCAGTGCTTCACCGGTTTCGGTTTCAGCCCAAATGTCATTGGGCGTCCAGCTGGTGGAGCGGAGCAGAATGTTAACGGTTTCATTGTTAAAATCTGCTTCGGGAAGCTTGTAAGCTTCGGTTGTAACTTCGCTTGTGCCGGGGTCTGCATTGGTGGTTTCTTCTCCGCTGCCGCCTGCGGTGCCGCAGGAAGCGAGCATCAGCATTGCAAGTAGTGCTGCGATTGTCGACTTGGGGAATTTGCGCATCTCATTTTCCTCCTTGTTGAAACCCTGTATTGGATCCCTTAATAATTTTTTGCGCTTCTACTTGGCTTTTGACGAAAAAACATTGCCAGAAGCGCGGCGCAGTATTTTTTCGTATACAGAAGGCGTTCCTTCTATTTCGGATGGTTACGGGCAACTCCCCATTTGCGATTGCACATGTCAAAAGGCGTGCCATGCGAAAAATATGCGATATATGAACAGTATCGGAATTTTTCGCAGGATCCCTTATGTCAAGAAGTTGACAAAGTAACCTTCATCATAAATTATATCAGGAAATATGCCTTATGTCAATAGATTATTTCTAGAATATGGTAATGATCGTAACAAAGGCGCTTATAATATGCCGAATAATGTGATAGAATGGTTACAGAACATTAAAATCAAGGAGGAATGCACCCATGCAACTGCTTTTTGATCCCGATTCAAAGATCTTAACGTTGAATTCTTCCTTGATCTTGCGATTGCGGCGATAGACCGCATCGTTCAGTGCTTCACCGGTTTCGGGATCAGCCCAAACGTCATTGGGCGTCCAGCCGGTGGAACGAAGCAGAATCTTAACGGTTTCGTCGTTGAAACCGCTTTGGGAAGTTTGTAAGCTTCGATTGTAACTTCGCTTATGCCGGGGTCTGCGGTGGTGAACTTTGGTAAATTTCGCATTTGATATCCCACCATAAAAACAACTTTTCTCCCATTGGGAAAAGTTTTCGCGGCCAAACCTCGGTCAGCGACAAAGGCAGCCCAAACGCCGGTTTGATCGGGCTTTCAATAATAGAAATTTTCATAACGTCCTTCATCGCGCAGGAATAACCATCTTTTGATCTTAAACAAATGCTTATCAGCCGTATTTTGTTTCGATAATTACCATTTGCACCGAAAAAACCATTGACACATAGCTTATTTACTGATATAATCGTAAGTGAAGAATGATCAAGTTGGCTTTTGATTATGCTTCTTCAAGTATCGTTATTTGATAAATGAAACCGCATACAGTAAAACAAATTTTGATTTCAATCTGGAGGGACGATCAAATGCGAAATTTACCAAAGTCGACAATGGCAGCACTACTTGCAATGCTGATGCTCGCTTCCTGCGGCACCGCAGGCGGCAGCGGAGAAGAAACCACAAATGCAGATCCCGGTACAAACGAAGTTACGACCGCGCCTGCCTATAAGCTCCCCGAAGCAGATTTTAACAATGAAACCGTTAACATTCTGCTCCGCTCCACCAGCTGGACGCCCACGGATATTTGGGCTGAAACCGAAACCGGTGAAGCACTGAACGACGCTGTTTATCGCCGCAATCTTAAAATTGAGGAAGAATTTAACGTTAAGATCTTTGCTGAAGTGGCTCCCGATGCAACCGGTCCCGCGCTGAATAACTACGTTTCCCAGTTCGTTCTGGCAGGTGATGCCGCCTATGACCTTGTCATGCTCCGTATTTCCGACATGGCAACCCTCTCCGTAGGCGGAAACTTTGTCAACCTTCTCAACGAGGAAGCCCTCGATTTCACACAGCCCTTCTGGCAGTATGACAAGCTGATGGAAACCACCATCGCTAACAAGCTCTTCTATACGACAGGACTTGGTATCAACGCGGCTAATGCGCTCAACATCTGCTTCTTTAATAAGGACATTGCAGAAGAGTACAAACTTCCCAACCTCTATGACGCGGTCAAGGCAGGCGAGTTTACTATTGATCTTTTACAAGAGTGTGCAAAGAAGGTTGCAAATGACGAAGACGGTAACGGTGTTTGGGAGGTTCACGACCAGTACGGCATCTCCGCACAGCCCGAATCGGCGCAGATGCTTTTCTGTGCATCCGGCGAAAAGCTGACTTCAAAGGACGAAAACGACTTGCCCATCGTGGTAATCGGCGGCGAGCGTTCCATCAATGTTGTGGAGAAGTTGACCTCCATTTACAGCTCTCCCGAATATGCTTTCATTGCATCGACCGATCAAATGAAATCGGTTTGGTTCAATGCCCGCGCACTGTTCTACTTCGCAAGTCTCAGCAATGCACAGGCAATGCGTGAATATGACTTCAACTTCGGTCTGCTTCCTCTCCCCAAATACGATAAAGAGCAGGATGAGTATGTTTGTCAGTTGAACAGCCACAATCCCTGCGGCACCGGCATTCCGAAGACCGTAGACAGCGGTCGTGCGGCATTGATCCTGCAGGCAATCGCTTGCTATTCACAGGAAGAAGTCATCCCTGCTTATTATGACATTTCCCTCGAGGGCAAGGCTCTGCGCGATGACGAATCTGCTGAAATGCTCGACATCATCTTCAAGAGCTGGCGTAATGATCTGTGCGATGCTTACCAGTGGGGTCAGCTTTCCGGCAGCCTCAACCAAGCCATTCGAAACGGCATCGGCATCAAATCCATGCTGGATTCGATCCTTCCGTCGGTAGAGGCAGCAATCACGGCTACGGTCGATACGTACAAAACATTCGAATAAGTCTTCATAAAGGATTACACAGGTATCAATATGAACACGTTCAATCTAGCCATCTCCAACACATTTAAATATGACACTGTTGTTGTCGGCGGCGGATTTTCCGGTGTAGCTGCCGCTGTAACCGCAGCCTCGCACGGCGCAAAAACGCTGCTCATCGAATGCGGCGGCGAGCTGGGCGGCGACATTACCAAGGGTATCGTTCCGCAGCTGCTCGATCCCAGAGACAAGGGCGGCATGGTTCGCGATATTTTCAAATGGCTGGAGGACGGCGATCATTCCGCAGGAAAACGCGGTCCGCGTTATGACGAAAATGGCAAAAAATATCCCGGCACCATGGTCGATCTTGAATATATCAAGTATTATCTAGAAATGCGCTGCCGTCAAGCAGGCGTGGATATTATGTATCACGCCATGATGGCTGGATGCGAGGTGGATAACGGTCGCATCACATCCATCGCCGTTGCCACCGAATGCGGCGCGGTCGAGGTCGTTGCCGATGTGTATATCGATGCCTCGGGCAACGGACTTTTGGCTGCCATGGCAGGCTGTGATTTTGAGATCGGTCATCCCGAAACGGGTGAGCCTCAGCCTGCAGGAATTACCATACTTGTGACAGGCGTTCAAACCGACGAAAACGGCGGCATCGGTATCTCCAGAGACCAGCTCAGAAAAGAGTGGGAGGACCATGATATCCATATTTCCGCAGAAGGCATTTGGTTCATGCAGACCGCCGTGGATGACGTATGGATGCTCTACTTCAACAGCCAATTCAATGTGATGATGGATGATCCGCTGGCACTTACAAGAGCAACCATGGAAGGCCGCGCGGAATGCGTAGAGACCTACGACAAGCTGCGCACGATCCCGCGCTTTAAGGATCTGAAGCTGTTGCAAAGCTCCTCACATCTGGGCGTTCGCGAAGGCAGACGCATCATGGGAAAATATCGCCTCACCTACGAGGATATCACCGAAGGCAGAAAATTCGAGGATGCGATATGCACCGCCCGTTTTGCCATCGACGTTCATCGCATCAGCAAAGGCGATCACCTCGATCACGGCAAGGGAAAGCTTGTCAAGCCCTACCATATTCCTTACCGTTCCCTGCTTCCTCTGGGTTGCGACAATCTTCTGCTTGCAGGACGCTGTATCTCCGGCGACTTTTACGCGCATTCCAGCTACCGAGTGGTCGGCTGTGTCACGCCCACGGGCGAAGCCGCAGGCTACGCGGCATCCATCTGCAAAAAGGAAGGCATTCTCCCTTCCGCTGTGGACGGAAAGGCCGTTTCAAGCTACATGGCATCTCTTGGCTATATTATTTAAGTCTTATAAAATTGCAAATCGCCTGCTTGACACACAAGCAGGCGATTTTTCGTAACCTTCAATTTCAAAGACATCGCTTGACAGACAACATCGGATATGATATAATGATGACATCAAGCGCATGCGCTAAACAGAAAGGATCTGCCATGTTTGAACTTATTACTCCCGAGGAAGCCGGTATCAGCGCAAGATATGTCGCCGATTATATCTCCTATCTGAACAGACGAGGCGCTGTCATGCACAGCGTTCTGCTGATGCGTCACGGAAAAATCTTCGCTGAATATTATTGGGCCCCCTTCCATAAGGATTTTCTCCACCGTATGTATTCACAGACAAAATCCTATGTTTCCATCGCCATCGGTCTGCTCATCTCCGACGGAAAGCTGTCGCTTTCCGACAAGGTATATGATTATTTCAAGGATGACCGTGCACCCGCCGAGGTCGCGCCCCTCATCCGCCAGCAAACCGTCCGCGATATGCTGATGATGTCCACCGCCGTACAGGAAAAGAATTGGTTCACCGCCGGTGATCCCGACCGTACCCATCTTTATTTTGGATGCGAACAAAAATCTTGCCCGTCTGGCACCTATTTTGAATATGATTCCGCAGGCTCGCAGGTGCTTTGCTCCCTTGTTGAAAAACTGTCAGGCATGAAGCTCCTCGATTATCTAAAGTTGAAGCTGTTCGACCGCATGGGCACGTTCAAGAACGCCTATGTTCTCGAAACGCCAAACGGCGATTCTTGGGGCGATTCCGCGCTTTGCTGTACACCCCGTGATATGGCTTCCTGCGCGTATCTGCTCACCCATTACGGCAAATTTGAAGGCGAACAGCTCATGAGTCGCGACTACCTCATCGAAGCCACCTCCAAGCAGATCGCCAACTTCAACAGCGCATTCTATCATCCTTTCCAAGCGCACGGCTACGGTTATCAGATCTGGCGCACCGAGCAGAACGGCTTCTCCTTCAACGGAATGGGCTGTCAATTTACGGTTGGCCTGCCCGAGCGCGACTTTGTTTTCGTCTGCACCGCCGACAATCAGGGATTTGATTGGGGAGCCAATATTATCATCAACGGATTGTTCGACTACATCGTCAATCACATGGGCGACGAGCCGCTTCCCGCCGATGCCGCGGCAAATGCCGCATTGGCTGCGGAAACCGCAGATCTCAAGCTCGCCGCCGCCATCGGCGATGCACATAGCGATTACGAGAAGATAATAAACGGCGTTACCTACAACTGTCCGCAAAATGCCACGGGAATCACAAAGTTCCGCTTTGATTTTGATGCGGACGGCGGCGTATTCACCTATGAAAATGCACAGGGCGAAAAAAAGCTTCCCTTTGGCTTGACGGTGAACGTATTCGGCAAGTTCCCGCAGTTTGGCTACTCCAACGATCGCGGCGGTGTGCGTAGCACCGACGGATTTTTATATGATTGCGCGGCTTCGGCGGCGTGGCGCGATCCGAACAAGCTTCAGCTCCGCGTGCAGATCATTGACCGCTATTTCGGCAATTTCCAAGCAACCTTCATGTTTAGGGATGACTTCGCCTTTGTTCGCATGACAAAAAGCGCGGAGGATTTCCTTAACGAATACCGCGATACCTTTGTGGCAAGGAAAGCCTGAAACGGTTGCCTCTTAATCCCTATTTACGACTATCAGGAGCCTCTATGAAAATTCTCACGCTAACTTTAAGTCCCGCCTTTGATGTGCATTGCTCGCTTCCCAGCTTTGTGGCAGGAAAGGAAAACCTGGTGCTTTCCTCCGAGCGCGGCATCGGCGGCAAGGGGATCAATATCTCCCGCGCGTTGACCGAAAATGGCATCCCCAATCGCGCCCTTGTGGTGCTGGGCAATGAAAATGCTGACGATTTTATTCGCGGGATGGACGTATGCGGCTTGCAGGATCGCCTGCTTCTGCGCGTTGGCGGAAGGATCCGCGAGAATATCACCATCCATTCCGATGAGGGGGAGGAAACCCGCATTTCCTTTCGCGGCTTTGAGGCGGATGCTTCCCTTCTTGCGCAGGTTTATGAGATGATTGCCCCCGATGCGGACACCGTTGTCACCTTCACAGGCAGTCTTCCCACAGGAATCTCCCCTTCGGAAGCGGAGGCATTTCTTACAAAACTGCAACATGTCGGCGTGAAGCTTGTCATCGACTCCAAATCCTTCCCCTTTGATGCGCTTTTGAGACTTCATCCGTGGCTTATCAAGCCAAATGATGAAGAAATCGCCGCTTATACGGGCGCCGCAGAGCTTGACAGCTACATCAAGGCGGCACGCGATATGCATGCATCCGGCATTGAGAATGCACTTATCAGTCTCGGTGAAGATGGTGCGGTGCTGGTCTGCACAGAGGGTGCATACCTTGCGAAGCCTCCCAAAATTGCGGCACGCTCCACCGTCGGTGCAGGAGATTCCATGATTGCAGGCTTCATCGCCGCAAGCGGCGACGCGAAAACCAAGCTTCGTAACGCCGTTGCCTACGGTAGCGCGGCATGCCTGCGTGAGGGGACCAATCCGCCGACGGCTGATGATATTTCCGAAATTTTTGATCGCATTATTATAACAGAGATATAAAACAGAAAATCCTCCGCAAGCTATGCTTGCGGAGGATTTTTGCATACTCCTTATGATCATCCCATTTTGAAAAGGATACCAACGATCGCCGATGCACCGATGAACACGATAGGATGGAGCTTTTTGAGCTTTGGCACATGATTTGTGCAGACATACAGCACCACCGCCAACAGGATCGCCGGAAAATTGAAAAAGCCGAGTCCCAAACCCCTCTCAAGCGTTTCCACATGAAACAGCGCTGACATGAGGACAGTCAAGCCCGCCGCCGCGATCATGCCCGCAGACGTGGGGCGCAGACCGTAAAAAGCGCGATCCACATATACATTTTTTCGAAAGCTTGCAAGGAATGCCGAAATGATCAAAATGACAATGATCGACGGCGTGATCAGACCAAACATTGCCGTGATCGCACCGAGGATCGCTGTGGGAATTCCACCCACGTCAAAGCCGGTCAGATAGCCAACATAGGTCGCCATATTGACACCGATGGGACCGGGCGTGGATTCGCTGACGGCGATCATGACGTCCAGTTCCTCATAGGTGAACCACCCCGTGTTATCCGACATGTCATAGAGGAAGGGGATGGTTGCCATTCCACCGCCCACCGCGAATAAGCCTGCTTTGAAAAATTCAAAAAACAATCGAAGAAAAATCATGCCTTCTTTCCTCCAATCGATTTAACAATGATCCCGACAACCGCCGCAAGCAGGACAAAAATCACAGGGCTGATATCCGTGAAAAGACCTGCCAGCGTCACAGCAAGAAATATAAGGAAGGTGGGCAGATCGATCACCGCATTTTTTAACAGCTTCATGACCGCGTTGAGGATCAGAATGCACACGCAGACTCGGATGCCGCCGAATGCATTCTGCACAATTTCAAGATGAGAGAAGGCTTCTATCACGCCAGCAAGCAATGTGATGATGATAAGAGACGGAAAAACGACACCAAGGGATGCAAGAATGCCGGCGAGAGTGCCCTTCTGCTTTTTGCCGATGAAGGTCGCAGTATTGATGGCAATAATGCCGGGCGTGCATTGTCCGATGGCAAAATAGTCCATCAGCTCCTCCTCGGTCGCCCAATGCTTGTTATCCACAACCTCGTGCTGTAGGATCGGCAGCATTGCATATCCGCCGCCGAAGGTCATGACCCCTACCTTTGCAAAGGTCAAAAACATGTCTAAATAAAGATTCATAAAAATCACCGTGGCTTTCGCATGGCGAAAGCTTCTTTTTAAGATTGGATGTAAGCGACAAGTGCTTACCAATTCACTTCGTCAGGATGCTTCCCCGAATAGCCGAAGTCGGGAAGCGCATCAATGATCGCCATATCTTCGTCGGATAGAATGAAGTCGTACACATCTATATTTTCCGCAATGCGAGATGGCGTCACAGATTTCGGCAGAGGTATCGCGGCGTGCTGCATACACCAGCGAATGCAGATCTGAGCCGCAGATTTTTCGTATTTTGCACCCAATGCAAGCAGGGTTTCACTGGTAAGCATGCTTCCCCTGCCGAGAGGGCTCCATGCTTCAACACTGATACCATGACTGTTGCAGAAGCGGCGGAGTTCCGTCTGCATATGCCCGGGATGAAATTCGATCTGATCGACCATGGGGTAAACCTCGGTCTCCATCAGCGCCGCAAGATGATGCGGCATAAAATTGGACACACCGATGGCACGGATCTTGCCTGCCTTGTAAAGCTCGGTCATGGCGCGCCATGTATCGAGATTGATCTGCTCCCAATTTTCAAAGCGGTGGTGCGATGCAGGCCAATGGATGAGATAGAGATCGAGATAGTCAAGTCCCAGCTTTTCCATGGTGCTGTCGAATGCTTCGAAGGTCGTTTTGTAGCCGCGCATGTTATTTGGCAGCTTGGAGGTGATGAACAGCTCCCCGCGGGCTACGCCCGATGCGCGGACAGCCTTTCCCACGCTTGTCTCGTTGCCGTACCCAGCGGCGGTGTCAATGTGCCGATAGCCTGCGTCAATGGCGGCTTTGACCGCATTTTCTGCGACTTCACCATCCTGTAACTGCCATGTGCCAAAGCCAATGTTTGGTATTTGTCTGCCGTTCGGCAGCGTAAAAATTTGTTTCATGATCACTTTCATTCCTTTGTTAAGACTGCCCTATTATATTATGCATTTTGCATCGCCATGCATCTAATAAGACGGGCGCAGCTCATCCAATTGCGCTTGATATTCCTTATCGCTGATCTCACCGGAAGCATAGCGGTCGCGCAAGGCGGAGATCTCCTCTGCCAGCGCCGCAAGCTCATCCGCGTATTCGCTGGAAAGCAGTGTGGTCTGATTGTGCGCCCGTGCAAGCTGTGCGCGACGGCTATCGCCCTTTACACGATATTCAAAGAGCGCAATTTTCTCTACATACTTGTCAAAGTTGATCTCGCCGCAAAATAGCTTTGCCTCCACAACATCCCGCGGGCAGGTGATAACAATCTCCCCTTCCATGTTGATCCGAAGGGGATATCCCAAACAGTTTTCCACCACCCGCGTTTTTTCGCCAAAGCGCGGTGCCAGAACGGAGACGACGATCATAGCCGCGCCCAAAAACAGAAGCAATGCCGCAAGCAACACATTTTCAAGCAAAGCCTCATGCATCAAAAGCCCCGTCATCGTAAATCCGCCAACCGCTGCAAGAATACAGCCAAAGATCCTGACGATCAACGCAACCATGATATCCCTCCTTTATCATCATATTTTTGCAAAAATCAAAAGCTATCAACGAAGAAAGCTATATCCCATCCACGAGATTCCGAAGTCGCTTCATTGCATCGGCGGCGCGCTCCAAATATTCATGGACGGACAAATCATCATAGGAATGGCTGAGAGATGCAATGCCTTCAAACATCAGCGTTCCCATGAAATTCACCTTGTTTAGTTCCGATGCCACATAATTCCAATCGAGCGTTCCATCAAAGGGAATATAATGCAGATCTCCATTGTATTTACACAGATTATCCTGAATATGGGTGCAGAGAATCCGATCGCCGAAAAGCGGCATATAGCGTCTGCCGCGGGAAAGGCACATTTCATGCCCCGTATCCCAGCAAAAGCCCACCGTGTCGCCGTAATGATCGCCCGCAAAGGTCTCAAAGGCAAATGCGATGTTCGACAGCAGCCGCTGATTTTCAAAGGCGATCTTCACGTTGTTTTTTGCCGCATATTCCACCAAATTTTCAAAACGCGCGCGTCCGATGTCCGTCACGGGCGGTGCATTGACGCCGGAGGAAAGATGAACGACCGCAATGTCCGCACCCGCAATTTTGCAATGATCGACGGCTTGAAGCAGATCGGAAAGCATATCATCCCCCGCAAGGGTGTCATGCCAAATATCATTTATATGAGAAAAAGGCGCATGAAGGGTTTCACAAATCACCCCATAACGCTCGCAAAGCAAAGCCAGCGATGCCTGCGCCGATGCATCCAGCGTCAACGAGAATGTTCGCGTAAAACCAAGCTGTTTCGCATAGGAAAGATATTCCTCGTCGGAAAGCCCAACCTTCGCATGCATATTGATACCGATCTCTCTCATAGCCCAACCTCAAACCTTTCATCAAACGCGGAAACTGCATCTATTATAACAAAAATCTCACAAAATGTCAATCCTCTCTTGTAATCTTCCTCGCGTCATGATATAATGTTAGATAGATTTATAGATTCGAATTTATAAACATGAAAAATCGACCGCCATTTAGGAGGAACCCTTCATGCAGCTCATATTACTTACAGCCCTTGGTGTCGGCGGTGCCACCGTCATCGGTGCCATCATCGGCTTCCTGTGCAAAAATATCACGCACCGATTCTCGGATATTGTGCTTTCCTTCGCAGCAGGCGTTATGCTCGCAGCGGCGATGCTGGGACTTATTCTGCCATCTCTCGAATACGGCGGGAAATATGGCATTGTCATCACCATTCTCGGCATCTTTGCAGGCGCGCTGTGTCTGAACCTCATTGATAAGCTTGTGCCCCATCTGCACAAGATGGTGGGTGCTGATATTGAGTCGCATAACAACAAAAATCTCGACAAGATCCTGCTGTTCGTCACCGCAATCGCCATTCATAATCTCCCCGAGGGTATTGCCGCAGGCGTGGGCTTCGGCTCGGGCAATGTGTCACAGGCTCTGATCATCGCGGGCGGCATCGCGCTCCAAAACATCCCCGAGGGAATGGTCATCATCGGTCCCATGTTAGCCGCCGGTGTTACGCCGAAACGAACCTTCATCGCCGCCATGATGACGGGCTTTGTGGAAGTCATCGGTACGTTGCTCGGATATTTTGCCGTCAGCGTTTCCGCCATCATTCTTCCCTTCGCACTCGCTTTTGCGGGCGGTACCATGCTGTATGTTATCTCCGATGAGATCATACCCGAAACCCATGCGCACGGCAGTGAGCGCGGCGCGACCTATTCACTTTTGGTGGGCTTCTGTATCATGTTACTCTCGGACACGCTTCTTGGATAAATGAGCAAGCAGGGGATGCGAATGCATCCCCTGCATTTTTATTTTGTTTTCTTTTCGCATCCGCCGCCGCAAGTTTTTGCATGAGGACAGCCGATGCAACGAGCTCCGCGCTTTTTTTCGCGATATATGTAATAAGCCGCCGATCCGACAATAAGCAGGATCACACCGATGATAATGAAGTCGATCATAAAAAATACCGCACTTTCGTTAGGAAAGAAAGCTACCTTTACTTAGCATTTTTAACGGCTTGCCGACGACGGTCGCCACTTCGAATCACCGCCAATATAACAAGTGCCGTCGCAAGGATTGCCGCAAGTCCGCAAACCGCCGCGGGAAGATCCAGCGATGCAGGTGCTGTAATCAGCGTACCAACGGTATAAACGATATATGATACCGTGTATCCCACCGCAAGCTGCAATCCGATGCCTGCAAGCAGCCATTTTGCGCTTTTCATCTCCGCATTCATCGCACCGATTGCCGCAAAGCAGGGGGGCGAATAGAGATTGAACATCAGATACGCAAGTGCAGCCGCTTTGGAGATCGCCATGATGCCTGCCGCTTCTGCACCGGCGCCTTCCATCAGCTCAAGTGCATCCGCGTCGATGAGATTTTCAAGGCCAACAAAACAAACCGCCAAGGTGCCCACCACGTTTTCCTTTGCAATGAAGCCGGTGATCACCGCCGCCGCAAGCTGCCACGATAGCACGCCCACGACAGGAACAAGCAGATAGGCAAAGGGCGCCGCGATGCTCGCTAAGATCGACGAATCCGCCGATTGCGCCGGTGTAAAGCTCCAATTGAAGCTCTGCATGAGCTGAACCACCGTATTGCACAGTAAAATAACGGTGGATGCCTTCACGATATACGCCCAACCGCGGGAAAGCATGGACTGCGCCGCATGGGGAATGCTCGGAAATTTATATGCAGGCAATTCAATGATAAAGAAGGATCTTTTCGCGTAATTGCCGGAGATGCGATTGACAAGAAGCGCGCCGAGGAATATTAGCACGATGCCTGAAAAATACATGAGCGTGCTGATCCATCCCGCGTTATCGAAAAACGCGCCTGCGAACAGGGAGATGACGGGAATTTTTGCACCGCACGGCATAAAGGGAGCAAGCATTGCCGTGGCGCGGCGCTCGTTCTCATCGCGAATGGTGCGGCTTGCCATAACGCCGGGGACGGCGCATCCCACCGCAATGACAAAAGGGATGACCGATTTGCCCGAAAGCCCCACCTTTTTGAAGATCGGATCCAGCACCACTGCCACGCGGGACATATAGCCGCAATCTTCAAGAAGCGCAATGAGAAAATACATGACCATGACCAGCGGCAGAAAGCCGAGAACAGCGATCACGCCGCCAAAAACGCCATCCACAAGAAGCGCCGTAAGAAGCGGCGACGCATCTTGGAGCAACGTTGCGAGCTTTTCCTGAATACCCTCTAAAAACGCCACAAGACCGTCCGCCACAAGCGGTCCCACCCATGCCTGCGAAATTTGGAACACCAGCCACATGGTCACCGCAAAAAGCGGAATGCCGAAGAAACGGTTGACAAGGATCTCGTCGATTTTATCGCCAATGCCTCGATTGCGCGTCAGCAACGTGCGTTTTTCCACAGCTTTTACAACGTCATTGACAAAGGCAAATCGCGCCCGATCCGCCGCTTCCGCCGCTTTCGCATTGGATAATGACGACAGCTCCTGCCGAAAGGGTGCCTTCTGAGTTTGACCGATCAATCCGCGTGCCGTTTCCACAAGCTTCGCCAAGCCTGCCGATTCGGTAGCAACCGTTTGCAGAACGGGACAACCGAGCATTTTGGAAAGAGCATCCGCGTCGATGACCGTTCCCTTTTTTTCAAGAGTATCGCTTTTATTCAGCGCGATCACCGTGGGAATGCCAAGCTCCAAAAGCTGTGTCGTAAAAAACAGACTTCGGCTGAGATTGTCCGCGTCCACAATATTGATCAGTACATCCGGCGCCTCACCTTCGATATAGTGACGAGTCACACTTTCCTCGCTCGTAAAGGGCGACATGGAATACGCGCCCGGAAGATCCACCGCCACAAGCTCGCCCGAGGGATCAAAGACACGCTTTAAGACATGCTCTTTTATCTCGACCGTAACGCCTGCCCAATTTCCGACCGTTTCGCTTTTTCCGGTCAGCGTATTATACATTGTGGTTTTGCCGGAGTTGGGGTTGCCGGCGAGTGCGATTTTCATATAGTTCCTCCAAATGATCGAATGCGGTTAGCAGACTCTAACCGCCGTATAAAAAACAGCAGCCCGATTCTTATACGCAAATAGACTCCGCAAGGGGATTGTCGATGCTGTAGCGTCCGTCCTTGATGGCAACGATGGAGGTGCTTCCAAGACGCTTGACAACCGTGATGGATTCGCCGCTGTAGCAGCCCAGCGAAAAGAGAAACGCATTCATCTCTGCGTCACCTGTGTCCACATTTTTAATCGTATATTCTCTGCCTTCCAAAACCTGTCTGAGATTCATGAATATCACCGTCGCCCTCGCTTGCGAGGACGCCTTCTCCTGTTTTGATTCAGCCAATTAGCATGTGCTAACTGCGCGGCAAAGCAAACAGTTAGCATCAACTAACCATACACATTATAGCATGCGAAACCACTTTTGTCAATATTTTTAGCTTAAAATAATGATATTTTACACTTAATACAAAAGACACTTACTGCCACCTTGCAAATTGTCGATTCTAACAGAGTCGGGAACCATCGCATCGAATTTTCTCGGATTTTTCGAAAAAGGGTAGACAAACCGCAGTTTTTGTTGTATAATAAAAGAAGCATAAATCATAATAATTTACTAAAAAAAATCACGCCTCGTAAGAGGCAGAAAGGTCGCTTTCGTCCGAACGAAAGCCATGGTCATATATATGAAAATCGCATTGATCGCACACGACAAGAAGAAAGATGAGATCATCGAACTCGCAAAAAAATACAAGGACGTGCTTGCCGAGCATGAGCTGTTTGCCACGGGAACCACGGGCACGCTTATTATGGGCGAGACGGGACTCATCATCCGCCGCATGAAAAGCGGGCCCCTCGGCGGCGATCAGCAGATCGGCGCGATGCTTGCTGAGGGCGATTTGGATCTGATGATCTTCCTGCGCGATCCGCTGACGGCACAGCCTCACGAGCCGGATGTTTCTGCCCTGCTCCGTTTGGGCGATGTGCAGAAAATTCCGCTTGCCACCAATGTTTCCAGCGCAACACTGATGCTTGAATCCCTCAAAAGCAAAACCTTTTTTGAGCATATCGAAAAGTAAATCCATCTACAATAACAAAACAGACCGTCTGACGAACCGTCAAACGGTCTGTTGTATTTTTTTTTGGGAATCTCCCTGGATTCGGCGCTTACGAATTCGCTTTCAAAAGGTGCAGAAATTCCATGGATTTTCTTGCCCAAAGATCTTCAAGCTCGCAGGTTTTTTCGATATCCTCCTGCCACGGTGTCCACAGCTCCACAACAAAGGACATATTTTTGTCAGCAAAATATTCCGCCCATTTTGGCGTGTTCAGCAAGCCGTCACCCACAGCACAGCCGACCACGTCAAATCCAAGATTGGAGGGCTTGCGAGTGATCGTATAATCCTTGCAGTGGAAATTCACGGTATATTCGCCCAGCGCCAGCAGCACATCGTTGGAACTTTCGCCCTGCGCAAGATTGTTTACGGGATCAAGGCAAATGCGGATATGCGGATCGCCGATGCTTTCTACCAGATCTCGTAGCTGCTTCACCGCAAAGAAATCGTGGTTTTCGATGGCAAGCGTCAAATTCAAGTCCTTGAGTGTGGGAAGCATATCACGCAAATACTGCTCCGCCTGCTCAAGAGACGGACAGCCCTTTTCATCGTGCACCAAAGTGCGGACGATGTCCGAGCCGAGCATCTTCGCAATTTTCAAAAAAGGCAGAATTTTTTCAGGACGAACGCCTTTTGTACCCGTCTCTATGGAGATACCAAGCTCCTTCGCGCGATTTGCCAGCAGGCAGAGATCATCCTCCGACATCGCCTCAAGCGGCAGATTATCTGCTATCTGAAGAACATCCACACCAAGCTCGTGCGCCCTATCTAACAGAGAAAATACATTCATCGGATTCTTCGGCTGCGGAAATCCCGCAACGCCAAGATTCCATGTGTATGTCCAGCTTGAAATTCCGATTTTCATATTTTTAGACCGCAACTTGCATCAGCAAGTCTTCCTTTCTATGGATTGATTACGGATCGTACAGCAAAACCTCGGTCTGTGACCGAGGTTTGCCGCAATACACGATCCGAAAGTCAAAGCTTTCCGATTACATCGCTTCTAAGATCAGCACCCAGTCGCATCCCTTGCCCTGCGTGGGAGGAACGATGACCGTCTTGCCGTTTGGAGGCAGAACGGTGAAGATCTTTTCTTCTCCCGTACGAGGGTCAAACCAGAGGGCTCTCAGGCGTTTTGCCTCCTCAAAAAGTCCGAGGTTGATGGTAAAGGGCAGTCCCAACGGAGAGTAAACATAAGCATATCCATTGCCCTTTGCGGCAACCATATGTCCCATGCCCTCATAGTTTTGGACAAGCACTTCCTCGGTGGCATCGCAAAGAGAGAAATAGTCTCTGCTGAGGCGAAGCTTTTTCACATAGCCGATCTGCTCGGCACCGGGATGTCTGAGCACCTGCTGCCAAGTAAATTGGAAATAGTTTGCCGGCTTTCTGGTCATGCTCCATACGCAATGATTGCCGTAGGTATGTCCGCAGGTACCGACAAGCGCGTTCCAATACGCATTCTGTCTGACATCATCCGCATCCCAATTGTAGCCAAGAAAATCCTTGAAGCAGGCAGGATGATCCTCATAACGGGGCTCCGAATCCATAAACGGCTTGGGAGAAGCCGCTTTCATGACACGCATTTCGTCATCGGATGAGAAGCACTGTACGATATCATGTCCTGTCTGCGCGGTGTGGAAGTCGATATAATCGGCGTCAAGCACCTCATCGGTGGATTTACGAAGACCCATGGGATGGAAGGTAACAAGATGGTTCTGATCCACTTCCTTGATGCCCTTTGCCATGGCATCAATGATCTCACGGTGGCAAGGCTCCAGCGGACGGTCGCCGCCAAGCATCCAGATAATGTTGGAATGATCCTTATATCTTTCTGCGATCCATTTGCCGTAAGTATAGGCATTCTCCTTGTTAAAGATCAGCGGACCTCTGCCCCAAACAAGATTGAATTTATCGCCCCATGTGGGAAGCATGGTGATGAACAAGCCATACTTTTCTGCAGTATCCACCGCATAATCCACGTGATCCCAATAAGAATATTCGCCGCCGACATCGGGCTTTTCGGGATCGGGCTGCTCGTCTGTGAATTCAAACGGAAGACGACCGTAATGATTGGGCGTGGTAATGCCCCAAATTTCGGCAAGGGCAACCGCTTGAATTGCATTGAAGCCCTGATCTGCGCGTGTTGCAAAATAATGCTCCATTTCTTCGCGGCTCAATGCATGGAATAATTCCCATGCGGTGTCACCCAAATAGAAGAAAGGCGTGCCGTCTTCATATGCCAAATATCTGCCTTGTACAGTCAGTTTTTTCATTTGCGTTTCCCTTCGTTGCTTATAATTCTATGGTTTTGTTGGTTGCAAAGCTTTCGATAGCCGCAAAAACGAGCTGCATCGTTTTGAAATTGTCAGCACCGCCGGTAGGAGCAGGCTCACCCTTTTCAAATGCTTGCATGAGATCATCAAGGCATCTGGGAATGGCATGCATTGTATGTCCGCCATGCAAATTCCAATCGTCATCGGGAATATAATCAAGTTTTGACCATGTTTTGGTGTCGATGGTTTGTGTTTTGCCTTCCACCTCAATATGCAAAACATTGTCGTGATCGAGAACGATCCTTCCCTTTACGCCCTGCGCCATGAAGCGGTCATTCCACTGATGTACAAGATGACAGCTTACAACACAGTTATCCTCGGTGACAAGCGTACAGATGGCAGCATCGGAAACCTCAATGCCCTGATCGCGGTATGAATAAACGGGCACCGCATAGAGGGATCTCATCTCACCGAAAGCCGCGCGAGCCACGTCAAAAATATGCGGTCCCATGTCGCGCAGAACCATTTGCGGCATGGTTCTGAGCGCCTCTTGCTTATTAATAATATCAATATCGGGGGAGCGCATATTGAGCTGTGCATGCAGAACCTTTCCGATCACGCCCGAACGGACAGCCTTTATAAACTGCTCTGTTGGAGGCTGATATCTGAAATTTTCATGAACGGCATACCATACGCCCGCATCCTCGCAGGCTTTTACCATTCTTTCGCAGGATTCAAGCGTATACGCCATGGGCTTTTGGCAGATCACAGCCTTGTGATGCTTTGCAGCCATAACGGTTAACGACTCGTGCGCGCCAACGTCGGTGATGATGTCCGCGATGTCAAACTCACCCCATGCAAACACCTCTTCGGGGGTGTCGAATACGCGGGGAATGTTCCATTTTTTTGCAAAATCATCCGCTCTGGAGCGGGTGCGATTCCACAGAGCGACGACCTCGGCACCCTGTGCCTGCCATGCCCCTACTTGAAAGTGCGCCCAATATCCGCAGCCAAATACTGCAACTTTCATCATATGTACCATACCTTCGCAAAAGCGAAGGCTTTCCTTCATTATTTATTCAGATGGAGCATTTCAGCAAGGACTTCGTCGATTGCTTCCGGCTCAAATACCTTCTTCCAATCCTCACGGAGCACGTGACGCTTGCCGTAATCAACAGCGATCATAGCGGCATCGGAGAAGGGATTGGAGGATTTGAGAACGATTGCCAGCGGGATCTGAATATGACCGAGCAGAAAGGACTCTGCAGCAGGACGCGGAACGCCTCTGTTTACCGCTTCGTCGATAGCTTCCTTCATAATGGTTGCCAGAGTCGCAACAACGACCTCTGCTGCCGCAGGCTCAAGGATCGCCATCTGCTCAACGGTGATGCGATGGCATTCTACAACGGGATTGAACATTTTGATACAAATTTCCTGTGCTTCGAGGAACTTCTCCTCCTCGCCGCTGAAAAGTGCAATAACAATATCCTGCTTTGCTGCGGTGCCGCCGAACAGGTCTGCCTTTTCCTCGGGTGTATCCTTATCGCCGAACAGCGGGGGATGGCAAGGATGTGTTACAACAAAAGTGCAGTCCTCTCTGGTGGCAAGCTTGCCTGCTCTTGCAGCGGCAGGGTCAAGGGTGATCAGAGTAGCACCCGATTTCATCATAGGAACCAGTTTAGAGGACAGAACAGGAAGTGCTGCGTCCGGCAATGCGCAAATAATAAAATCGCATACTGCCACAGCTTCCTCAGTTGCCATAACCTGCAAGCCCTCTTTGCGAAGAGCTTCCATTCCAGCCTCATCTTTTTCACAAGCGACAAAATCATAACCGAATTTCTTCAGATTGGGGAAAATACGTCTTCCCATCTTTCCGCCTGCACCGACCAATGCAATTTTCATGATACTACCTCCAAAAATAAAAAATATATAGTTTTAGGGTAACCCCATAAAGCGCGTTGCATAAAGATCTAAACGGTCTCAAACAGCAAAAATCGTTACGTTTCTGTTAACGATTTGTACATGCTATTGCAATTTGCTCACGTTTATTATAATATATATTTAGATAAAATTCAAGATGTTGGGAGAAATTTGTTATGAAATATTTTGATTCGCATGCTCACCTTGGATATGATGTGGTATTTGATGAGGAAGTAAACGAAGAAAATCTTCTTGATATCTACGAAAAATACGGCGTGGACGGCGCGCTGATCCAGCCCTTTTTGTCCCGTCCGTATTTAGAGGATACCAAAGCCATCCACGACAGGATCTATCAAATGACGCAAAAATATCCCGGTCGTTTTTACGGCATGATCTCCATTTGCCCGCACCTCTATCCGCAGGTCGTGGAGGAGGAATGCGCCCGCTGCGTCAAGGAGCTGGGCTTCAAGGGAGTCAAGATTGCCACAACCGCTCACGGCGTCAATCCCTCCAGCAAAGATGGCATGCACATTTTTGAGATCGCCGATGCGCTGAATATTCCGGTCATGATCCATACCGGCGGCGGTAATTTCGGTGCGCCGCATTTGTTGGAGAAGCCGGCACGCACGTTCCCCCATGTGCCGATCGTCATTGCCCACGGTGGTGGAGATGACGGCGTGAGCGAAACCATTCGTCTTGCAAAAACATACGACAATGTTTTTGTGGAGCCGAGCTGGATCAATCTGCTGAAAATGGAGAGCTTCGCAAAGGCACTTGGTGCCGACAAGCTGATGTTCTCCAGCGATATGCCGCAAAACGTTCCTGCCGAGCTGGCAATTTTCAATGCGGTATTTACAAGTGAAGCCGACAGAGAAAAGGTCTTCTATAAAACGGCATATCAGGTATTTGACATCAAGTAAGCAACCACCATTTTGATAAAAGGAAGGGGCTTTTGCGAGCCTTTACAAACCAAGCCCCGTGGATAAATATGTATAAGAATCAAATAATCAAGCCCGCGGATGCCAATCAATGGACAAGAGCATATTTTGACTCCATTCTGATCGAAGCCAGATATATTGACAGCACGGTTCCCGATACATCCGTCGAGATCTTCGGCTCGCGATTTGATACGCCCATCATGACGGCGGCATTCTCGCATTTAGAAGGCATCCATGCAGGCGGTATGATTGAAATGAGTCGCGGTGCCGCGCTATGCAATGCCCTCAATTTTGCGGGCATGGGTGAAGATGAGGAGCTTGAAGGTATCCTTGCCACAGGAGCAAAAACCGTCAAAATTGTCAAGCCTTATGCTGACAGAGAGATGGTCACCAATAAGCTGGTGCATGCCTACAAATCGGGCGCGATTGCCGTTGGCATGGATATTGACCACAGCTTTGATCGCAAAGGCAGACACGACAACGTGCGCGGCATGGAAATGGCTCCCGTTTCCTCGGATGAACTGAAGAAATTTGTTGCCGCAACGCCACTTCCCTTTGTGGTAAAAGGCGTTCTCAGCGTTTCCGATGCTATAAAATGCCGTGACTGCGGTGTTAAGGCGATCATTGTCAGCCATCATCACGGCATCATGCCATACGCGGTTCCGCCGCTCGTGGTGCTCCCGAAGATCGTCGAAGCGGTTGGCAAGGATACGGATATTTTTGTCGACTGTTCAGTGGATCGCGGTGCGGATGCCTTCAAGGCGATCGCCCTCGGCGCAAAGGCGGTTTGTGTGGGACGCGCCGTATTCGATGATTTCAAGATAGGCGGTGCAGAGGGCGTAAGCGGCTACATCAACGGCATGACCGATGAACTCAGAGCCATCATGGCAAAAACATCCTGCAAGACGCTGTCGGAGATCAAAGCAGATCTGCTTTGGAACATGCAATAAAAATACATTAAGAAAGCCGCCGACCAAAATCAGCGGCTTTTGTCGTTAAAATCGACTTTCAAAGAAAGAAGTTTCAGTAAATTAAGTATATTTTTGAAAATTTCCGCTTAATTTACTGAATCCCCTTGACCGATTCTTTCAAATGTTTTACAATATAATAGGTGGGATATAATCGCAAGCAGATTGTGCCCGCATCACATCGGCGGCTGCCGAAAAAATCTTACGCATACAGGAGAACTTCAAATGAAAATTGCATTGTTAGAACCGCTTGGCGTTTCGGATGCCCTGATCGACGAGCTGTCTGCCCCCCTCAAGGCTGCAGGACACACCTTTGTTTATTACAACGAAAAAACCACCGATGCGGCTGAGCTGAAGCGCCGCAGCGAAGGCTGTGGCATCGTCATGATCGCCAACAATCCCTACCCTGCCGAGGTGGTGGAAGCAAGCAAGGATCTGCAAATGCTGAACGTTGCCTTCACGGGTATTGATCATGTGGGACTGGATGCCTGCAAAAACAACGGCGTCGTTGTCTGCAATGCCGCCAATTATTCCAACCAAACCGTTGCCGAGCTGGTCATCGGCTTGACCATTGATCTGCTCCGCAAGGTGAAGGAAGGCGATATCGCCGTCAGAAACGGTGGAACTGCGGCAGGTCTGCGCGGCAAGGAAATTGCAGGCAGAACGGTCGGTGTCATTGGAACGGGACGCATCGGTATGATCGTCGCAAAGCTGTTCCTCGCCTTCGGCGCGAAGGTCATCGCCTACGATCTTATTGAAAATGACACGGCAAAAGCCCTCGGCATCGAATACAAATCCTTAGATGAAGTGGTGGCACAAAGCGACATCATTACCCTCCACACGCCGAACAACAAAGCGACAAAGGGTCTGATCAGCAAAGAGCTGATTGCAAAAATGAAGCCCACCGCGCTGTTTATCAACTGCGCACGCGGTCCCATTGTGGACAACAAGGCGCTCGCCGATGCTCTCAACGAGGATCGCATTGCAGGCGCGGCAATTGACGTTTACGACATGGAACCGCCGATCCCCGCCGATTATCCCCTGCTTCATGCAAAGAACACCGTTTTGACTCCCCATGTTGCCTTTTTATCCGATGAATCCATGATTCGTCGCGCACACATTGCGTTCCGCAATACAGCGGCGTTTCTCGAAGGCAAGGCGGAAAACGTCTGCGAGCTGTAAAATTTTCGCAGAGCGTCTGTTCCGATCGGCAGGCGCATACAGAGCAGGCACTTGACGAAAGCTTCGAAAACTGCTATAATGAAAGCAGAAAAGATTCGGAGGCATAACCATGGCTATAACCGCAAAACAATTGGCACAGACATTAGGACTTTCAGAAGCGGCAGTGTCGATGGCACTCAATAACAAGCCCGGCGTCAGCACCGAAACCAAAAAGCTGGTTTTGGCAAAGGCGGCGGAGCTTGGCTTTGATTTTTCCAAGCTGAAGGACGCGCATCAGCACAGCGAAGAAAAAAGGATCCTCTATGTGATCTTCAAGCGGCATGGCGCCGTTGTGGGCGACACCCCTTTTTTTGCCGATCTTTTACAAGGCATTGACTACGGCTGCAAAAAACATGGGTTCTATCTGAGCTGCTGCCATCTGAACGGCGAAGAAAATTTCGAAGCGAACATGAAAAAGCTCGCATCCGACAACTGCGACGGCATCTTATTCCTTTGTACGGAGCTTCCCGAGCATATGTGCGCGCTACTTGAAAATCTTCCGGTTCCTGTGGTACTGCTTGACTCCTATTTCAGAGAATCCAAGTTTGACTGCGTGCTCATCAATAACGTGCAGGGTGCCCATACGGCAACATCAAGCTTGATCAAACGCTACAAATGCCAACCGGGATATCTTCGCTCTTTTTATCCCACCAACAATTTCAAAAAACGTTCGGACGGATTTTATAAGGCGATACGCGAAAACGGTATGTCCGTCTCGCAAACGGTTGTGCATATGCTTTCCCCTTCGATGGATGGCGCGTACAGCGATATGAAGGCGTTGCTCAACGACCATACGCCGCTGGCACGCTGCTATTTTGCCGACAACGATCTCATTGCCATCGGTGCAATGAAGGCGTTTTTGGAGAAGGGATATCGCGTTCCCGAGGATGTGGCGATCATCGGCTTTGATGATATTTCCCTCTGCACCTCTGTCAAGCCAACGCTGTCAAGCATCCGTGTAGCAAAGCAAACCATGGGAGAAGTGGCAGTAGACCGTCTTGCCGCCGTCATGGCATGCAAGAATACCGTTCCGCTAAAGGTGCAGATCTCCACCTCCCTTGTCAAGCGCGCAAGCTCTTAATGCCCGCCATTTGACTGAATTTTAATCAAATCCAGCGAAAAAACAAGATTGTTTCCCATGACATTGCATTGATCTGCATAAACAAAAAATTTATATTATAAGGAGAAGAATATCATGTCAGAGTATATCGTACATACCGCCCTTATGCAGGACTGCTTCAACATTCTGCTTGCAAGTGGCAAATTCAGCGAAGAATTCAAGCATGTGGCTCGTACCGAAAGAGAATTCGGCGAGGCTGCAAGCACAACAAAAAGCGGAGATGTGTTCACATGGCGCATTCTCGATGATCTCAAGGGCAAATGGCAGGACCGCAAGCCCGAGGACCGTCTGGAAGCAAAGCTGGCATTTGTGCTGGGCTGGGTGAGCCATCGCGCCGCGGACCGCGAAATGAAGCCCGTATTCCGCGCCGCCATTTCCGATTTGGAAAAAGCGAAAAACGGCAATCTCTGCTCACTTTATCAGGAAGCGGAAATTTACAAAGCATACTATCTGAACACAGAAAACGATCCTTTTAAGGATACTTACGATCTGCTGCTAAACGAAGAAAAGTTCCCGCAGTTTGATTTAGCACAGACAAAGACGCTGTTCAACGGCATGCTTCGTATGGCATTCATGCGTATGCACACCACCATGCCCGATACCTCAACCGATGTTGAAGGAATCGAAAAATGGATCGATCACATCTACAATTTCATGCAGATCTTCAAGATCAACATGGAATGTGAGGCAGATATCATCGCCAACCCAAATCCCGAGTACTACAAGCGCTTTGTTGTCGACACCAACTTTTTCGACAAATCGGACAGCCTCATCGTCCTTGCGAAAAAGCTTCGCGCAGGCGAGCAGGTTTCTGCTGAGGAAGTGGATAGCGCCATGGATGCGCCCTGCTCCTCGCATTATGCCATCGCACTTGCATGTGCGCTCAAATATGTAAAGGCATGCAATGATTTCTTCATCGGTAAGATCAGCCTTGACGAATTGCGCGGTATTCTTGATATCGGCAAGCTTGGCAGAGACGGCAGATCCGTTTGATCTCACTAAATTTTAGATATAAAAAAACCTCGATAAAATCGAGGTTTTTTTATATTGGTGGAGACAACTGGAATCGAACCAGTGACCCCTTGCATGTCAAGCAAGTACTCTAACCAGCTGAGCTATGCCTCCATATCAACAGATACATTATACCACAAATAAAAGGGCTTGTCAAGACCTTTCATAAATTTTCCGCCTGTATTTGCCGCGCAAGCCACACGAGCTTTGCGAACACAACTCCAAGCAAGATTGATCGCTCAATACCAAAACACCGCATAAAGCAGAAATATCGTCCTTACGGACGATATTTTTCTTAAAATCCGATATCCTTGTCTGGAACAATAAAATCTGCCGCATATTTTACAGGCTCCAATCCGAGGGCTGCCACGATCGCATCAAGCACCGCACCGGTCATCAGCTCTGTGCCGTTTGGCGTGTACAGATGTGTTTTATCGGAGAACCACTCCTTTGGCATAGCGGCAACGAGCGGATACAAATCATTGATTTTTACGCCAAGCGGTTCCAATTCCTCGCATGCAATTTTGTTGTACTGCTCGATTTCCGCGTTGTAACGCTTGAAGGTTGTGCCGTACTGATCCTCTTGAATGGGTGTTGATGTTGCAAAGATCTGCACCGCATGCGGGAACAGCTTCTTAAACGTGCGCGCAAGGCGCGGTATATAGTGGCGATAGACTTCGGGGGGCGTCAACGGCTCGTCGCCATACAGTCGCAGAACGTCCCAAAGTCCCACATTCCAATGGATAAGGTCAAGCTCCTCTCCAATCTTCAGCTGATTTTTCCAATCGAAGATGCCGCGCAGCATATATTCGGCAAAACGGCAGTTTTCATCGGGGAAAAGCACCTCCGCCTGTCCCGCAAGCGACTGGCGCACCTGATTGTCGTAGCCACGACGGATCGAATCGCCGAGCAATAGAATCTTTTTCATGCAGATCGCCTCTTATTTGAACTGCTCAGACAATTCCTGTACACAATGCTTGCAAACAAGCTTGGTTCTGAAAAGGGTAACATCGTCTGCATTGCCGCAGAACATGCAAGCGGGCACATATTTTTTCAAAATAATTCTGTCCTCTTCGACAAAGATCTCCACCGAGTCCTTGTTCTTGATATCCATTTTATTGCGAAGCTCAATCGGAAGAACGATGCGCCCCAGCTCGTCGATGCGTCTTACAATACCGGTAGATTTCATTTTTCTTTCTCCTTCATATCTTAATCAATCTGTTTGCCAAGTGTCTTTCCTTTTTCTTCCACAACTATTCTACCACATATTGGAAACTTTGTCAACCCCAATTACGACAAAATATTTAACAAAAGAACAGGTGCATGATTGGTTATTATGTCATAATATTGGTTATTCTATATTATTTTTACTTTTTTTCTATTATTTCCCATCTTGCGGTGCGAGCCGCAGATACGCCCCCATTGCGTTTTTCGCCAATGCAATCATGTCAGATTTTTTCCCATAGCTTCCGTAGATAGGTCCCGACCCATGGTTCTCCACCAGACTTTCCGAAATGTCGCCGAGGAAATACAAGCGTGTATTCAGATAATTCGGACCATAATAGAAAGCGGTCGCCGTAAATGCCGGATCCTCCACCCAAACTTCACCGTCGCTCCTTTTCACCACATCAAAGGAAAGAAATCCGCCAACCATGTTTTCCCAATTTGCCATGCTACTCACTAAATTCCCCAATGAATAGGCGCATAATGTTCGATTCCCGTTTGCTTCGATCCATTCGATGGGCTGTAAAACATGGGGATGGTGACCGAGGATCACATCCGCACCATTTTCGCACATCAGCCTTGCAAGCCGCCGCTGATTATTATTTACCGGCGAATTTTCATCACCCCAATGCACCGAAACAACGGTAATATCCGCTAAATCTTCTGCCTTGGCACACTGACGAATGATATCCGCATCCCCGATATACGGCACCACAAGCATGCTGTCTGCAGGCAGACGCATACCGTTTGTATGCTCCGTAAAGGATAGCCATGCCACCTTCACACCGCGATGCTCGGTGATACGGATGCGCTCGGCATCCTCCGCATCGCGGTAGCCGCCAAGCAGAGTCACATCGGACAGCTCCTCACGCTCCCACAGCTCGATGGTGCCGAGCAAACCCTCCTCGCCCTTATCCGCCATGTGATTGTTTGCAATATTCACTACATCAAAGCCAAGTGTTTTGAGATCGTAGGCGAGCTTTTGCGGCGAATTGAACCGCGGATAGCCGGAAAAGCCCAAAGAATCGCCGCCTAACAGCGTCTCCTGATTGATAAACGCCACATCAAAGGATGCGATAAAATCAGCAACATTTGCATACATCGGCAGAAAATCATGCCCCTGCCCTTTTGCGCGATAGGCGGCGTCGATATAAATGCTGGGATGAATCACATTGTCCCCCGCCGCCACAAAGCGTACGCGCGATGCTTCATACGGCGGCTCCTGCACTTCCGCCTCGGTCACAGCCGCACTTGAAGGTATGGAATCGGTCGCCGCAGGAGGAAGGATGGGATCCACGCGGACATATGCCTGCGGCATGCATCCGCTAATAATCGGCAGTATTAGAAGAATGAAAAGAATCTTTATCATGCGCATTGTTATCTCCCAAAAAGCAAACGCGGAGAGCATCAGCCCTCCGCACCATATATTGTGTGAAAATTTATTTCTCACACTATCCTTCTTTAACTGCGCCGAGAAATGCGGCAAGACGTGCATTTTCCGTGGATTCGAACACCGCTTCCGGCTTTGCATCAATGGCAATCACGCCGTTGTCCATAAAAATCACACGGTCGGAAATTTCCCGTGCGAAGCCCATTTCATGCGTGACAACGATCATCGTCATGTGCTCTTTTGCCAGATCACGCATAACCGCAAGCACCTCACCCGTCAGCTTCGGATGAAGCGCCGAGGTCGGCTCGTCAAATAGCAGAATATCGGGATTAGTCATCAGTGCTCGCGCAATGGCCACGCGCTGTTTTTGACCGCCGGAGAGCGATGAGGGCATCGCATCAATTTTATCGGACAGTCCCACCTTTGCGAGTAGTGCGGCACAGCGCTCGTCCGCTTCCGTCTTGGAGTAGATTTTGTTGGTGATAGGCGCGCAGGTCATATTTTTACGCACAGACATGTGGGGAAAAAGATTGAAATGCTGGAATACCATGCCCGTGTGTGAAAGAATGCGGCGCATTTCCTTTTCCTTGACATAAACGCCGTTATCCACAAATTTTTCGCCTGCCACGGAGATACTGCCATCATCAATACGCTCCAGCCCAATGAGCGAGCGAAGCATAGTAGACTTGCCCGAACCGGAAGGTCCGATAACGGAAACCACCTCGCCCTGCGCCACTTCAAAATTTACACCGCATAGCACATGGTTGTCATCGAAGGATTTTTTAATATTATGTACAGAAATCATCATGTGATTGGCCATGCCTTCGCCTGAGCGGAGGCTTCCTTATCCAAAATTTTTGGCATTTTTAATAATTCGTCTTTTGTTCGAGCTTGGAGAACAGCGCCGTCAGACCGAAAATAAACACCATGTAGATCACAGCCGCCACACCGAAGGGAGCAACGTTGGCAAGAGAGTTGACCTGTGCCTTTGTCATGTGCATGAGGTCGGTGACACCCAGCGTGGTGACCAGCGCCGTATCCTTAACTAAATTGACAGCTTCGTTACAGATGGAAGGGATCGCAACCTTGATCATCTGTGGGATGACCACCTTGAGCACCGTCTGTCCCTTGGAAAGTCCCAGAACCTGCGCCGCCTCATACTGTCCCTTGTCAATGGACTTGATGCCGCCGCGGAAGATCTCGCAGAAATACGCCGCATAGTTGAGAACAAAGGCGATGCACGCGGCGGGAAACCGCTCAAAAGTGAGCATCGGACCGATCAGGGGAATATACGGGAGTCCAAAGTAAACAAACAGCAGCTGAAGCATCAGCGGCGTTCCGCGCATGAGAAAAACATACATGCGAGCAATGCCGCGAATGGGATAAAGCTTCACACGCCCAAACTTCAGATGCAGAGTGGAGCTTGACATAAAGGTAGCACCGAGACCGAGCGGCATGGAAATAAATATAACGATCAAAAACAGCGAAACCGTAATACCAAGACCCTGCGAAAGAACATACAGGGTATCGAAAAGATCGGTCAGCGTGATAAGAATCCCTCCAATAAAAAGCGCGCTTGAAGGCGCGCTCCGATATTGTCTATATTATATCATAAAATTTTAGTTTTGTAAAGAGTTAATCAGTAAATTTAATAATATTTGTCATTTTACGCAGAGCCATCGGTTTTTTCGGTGAAATATTGCTGATTTCTGTTGCAAATGCGATGATTTTATGGTACAATAATATCTGTAAGGATTTCTCGATCCCCATTGAAAATCGACAGAAGGGATGTGTAAGCGTTTGAAACATATTTTTATTCTCAATCCCGCCTCCGGCAAGGGCGTCGAAACAAAGCCGCTAAACGATGCGATCCGCGATGCCTGCAATGCCGCCGGCGCAAACTATGAAATCTATATGACAAAGGGCGTGGGAGATGCCACTCGATTTGTCAAAGAACGCATCGCAGAAAAGCCTTCCTGTGAAATTTACCGTTTTTACGCTTGCGGAGGAGACGGCACCCTCTCCGAGGTGGTATGTGCTGCCGCAAATGCGAATGCACGCACCCATCCGGGCGCACTTGCAGATGTGGAGATCGGCTGCGTACCAATCGGCACGGGCAATGATTTCG
>JAZTWJ010000015.1:0-13247 GCA_045635785.1 Candidatus Flemingiibacterium sp.
CAATGAACGCTTGGAATTTCTTGGAGACTCGGTGCTTTCCATTATCGTCAGCGACTATCTCTACCGCCATTATCCTGACACGCCCGAGGGCGATTTGACACGCATCCGTGCCAGCGCTGTCTGCGAAAAGACGCTTGGAAAGTTGGCGCTGGAGATGGAGCTTGGCAAATATATGCGCCTTGGACACGGTGAGGAGCTGTCGAACGGCAGAGAGCGTGTTTCGATCCTTGCCGATGCCTTTGAAGCGTTGCTTGCTTCGATCTACCTTGATTCCGGCTCCCGGGATGCGGTGGAGAAATTTCTCATGCCGCGGGTGATCCCCGAGATCAGATCCTTCGTGGAGAATGGCAAAAACAAGGATTACAAAACCTTGCTCCAGCAGATCGTACAGCAGGAGCGCGGCGAAATTCTCGAATATGTGCTGACGGGCGAATCCGGCCCCGACCATGCGAAGATTTTTGAGATCGAAGCCAGACTCAATTCCAACGTGATCGGTCACGGACGCGGCAAAAGCAAGCGAGAGGCGGAGCAATGCGCCGCCAAGGAAGCACTGGTACTGTTCGGCGACAAATGAAGCGACATGTTAACATCCCTGTTTTCATTCCCCATCTCGGCTGTCCAAACGGATGCGTTTTCTGCAATCAGCGGAAAATTTCCGGCAAGGCGCAGTTCGATATGGATGCGGCGGAGAGGGAACTTCGCATGGCGGTGGAAACGGTGGACGGCGAGGCCTGCGAGGCAGAGATCGCCTTCTTTGGCGGAAGCTTTACGGGAATCGACCGCGCGGATATGCTCCGCCTGCTTGAGACGGCGAATGCATACATCGACGCGGGGAAGATCCAATCTGTACGGATTTCCACCCGCCCCGATTATATTGACGACGACATTTTGGACATTCTTGCAAAGTACCGCGTAACGGATATCGAGCTTGGCATTCAGAGCCTTGACGATAGGGTGCTTGCCGCATCCAAGCGGGGGCATACCGCCGATCAGGCAAGAAGGGCATGCCGTTTGATCAAAGCGCGGGGCTTTCGTCTTGTGGGGCAGATGATGATCGGACTGCCCGCTTCCGATCTTGCGGCGGAGATGATGACCGCAAGAGAGCTGGCTTGGCTCGGATGCGATGCGGCGCGGATCTATCCGACCGTTGTCTTTTATGAGACGGAGTTGTGTGAGATGATGCGGGCGCAAAGCTATGCGCCGCTTACGATGGAGGATGCCATCGTCAGATCCGCTGCGGTGCTTGAAATTTTTATCCGTGCGAATATTCCGGTCATCAGACTTGGGCTTTGCGCGGCGGAGCAGCTTTGCGAGCCGGAAACGGTGGCAGGCGGCGCCTATCACAGCGCCTTTGGGGAGCTGGTATACGGCGAGCTATATTATAACCGCATGCGCGAGTATATCGAATCCCGCGGTTTGCGAGACTCGCTAAAGGATCGGACGCTGATCGTGAAGGTTCCCGCGGGCGAAGTTTCCAAGGCAAGCGGACAAAATCGCCGCAATAAGCTGCGCCTGCAAAATGAATACAATGTAAAAAATGTAAAAATCCTTGAAAATTTGTCGGAAATTTGCTATAATATACAGATGGAGATCGTGTAACAAAAACGGTTAAACGGCAAGTGTTGCCGTGCCGTTTATGATGATCCCGAAAGCAAGGGGCACGGCACCTTTTTCGGACATCAAAATACATTCACCGCTAAGAAGGGAGAGAAGAAAATGTACTTAAAATCATTGGAGCTGTTTGGCTTCAAATCCTTTCCCGACCGTACCGTTTTGAACTTTGACCGCGGCGCTACGGTGGTCGTTGGCCCCAATGGCAGTGGTAAATCCAATATTTCCGATGCCATGCGCTGGGTGCTTGGCGAAACATCCTCCCGCCAGATTCGCGGCACGCGAATGGAGGACGTCGTTTTCGGCGGCACGGATGATCGCCGTCAAATGAATTTTGCCGAGGTTACTGTTACCTTTGACAACAGCGACCGTCAGATCGACATTGCATACGACGAGGTTGCCGTTACAAGGCGTTATTACCGCAAGGGCGAAAGTGAATATTTTATCAACCGCAAGCCCGTCCGCATGCGCGATGTTCGCGAGCTGTTTATGAATACGGGCGTGGGACGCGAGGGCTATTCCATCATCGGACAGGGCCGCATCGCGGAGATCATTTCGCAAAAGAGCGAGGATCGCCGCACCATTTTTGAGGAAGCGGCGGGTATCTCCAAATACCGCTACAAAAAAGAAGAAGCGGAGTCAAAGCTTGCGGGGGTGGATGACAATCTGACTCGTCTGACCGACATTATGTCGGAGCTTTCCGCGCGCGTGGAGCCGCTTTCAAGGGAATGCGAACGGGCGAAAAAATATCTGGAATATTATGAGATTAAAAAGCGCGGCGATATTTCGCTGTGGCTGTTTGATATGAAAAAACTTTCCGTCGATCTGAAGGCGGCGGAGGATCGCCTGATCCTAGCTAAAACCGAGTTAGACATCGTGAGCGAGGCGCTGGACACGCTGGAGAATCAGAATGACCGCGTCTATGAAGCATCCGAGGAGCTGAAATATAAATACGAGCAGCTGCAGGCAAAGATCGAAGGGACGAAAAAAGACTTCAATGCTTTGGATAACCGCATGCAGTTGACGGAAAATGATATCGTTCACCGCGAAAGTCGCATTGCGGAGAAAAATGAAGCCAAAACGGCGCTGGATGCAAAGCATGCACAGCTTTGCGCGCTGTGTGACGAGAAAAGTGCGGCGCTGGATGCGGCAAAGGCGCACGCGGCGACATTTGCAGGCGAGCTTGCCCATTTGGAAGCCGAGGCGGAGAAAAAGAGAGCGGAACATGCCGCGCTTATCGGTCGCTTGGATTCACAGCTGGCATCCTTGAAGCAAGGCGAGGAACGGCTGGTGGAATTGAAGATCCGCCTGTCCGTTTTGGATACCACAGAAAAAAGCGATGCGGACAAGGTGGCTTCTCTCAAAGAGGAGATCGCAAAATACGAGGAAAGCACCGCCCTTCTTTCCGCCCGTGCGGAGAAGGCGGAGAAGGCGATTGCCGACTACCGCGCCAAGGGTGCGGAGCTGGAGCGCGCCGCCGCCGCGCTGGCATCGGAAATTGAGCGCAAAAAGCGCGAAAAACAGGATCTGATCGAACAATCCAACAACGTCTACCTCGACTACACCGCAAAACAGCATCGCATGGACGCCATCCGCCGCATGGAGGAGCTGTTCGAGGGCTATCAGCAGAGTGTGCGCTTTATCATGAGCGAATACGAGGGAGGCAGAATTGCAGGCACCGTTCGCATTTCGGATGTCAATGCAACAGGCGGCAGGATTCACGGTCCCGTATCCCGATTGATTTCCGTCGGTGCGCGCTATACGCTGGCGATCGAAACCGCGCTTGGCGCAAACATTCAGAATATTATCGTGGACGATGAGGCAACCGCCAAGGCGGCAATTGCCCATCTGAAGCAAAAGAACGCAGGACGCGCAACCTTTTATCCCATCAGCTCCATGAAGCCGCGCTACAGCCCCATTCCCGATGCGGAATGCAAAAAATATGCGGGCTATCTCGGCACGGCGGACAGCGTGATCGAATTTGATGAGCGTTTTGCGGGCATTATTCGCAATCTGCTCGGCGCAACGCTGATTTTTGACAACATTGATAACGGCGCACAGATGGCGAAGGCGACCGGCTATAAGGTTCGCGTGGTGACGTTGGACGGACAGATCATCAATGCGGGCGGCTCCTTTACGGGCGGCGCGGCAAAAAGAGATTCCGGCATGCTGACCCGCCGCACCGAGACGGAAAAGCTGAAGCGCGATGCAGATGCGCTGTCGGAAAAGCTCAAGGAACTGAAGCAGCGTCAGAATGCCTGTGACAGTGAAATCGACGCAAAAACAAAGGAAAATTCCACGCTCATGTCCCAGACCGCGATGCTCAATTCGCTGATCGGTGCGGAAAATACGCAGCTTGAAGTGCTTCGGAGCCAGCTTGCGGGCGAAAAGAATATGCGCGAATCGTTGTCGCGTGACCTCGAAAAGATTTCCGAGGGTGCCGCAGAGCGCGCCGCAGGCATCGAAAAGCTGCATGCGGAGCAGGAAGCGATCGCAGCGGAAAGCGAAACGCTTTCTTCGGAACGAGAAACGGGCGTATCTGCGCTTGGCGCGCTGGAGGAGGATCTGGAAGCCTTCGAAAAAACGCGCGGCGAGCTGCTCATCAAACGCGCGGAAGCGGGCAAGGATGTGGAAGCAGCTGAAAATGCGCTTTTGGAAGCGCGCGCACGTTTGACGGAAAACACCGATGAGGCAGAGCAGAATGCACAGACGGTGCGGGAATTGACGGACAAAAACACCGAAGCGCGCGGACTGTTGTCCGAAATGCGCGGCGAATTTACGTCGTTATCCGAGCTGCTTACCACTTTGGAGCAGGAGCGCGGACAGCTGACGGCGCAGAATCTGGAGCTTGAAACAAGACTCAACGGACTGCGCGGACAGATCCGCGAAAAATCGAATAAAAAAGAGCTTTGCTTACGAGAGCATATGCTGGCGGAAAGCGGATATAAATCTCTGACCTCAGAGCGGGACAAGCAGACCGCGAGACTTTGGGAGGAATACGAGCTGACCTATTCCACGGCGATGGCTTGCGGCTATCCCGAGGTTACCGAGGAAAATCATACTGCCGTGGCGGCGGAGCTGAACGATTACCGCGCTAAACTGAAGGCGCTTGGAAATGTGAATCTGTCTGCCATAGACGAATACGCCGAGGTGAAGGAGCGCCACGATTTCATGAGCGCGCAGATCGCCGATCTGAATCAGTCAAAGGAGAATCTGCTGGTCATCATTGTGAAGCTGGAAGCGGAAATGAGGGAAACCTTCATCCGTGCCTTTGAGGAAATCGACCGCAACTTCAAAATCGTATTCGGTCAGCTGTTCGGCGGAGGTGCCGCGGAGCTTTCGCTCAGCGATCCCGAGAATGTTTTGACCAGCGGCATTGAGATCCGCGTGGCACCGCCCGGCAAGATCATCAAGAGCATGACGCTTCTTTCCGGCGGAGAGCAGGCGTTTGTGGCGATCGCGCTGATCTTCGCGATCCTGCAGGTGAATCCCACGCCCTTCTGCATTTTCGATGAGATCGAGGCGGCGCTGGATGAGACGAATGTCTTCCGTTTTGCCGATTATCTCGGACATTATTCGGACAAAACGCAGTTTATCATTATTACACACAGACGCGGCACGATGGAGATCGCAGACCGCATTTACGGCGTGACCATGCAGGAGCGCGGCATCTCCAAGGTGCTGGCTCTTGATATGAATCAAGCCGAAGAAAAGATGGGAGACTTATAAATGGGCTTTTTTGACAGGCTGAAGGCAGGCCTTTCCAAAACAAAAAATGCGCTGTTCGGACAGGTGAACAACCTGTTTAAGAGCTTTGCCAAGGTTGACGAGGATATGTTAGAGGAGTTAGAGGAGCTGCTCATCATGGCAGATGTGGGCGTTCTCTCCTCCGAGGAGATCATCGAACAGCTCCGTGATCGCATCAAGGAGGATCGGCTCACCGATCCCGCCGATTGCCAAACGGCATTGCAGGAGATTCTTGTGGGCATGATCGGCGAGGGCGAGGCACTGCGCCTTGATACCACGCCGTCGGTGATTTTGGTGATCGGCGTCAACGGCGTGGGAAAAACCACCTCCATTGCAAAAATTGCAAATCGTCTGAAATCGCAGGGCAAGCATGTGATGCTGGCGGCGGCGGATACCTTCCGTGCGGCTGCCATCGACCAGCTGCAGGTTTGGGCGGATCGCGTAGGCGTGGAGCTGATCAAGCATACCGAGGGCTCCGATCCCGCGGCGGTGGTGTTTGATGCGGTCAGCGCGGCGAAAAAAAGAAGCGCCGATGTGCTGATCGTCGATACGGCAGGACGGCTTCACAACAAGAAAAATCTGATGGATGAGCTGGCAAAGATCAACCGCATCATTGAAAGAGAGCTGCCGGATGCAGCCCGCGAGACCTTATTGGTTTTGGATGCCACCACCGGTCAGAATGCGGTCAGTCAGGCAAAGGAATTCAAAAATGCCGCAAATATTACGGGACTTGTTTTGACCAAGTTGGACGGAACCGCCAAGGGCGGCATCGTATTCTCCATCAAGAAGGAGTTGGACATTCCCGTGAAATTTATTGGTGTTGGCGAAAAAATGGACGACATGCAGGAATTCGAGGCAAAGGATTTTGTGGACGCCCTGTTTGATACGGGAAAGGAAGTCCTGTGAAAGGGGAGCATTATGCTGAAGTTGGTTCTTGCATCAAGAAATGATAAAAAAATTTGTGAACTTGAAACTTTATTGAAAGAAATTTCGTCCAATATAGCGGTGATGGGACTCGATACCATCGGATACACCGATGAAATTATAGAGGACGGAACGACCTTCGCCGAAAATTCGCACATCAAGGCTTCTGTGCCCGCAAGACTCGGCTACATTGGTGTGGCGGATGATTCGGGCTTGACGGTGGATGCGTTAAATGGCGCACCCAGCGTATATTCCGCCCGCTATGCGGGCGAGGGCGCCACCGATGAAAAAAACAACGAAAAGCTGCTTGCGGCTCTTGCGGATGTGCCCGATGAAAAGCGCACCGCAAGCTTCCGCACCGTCGTGACTTGCGCCTTTCCCGACGGCACTGAATGGCAGTTCGATGGCAAAGTGGACGGAAAAATTCTCCGTGCGCCTCAGGGAGATGGCGGCTTTGGTTATGATCCGCTGTTCTACTGCGAAGCCTTTGGCAAAACCTTTGCCGAGCTGAGCGCGGATGAAAAGAATTCCGTCAGCCATCGCGGACAGGCGATGCGTAAATTCGCAGAAAAATTGAAAGACTATATTACGGAGATTGAAAAGAATGCTGACAAGTAAACAGCGCGCATATCTGCGCTCCATGGCGGCGATGTACGACACCATTTTTCAGGTCGGAAAGGGCGGCATCACCGAGAATATGTGCGAGCAGATCGGCAACGCGCTCGAAGCACGCGAGCTGATCAAGCTGCGTGTGCTGGACAATTGTGACTACAGCGCAAAGGAAGCGGCAAATGCCATTGCGGCAGAGGTTGGCGCGGATGTGGTGCAGGTCATCGGAACTCGCTTTGTCCTTTACCGCGAGTCGATTGATCACAAGAAAATTGACCTTTCGCTTGCAAAATGAAACGGCTCGGAATTTACGGCGGAACCTTTTCCCCCGTGCATCTCGGGCATGTGCGTGCCGCACAGGCGTTTCTTGCGGATATGCGGCTGGATGAGCTGCTTATCATGCCAACCGCCAAGCCGCCGCATAAGGCGGCGGTGGAGGGAGCTTCGGACGCGGAGCGCTTTGAGATGCTGCAGCTTGCCTTTGCCGGATGCGATGCGAGGCTTTCTGTTTGCGATTTTGAGATCAAGCGCGCCGAGACGAGCTATACCGTGTTGACGCTGGAGCATTTTGCGGCGGCGGATACAAGGCTGTTTCTTCTCGTGGGAACGGATATGTTCCTGACGCTTGCCAATTGGAAGCGGGCTGAGGATATTTTCCGTCTTGCGGAGATCGTGCTGATGCGCAGAGAAGCGGATGCGGAAAACGTTGTTCGCATTGCAGATAAATGCAAGGAATATGCGGAGCGATTCGGTGCGAAGATCCACCAAATCGACGAACCGCCCACGGTGCTTTCCTCCACGGAGCTGCGGGCGCGGGTGCAGTCGGGGCGATCAACCGAGGGGTTGATTCCGTCTGCGGTGGCGGCATATATCGCAGAGCGCGGTCTGTATCGTCTGTAAAAGCAAAGGAAAATAAGGACTAAAATTATGATAACAAAAGAGCAAGAACAGCTCCTTTCGGAGCTGCGGGAAACCATAGGCTCCCATATGAGGGAAAAACGTCTGAAGCACACCCTTGGGGTGGAGCGGGAGATCACTTCGCTGGCATCTGTCTATGCGCCGGACGACGAATATACGCTCCGCGCGGCGGCGCTTTTGCACGATGTGACCAAGGAGCGTCCCTTGGAGGAACAGCTTCGGCTGTGCGATTTCTTTGGGATTGCCTATACGGAGGAAGACAAACGCATGCCGAAAACCTTCCATGCCCGCACGGCAGCCGCGATGATCCCGCAAAGTTTCCCCGCGTTTGCGGATGCGGCGATCCTTTCGGCGATCCGATGGCATACCACGGGACGGAGCGATATGACGCTCGGTGAAAAGCTTTTATATTTGGCGGATTATATCGAAGATACGCGCACGTTTTGTGACTGCGTGGAGCTTAGAAGATATTTTTACAGCGGACTTGATGCCGCGAAGGATCCTGCGGCGCGCGAGGCGCTCCTTACGGATACGCTTGTGTTATCCTTTGATATGACCATTCGCGGGCTTTTGGCGGACGGCGATCCGATCCACACGGATACCGTGGCTGCCCGTAATTCTCTGCTTGATGCAAGAGCATCCCAATGACAGATATAACCACATACTTTTGTGCAAACCCGGCCCAAAAGGGCAGAAAGGTAGCTTTCACGCGGTGAAAGCAAGGCCATAGACAATGAAAAACAGCAACAAACGGCATCCGAAAAAGCATCGGCTTTCGGTTGCCTTGGTGGTAGTGATCGCCGTAACGGTGGCGATCTTTGCAGCGATTGCCTGCGGTGCGGCTTTTTTGAAGATGTACCGACCGTCGGTCGATACGGATGTCCCCTTTCCGATCGAAACGACATTGCCTCCGGATCAGCCGAAGAATCCGAGTGAAACCACCGCGGAGGACGAACCCAAGGAAGATCCGTATGTGCGTGATACGGAAACGGTTAATTTCCTTGTGGTAGGACGGGACAAAAGTTCATGGAATACCGATGTTTTGATGATCGTTAACTTCAACATGCGCGAGGGCAGTCTCAGCATTTTACAGATCCCCCGTGATACCTATATTCGTTCCGAAGAAATTACAGGAAGGATCAATGCCGGACTCGCCATGATCCGCAACGACAATCGAGCCGAGAACCCCAAGCTTTCGCAAAGCGAGCTTCTGCGCGAAAGCATGGCGGATATGACCGAGCTGTTGGAACGATCGCTCTGCATTCAGATCGACGGCTATGTTCACGTGGATCTTGCGGGCTTCCGCTCGATTATCAACACCATCGGCGGTGTTTGGATGGATGTGCCCTATGCTATGGATTATGAGGATCCGTTCCAAGATCTGAACATTCATCTGGAGCCGGGACCGCAACTGCTTGACGGAGAGAAGGCGGAGATGTTTGTACGCTTCCGCAGCGGCTTTGTGCAGGCGGACATCGGACGCATGGATGCACAAAAAATCTTTATGGCGGCGCTGTTCAAGCAGATGAAAAGCAACCTGACCCTTTCGAAGATCCCCGCGCTGATGGAGGATATGTTCAAATATGTGACCACGGATGTGCCGCTGGCGGATATCATCATCTACGCCAAGGAGCTGATCGGCGTCGATATGGCAAAAATTTCGATGATGACGCTGCATGGCACGGCACAGCAGACCAATACGGGCGCATGGTATTACATCATGAACCGCGCGGCGGCGCTACAGGCGGTCAACGCGCACTTCAATGTTTATAACCGCGAAATTACCGATGCGCTGTTTGATCCGAACGCGGCGTTCACCGATCCGAATGTGGAAGTGTTCTCAAAGATTTATCACGCCGACCCAAATGATGAGGTCGTGCAGGTCAAGCCGGATGAAAAAACAGGCGAAGACATCAACAACGGCGGCATCAATATTCCGCTGAATTAAATTCGAAACGGAGATTGAATATGGATAACAACAAAAATATCACAACCGAACAGTTTCCCGATCTTTCGTCGGCAGAGCCGATTGAGATCGCAAAGACACTGGTGCATGTGCTGGACATGAAAAAAGGCCGCGACATCAAGCTGCTCCGCATTGCGGATCACACCATTATTGCCGATTATTTTGTCATTTGCGGCGGCACCTCCAACACCAACATCAAGGCTTTGGCGGGCGAGGCGGAGTATAAGCTGGAGCAAAGCGGTGTAAAATCGCTTCGCATAGACGGCTACAGCGAGGGAGAGTGGGTCGCCATCGACTTCGGCTGCGTGATCGTGCATATTATGAATCGCGAAAACCGCGATTTCTATAAACTCGAAAAGCTGTGGGGCGATGCGGAGAGCATCGACATCAGCGACATTCTCGTTCCGTAAAAAATTTAGAAATATAGAGGAAGATTTTATGAAATACGATTTCAGAGCCATTGAAGAAAAATGGCAGGGCAAATGGGAAGAGACGGGTGTTTTCAAGGCGTCCGAGGATTATTCGAAACCGAAATTCTACGGCCTTGTAGAGTTCCCCTATCCCAGCGGCGCAGGTATGCACGTCGGTCACATCAAGGCATATTCGGGACTTGAGGTCATCTCCCGCAAGAGAAGAATGCAGGGCTATAACGTGCTGTTCCCCATGGGCTTCGATGCTTACGGTCTGGCCACCGAAAACTATGCGATCAAGACAGGAATCCATCCGCGCAAGGTCACGGATATGAATATTGAAAAGTTTACCTCCCAGCTCAAGCGCGTGGGCTTCTCCTTCGATTGGGATCGCGTTGTCGATACCACCGAGGAAGGCTACTACAAGTGGACACAGTGGATCTTCCGTAAGATGTTTGACGCAGGTCTGGTATTCCGTGCAACAACGCTGGTCAACTACTGCCCGCATTGCAAGGTCGTTCTCTCCAACGAGGATTCCCAGGGCGGAAAATGCGATATTTGCCACAACGATGTGGTGCAGAAATCCAAGGACGTTTGGTATCTGCGTATCACCGAATATGCTGACAAGCTGCTGCAGGGCCTCGAAAAGGTGGACTATCTGCCGAATATCAAGCTCCAGCAGGAAAATTGGATCGGTCGTTCCGAAGGTGCATTTGCAAACTTCAAGCTGACTCTGAACGGTGCAGATGTAGGCGAAAGCCTCCGCATTTACACCACCCGTCCCGACACCATGTTCGGCGTTACCTTCATGGTAATCGCGCCCGAGCATCCCATTATTGAAAAATATCGCGGGCAGATCAAGAATATCGACGCACTGGATGCATACAAAGAAGCATGCGCGAAGAAAACCGAATTTGAGCGCACCCAGCTCGTAAAGGACAAGACGGGCGTTTGCATCGACGGTCTTGTCGCGGTCAATCCCGCAACCGGCAAGGAGATTCCGATCTACATTTCCGACTATGTTATGATGGGCTACGGCACCGGCGCGATCATGGCGGTGCCTGCACATGACGAGCGTGACTACGATTTCGCAAAGAAGTTCGGCATCGACATCATCGAAGTCATCAAGGGCGGCGACATTTCGAAGGAAGCTTATACCGGCGACGGCGAAATGGTCAACTCCGAATTCCTCAATGGTATCACCACCAAGAAGGAAGCCATCGCAAAGATGCTCACCTATCTCGGCGAAAAGGGTGTGGGCGAAAAGGGCGTACAGTACAAGATGAAGGACTGGGCGTTCAACAGACAGCGTTATTGGGGCGAGCCGATCCCGATTGTACATTGCCCGAAGTGCGGCATGGTGGGTGTTCCCTACGAGGAACTGCCTCTCAAACTGCCGAATATGGAAAACTTTGCGCCCGGTGAAGGCGGCGAATCGCCTCTTGCAAAGATCGATTCCTATGTCAACTGCAAGTGTCCCAAGTGCGGCGGCGATGCAAAGCGCGAGACGGATACCATGCCCCAGTGGGCAGGCTCTTCCTGGTACTTCCTGCGCTACTGCGATCCCAAGAATGCGGATGTGTTCGCATCCAAGGAGGCGCTGGATTATTGGCTGCCCGTTGACTGGTACAACGGCGGTATGGAGCATGTTACCCGCCATTTGATCTATTCCCGTTTCTGGCATCGCTTCCTGTATGACATCGGCGAGGTTCCGGTGGATGAGCCTTACGCAAAGCGTACCGCACAGGGCTTGATCCTCGGTCCGGACGGCGACAAAATGTCCAAGTCCAAGGGCAACGTCATCGACCCGTTAGATGTTGTCAACGAATACGGCGCGGATGTTCTGCGTGTATATGTGCTGTTCATGGGGGACTACGCATCTGCGGCTCCGTGGAACGAAAGCTCTGTCAAGGGCGTGAAGCGCTTCCTCGATCGCGTGGCAGGTCTGTGCGATATGGCGAAGGACGAAGGCGTGACTGCGAAATTAGAGTCCTCCTTCCACAAAACCATCAAGAAGGTTTCGCAGGATATTGAAGACATGAAGTTCAACACCGCCATTGCGGCGATGATGAGCCTCATCAACGAGATCTACGAGGTCGGCTCGCTGACAAAGGACGAGCTTGGCATCTTTGTCAGAATGCTCTGCCCCTATGCACCCCATCTCTGCGAGGAGATCTGGGAAAATATCGGCGGCAAAGGTCTGTGTGCAACAGCGGAATGGCCGGCATATGACGAAGCAAAGACGGTGGATTCGGTTGTGGAGATCGCGGTGCAGGTCAGCGGCAAGCTGAAGTTTACCAAGGAGATCCCCTTGAACACCTCCAAAGAGGATGCCATTGCTCTTGTTAAGGCAGATGAGCGTATGGCGCAGTATCTCGACGGAAAAACCATCGTCAAGGAGATCAGCGTTCCCAATAAGATCGTCAATATTGTTGTGAGATAAAAACAAAGAAACGTGAGAAAGTAAAAGCCGCTTTCTCACGTTTTTTATTTATTAACGAAACGCTTAGTATAAGTATATTTCATACCGCAAAAAGGCATGATATAATGTATATACCATGACAATGGTAAAAAATAAAATAGAGAGGTGCTGTTAATAAAATAATATTGTCATTGAGCAGGTCAAATATAGTAAAAGCGAGTTAGAGACGGCGCGCTCTAAAGTGAGAGAGCCTTTCTGAAACTCGGTGATTATATTATGCGAGAGTCATGGATAGATTTTTCTGATAATTGTAAAAAGATCGGCGTGGAACCCGGGACGGACATAGGAGAATTCACTGAGTTGTTGATGCAAGAGCTTAACCTTGAGGATGTTTCATCAGATATTTTTGATATTTATGAATACGATGAATCACGAACCGATTCGTTTCTAAATATATTTCAAAAAAATTGCAAATATCTCTTGACACCCGCGAGATTTTATAGTATAATATACTAGAGATGAAATCTCGGAGATATGTAGGAAATATCTCCTTTCCACTTGCGGAGGGAGGGATTGTAGAATGGCAGAGGTCAGAGTAAAAGAAAATGAATCGCTTGACAGCGCTCTTCGCAGATTTAAG
>JAZTWJ010000016.1:0-40055 GCA_045635785.1 Candidatus Flemingiibacterium sp.
TCGCCGCGCCGCAGCTGATAACAGCGATTGAAGCTGACACCGCGGCTTTCACAGCCCCAAGAGGAGACGGTGATCTCCTCATAAGCATGCAGCGGATTATATAGGCTGATATTGATACGGCTGAGAATGAACGCGGCTCCGCGCTCCCTCAGCTCCTCATAGGTCGGTCCGAGATTTTTCATCTGTAAATTCGCTGTTTCCTGCATGTAGCGCAGGATCAGCGATGCACGAACGATTCCCGACGCGTCGCAGTCATGGGAATTGATGCGGAAAGTTTCCGTCCACTTCATAATGTGGAAGCACTCCTTTCAAAAAGGTGGCTGAAAATTTCGGTGCCGAAGCGTATGCTGCGGCACCGATGAAGTTGCATAAATTAAAGAGTATTCTGAGAACCGAGCACGTTGACGATCTTGTGTGCAACCATCTTCTTGACTTCTGCACGCGCAACGGTGAGGTAGGTTCTGGGATCGAATACGGAGGGATCCTCCGCGAAAACGCGGCGAATTCCTGCAGTCATAGCAAGACGGATATCGGAGTCGATGTTGATCTTGCAGACTGCCATGCGTGCTGCCTGACGAAGCTGTTCCTCCGGAATGCCCACAGCATCCGGAAGCTTACCGCCCAGCGCGTTGATCTCTGCAACGCATTCCTGCGGAACGGAGGATGCACCGTGGAGAACGATCGGGAAGCCGGGAAGACGCTTGCCGATTTCTTCGAGAATATCAAAACGAAGCGGCGGGGGAACAAGAATGCCCTTTTCGTTTCTGGTGCACTGTGCAGCGGTGAACTTGTACGCGCCGTGGGAGGTGCCGATGGAGATTGCGAGGGAGTCAACGCCGGTTCTGCCGACGAATTCTTCTACTTCCTCGGGACGGGTGTAGGAGGAATGATCAGAAGAAACCTCGTCCTCAACGCCTGCAAGAACGCCAAGCTCACCCTCAACGACTACGCCGTTTGCGTGTGCGTATTCAACGACCTTCTTGGTGAGGGCAATGTTGTCCTCGAAGGAGTGGTGAGAGCCGTCGATCATAACGGATGTGAAGCCGCCGTCGATACATGCCTTGCAGATTTCGAAATCAGCGCCGTGGTCAAGGTGGAGAGCAAGGTCAATGCCTGCATCCTTGATTGCTGCGTTCGCTAAAGCAAGCAGATATTCCTGCTTTGCGTACTTGCGCGCGCCTGCGGAAACCTGAAGAATAACGGGGGACTTTACTTCGCCCGCAGCTTCGGTGATCGCCTGAACGATCTCCATGTTGTTGATGTTGAAAGCACCGATGGCGTAGCCGCCCTCATATGCTTTTTTGAACATTTCTTTTGTTGTTACAAGTGCCATGTTTTTACGCTCCTGTTCATGATATAAATATTTTTACTCTTATTATTATATCGTATTTCGCGCGGTAAATCAATAGGATTGTGAAAATAAATATGTTAAATTTTTGTTTTTCTGCCCTCTGTAGCCCGTATTAGTGATCTTTTGATAGCATCTCGCGAAAAATTCAGAAAGGAAGCCTTCGCATTAAGCGAAGACGAAGGAGATCATAATGAAGTACAAATCTACTTGCCGAGCGACATTCGTGCGCCGCGAAAACCGATTTACAGCCGTGGTTCTGCTTGACGGAAAGCATGAAACGGTGCATGTGAAAAACACGGGGCGTTTGAAGGAGTTGCTTGTGGAAAACGCGAATGTGGTGCTTTCTCATGCAGAGAACCCCGCCCGCAAAACCCGGTTTGATCTTGTCGCCGTGGAATCTCCCTCACTTGGAACGGTCAACATCGATTCGCAGATCGCCAACGATGTGGCAGAGGAATACCTGCGGCATCTTTATCCGCATGCAAAGATCGCGCGCGAGGTGACAAAGGGCGCTTCCCGCTTCGACTTCTGTATCACGGAAGGGGAGCATCAAACCTTTTTGGAGGTGAAGGGCGTGACGCTGGTCAGGGACGGTGACGCATATTTTCCCGATGCTCCCACGGAGCGCGGTGTCAAGCATATTAAGGAACTGATAGCCTGCGCGGCGGATGGCTTCGGTGCGAAGCTGTTGTTTGTGGTGCAGTTGAAGGGCGCTTGCTGTGTGCGCCCCAACGACGAAACGCATGCAGCCTTTGGAGCGGCACTTCGGGAAGCATCGGCGGCATCGGTTTCGTTGCTCGCGGTGGATTGCTTGGTCACCGATGACGAGATCGTGGCGGATAAGCCGCTCCCCGTGATTCTGTAAAAGTTTGGCGCATTTCGCTGAAAAAAGAAAAGCATTGTAATCGCCCGATCACATGAGGGGACGGTTACAATGCTTTTTTATACTTTTATATGAGATGACGTTCCACCATCGCGCGCACGTTTTGAAGCACACGCTTTGCGGTATCGTCGTCCTGAGAGGTTTCTGCGTATTTGATGTCTTCGATCAAATCGGTGATCTCCTTGATGCCGGGGAATTCCATGGTTGCCGAAATTTTTTCCGAAAGCTCGCGCGGTGTATCCGAACGGCGCAGTGAGGTGTTCAGCTCGGATAACAGCTTGATCATGACAAGATAGGAGTAGGAAAGTCGCTCCTCATTGGTTTTGAAGCCTGCCATTTCGCTGTTGAATTCGCGCAGTGTCAGTCTGTCGATGCGGGAAAGAGCCTCGCCTGTACGGGTGTTTTTTACCTTGTCCAGGACTTCCACCTCGTCCTTGTAGTTGATCTCCGGCTCTCGCACAAACTCGCGGTTGCCCATGAACAGGGCGACAAATTCATCAAACCACTGTTTGATGGCATCAAAAATGCGTCGCACATCCGCATGCCGTCCGAAGATGAAGAATACCGCGGCGAAGATCGCCAGCAATATAAAGCCGAACAGCGAGAGCTTATTGGTAAGCTCCGCTATGGGATTGCCGCCGAAAACGTAATCCTCCGCGGGTACAATTTCATCGTAGCGGGAGGTTCCGTTCGTGCGGATGGATAAAATTTGAAAGATCAGCAGATAGAATAAGAACATTAGCACGCGCCACAATCCGTTGACGGCGATGAATACAATGATGCCGCCAAATGCGGTCAGCACAAGGCAGAGAAGCATCATGCGCATACTGTAAAGTCTGGCATTTGCGGTGATTTTTGTTACGGTCAGCGAGCGGTAGGAACGCATGATATACGCTTGATTCATGAGCAGGATCGTACACGCGGCATAGATGGTAAACAGCGCGCCTGTGAAGAGAGAGTTGCTTGAAAAAAGCGCACAGAGCGTGCTGATGGCAAGACAGACGATCAGTACTCGCTCGCTCATCAGTCTGCCGTAGGGATAGAATCGCACCACAACACCTGCACCGCCACAGAAAAAGACCATGATTACGCAAAGAAACGGCTGGATGGAGTATTCATCAAAGGAACGGAGGATATCTGCCAACATGAGCTGACGGAAAAATTCGAAGAATGTACCGTACAGCATGCAGGAAACAATGAGCATGACCGCGATGGGGATCATGGCGAGCCTCATATTCAAAAAATCGGTGACGCCCTCATAGGAGTTGTCATCCTCCGTCCGATGCTTCATGAAAAAGAACATCACGCTCTGCAAAAAATAGCCGACGGTATAAGCGAAAATGGGGATGATGACTGCAAGCGCACCGCAGTTGATGGTCGCCAGAATGGTATAAGCCACCTGCACCACCATGGCAAGGATACCCAGGGCGGCGATGAGATTGCAGATGGGATCCACTGCAGCGGCGCCCACTCGCTTTGCGTAGCCGATCAGCCTTTGCTTGTCAGCCAACATAGCCACCTCCCTTGTAGGAATCGAAATAGGTACGGTAGAACACCTTTACATTGGGTGGGATCACATTGGTGCCGCGATTGGAGGTGGTGACATAGAAGATAACCTCAATGTCCTTTTTCGCCATCTGCTCGTGGAACACCAGCATGCGTTCATCTAAGACCGATGTAACGAAAACAATGTTGCCGTTCTCCGCAAAAAAATGCGGCGCGGCGAGGATGTAATCGAGCATTGCTTCCACGGGCATGGAGATCTTCATTTCCAGCACGGCAAGGGTCCGCATGGCTTCGAGCAATCCGTTTTTGCCGGAAAAGGGCGGTGTAACAAGGATCTGCTTGCCTTTTTCATCATTTCCCGCAATAAAATCCCCATGGATGGTTTCCGGCGGTGTATTGGCGATCAGCCGCACGGGGATGTTATTGGACGCAAAGCGCTCCAGCAGAGATGCGGCTACGGTGATGTTGTATTCGACAAATTCGGGATTGGCGGGGACGGTGGGATCGCGCTCGATCATATGGGAGCACATATTGAGAATGACGTTGGATTGGATTTTTTGCACATACTCCTCCACATTGACCATGAGACGGGCATGGGAGGCGGAGAGCTTCCAATTGATGCGATTCATCGGATCGACAGGGGTATAGTCTCTGGCACCTGCGCGGAGCATGGGATCCGTAAGCAGCGATCGGTTTGTGATAATGTCGCCCGAAAAGAATTTCGTGGAGGTAAAATCACGTTCCAGATCCACGGCGACGGGGAGCACCGTTACGGTGGTGGATTTGAGCCGCGGCATGGATAATCCCGCAGAATGGGCATTATAGCCGATCAGATCGTTTGCCACGATGACCACATCCCCGAGTGTATAAACGCCGCGCTTGCGGCAGGCGATGCGCCAGCGCCGTTTGATGCGCTGACGCCCCTTCATTACGAACATGCTCTCCACGGCAGGGGCATACATTTCGCGCAGTTTGCCGTCCTCCTCCATGGAAAGACGGAAGGAGAGTCCCTCGGGCAGGGATGAGCAGACCTTGATATAGGGCAGAGGAAGCACCTTTTCGTTGGTCAATTCCTCAAATAAATAAATGTCGTCTCCAACGGTGGCTTCCGTTGCATCCAGCGAGGCTTTGTAGGAAAGCCGTTCAAAGGTGTGCTTTTTATATATACGCATCTGCACAAAATAGGCGATGATGATCATGATCGCCACTGCAACAAACAGCATGTATATGACCACCTTTCTCCCCGATGGGGGCAAATTTTCCGATGGGGCATCTTATTCTATGGGCGCGGGAATGGTGTCGATGATGTAATCAATGATATTCTCCGATGCATCGGTGACGCGGGCGGAGGATTGGGAGCGAGAGATGATGCGATGTGCGAGTACGGGCGCGGCGATGGCTTTGACATCATCGGGAAGAACATACTCTCTGCCGTCAATGGCAGCCCATGCTTTGGCGGTATGCAGAAGCGCCAATGTTCCGCGCGGCGAAACGCCAAGTCGGATACGCTCGCTTTCGCGGGTGGCGACAGCGATACGAACGATATAATCGGCGATGCGCTCGCTCACATGGATGGCACGGCAAGCCTTTTTGACGGCGGCAATATCGCCGAGCGTGCAGACGGGGGCAAGCGATTCCAACGGACTGACGATCTCATGTCCGGTGAGGATGGATTTTTCCGCTTCAAAGGAAGGATAACCGAGGGAAAGCTTCATCAAAAAGCGGTCGATCTGCGCCTCGGGAAGCGGGAAGGTGCCCTGCGATTCAATGGGATTTTCGGTGGCAACGACAAAGAAGGGATCGTCAAGACGGTAGCTTACGCCGTCAATGGAAACCTGTCGTTCTTCCATCGCCTCAAGCAGCGCAGACTGGGTACGGGGCGTGGTTCGGTTGATTTCGTCGGCGATGACGATATTTGCGAAGATAGGGCCTTTTCGGAAGATAAAATCCGAGGTTTTTTGGTCAAAAAAGTTGACGCCGGTAATATCGCTTGGCAGCAGGTCGGGGGTAAACTGGATGCGGCGTACATCGCCGGAGATTGATTTTGCGAGGGATTTTGCAAGAGAGGTTTTGCCCGTGCCGGGGATATCGTTGAGCAGAACGTGTCCGCCTGCAAACATGGCGGCAAGCACCAATTTGATCTGACGTTCCTTGCCGTAAATGACCTTGCTCACGTTGGCGAGAATGCTGTCGGCGAGTAATTTGCAGTTCATAATCCATACCTTGACTTGCATCGCAAGTCTGCCTTTCCCGAGAAATTGTTGGAATATATATAGTGATATTATTATATCACACGTTAGAATGCGTGTCAATAGGCGCATACAAAGGTGTCACAAAAACAGCAGAGGCTTGCAGGTGCATGTTTGTGTGATTTTTTGCAGTCGTTCATAATTTATCCATTGAAAAACGCACTTTCATATGTTATAATATAATATCAAAATATGATAGCAGCAAACGAAGCCGGAAAATAAATTTCCCGCCCATGTTATACTGTGCAAATCAAGCCCCATAAGGGCGGAAAGGATGCTTTCACGATCGTGAAAGCAATGGTCATACAGATGAAGATCAATGCAAATTATCTCAAATTGAAGGAGAGCTATCTGTTCTCTGACATCGCAAAGAAAACAGCGGCTTACAAGGCGCAAAATCCCGATGCGGACATTATCCGTCTCGGTATCGGCGATGTAACGCTTCCTCTTTGCTCCGCAGTCGTGGATGCTTTTCATAAGGCATCGGACGAAATGGGTACAAAGGAAGCTTTCAAGGGATACGGTCCCGAGCAGGGCTATGACTTTTTGAAGAATGCGATCAAGGATTATTACAAGGCAGAAGACGGCGTGGAGCTGGAAGCGGACGAGATCTTCATTTCCGATGGCGCAAAGAGCGATCTTGGAAACATTCTTGACATTTTCTCCAAGGATAACGTGGTGCTCGTTCCCGATCCGGTTTATCCCGTATATGTGGACACCAACATCATGGATGGCAGAACGATCCGCTATATGCAGGGAACTGCCGAAAATCATTTTCTTCCCATGCCCGACGATGCCATGGATGCGGATATTATTTATCTCTGCTCCCCGAACAATCCTACTGGCGCGGCTTATAACCACGAACAGCTGAAGACGTGGGTGGATTTTGCGAAGAAGAAGGGCGCGGTTATTCTTTTTGATGCGGCGTATGAATCCTTCGTTACGACGAAAGAGCTGGTTCGCTCCATTTTTGAGATTGAGGGAGCGAGAGAATGCGCCATCGAATTTTGCTCTTTCTCCAAGACGGCGGGCTTCACAGGCACGCGTTGCGGCTGGACGGTTGTTCCGATGGAGCTTGAGAGCGAGGGCGTGAAGCTCAATAAGCTGTGGCTGCGTCGTCAAACTACCAAGTTCAATGGCGTTTCCTATCCGGTACAGGCGGCTGCTGCTGCAGTTTTCACCGAGGAAGGCAGAAAGCAGATTGCGGAAAATCTTGAATATTATCGCTCCAATGCAAAGATTATCACCGAGGCTCTGGATACTCTTGGCATTTGGTATACCGGCGGCGTAAACTCGCCTTACATTTGGCTGAAATGCCCGAACAATATGGGCTCGTGGGACTTTTTTGACCTGCTGCTCACCAAGGCAAATGTGGTTGGCACGCCCGGTGCTGGCTTCGGCGAAATGGGTGAGGGCTTCTTCCGCCTGACCGCCTTCGGCGATCGCGAGCGCACCAAGGAAGCGGCAGAAAGAATCAAGAAGCTGTTCAAATAAGCACTAAAAGAAAGAAGCCCGTCGATTTCATCGGAAATCGACGGGCTTTTTCTATGGGATCATATCCAGAACGTTTTCGTCAAATACCACGGGATGTGTTTTTGTGATCTCGGTGAGATATTCGGAAATCCGCTGTGATGCGATGGTATTCGCCACGCTTGCCTGATAGGCAGAGGGCCCTTCGCCTTCAAACAGCAGAATGTGAACACCGATATCCGTTTCGATCACGCCTGTATCGCCAACTTTTCGCGAAACGTCAAAGCACCAATCGTTGATTGCAGTCTCAAACTGTCCATCCACCGCATATTCGTATTTCCCGCCGTTATAATACGATCCTGTGTCCTCAGATTTTTCCAGCGCCAAAAGTGCGAATGCTTCTGCGGATGCGCCGGATGCCTGCCATCTTGTTAACAAATCCTGCGCCGCCTTCAATGCTTTGTCGCGGTTTCCGTAGATTCTGTCCGTCAGCAGGATATGCCGCATGTGTACAGTACGGCTTTCATCGGGATAACGTTCCGCAGTCAGCATACAAACGGTGTACGAGGTCTCCTCCTGGTTAGGGAAAATATGCGTATCCCCCGTTTTTGCGGAGAATGCCCACTCGGACATCTCGTTTCCCTCCGTCAAAAGCATGCCGCTGTTTTTCGCCAGCCCCAGCGAATTGTCGATGTCCTCTTTGCTCATGGCGGGATCCTCGAAAAGAAGGATTTCCTTACACATGGAAACAAACGCATCCTCGGTTTTGGTTGCAGCCAGCTTGTCAGCCCAAGCCTTCGCCTCGTCCTCGCTCATGCCATTTTCGCTGTAATAGAGCGGAAATGCAAGGTAATCTGTCTTTGTGTATTTAGAATTATTCTTCTCAAACTCCTCGGTGATTTCCGCATCCGTAGGTGCAAACGCGGTACGCTTTGCAAACTGATGACCGTATGCCTGCGCCTCCAAAAGCTTCACGGCATAAATATCGTCTTGATTCACGCCGCGGCCGTATAAGCCCTCGTCCGTCTCGGATGCACGCACGCGCAGGGCTTCTTTCTGCTCTTGGGAAAGTTGTGTGCCTGCCTCATCGGCGTCATCCTTCAGAGCAAGCAGATTGGTAACGGTCGTTTTTGCGCCGGACATGAAATAATCAAACCAGCTTGTGGTTTCATCAATGTATTGATGGCGCAGAGGAGCTGTGGTGTCAAGTCCATAATACTGGACATAACTGCCGTAATAATCGACGAAGGTATTGTAAACGTCGTTGAAAAAGTAGTTCATCATTGCGCCGTCGATCTCCGTTTGGGATGTGGCTGCCGCAATCTCGCGGCGCAAATAATCGCCTCTGTTTAGACGGATCTGGTGGACGGCATATCCAACGACGGATGCCAGAACCGCCAGCAAAATGAGCGATGCGGTGACGATGGCTGTGACTTTTCTCACCTTTCGCTTGGTTGCTTCAAACGCCTCGCGTTCCTTTTTCAGCAGCTGTTTTTCAGCAGCTGTTTGCTGGTTTCTCTTTTTTTTCGACATGGATCGGTACTGCCTTTCGTAATGATCTTGGATTTGTTCTATATAGAGATTTCTTGCTTTTGGGGAATATACGCCGCCCTGCCGCGTAATAATATGGGTAGGGAGGTGAGCTTACGGAAAAAAAGAAGGAGTTTCTGCTTCGAACAGCGTATCTGTTGACGGTTGTGGGCATCATTTATTTGACGCTGAAATACGCAATTTTCATGATAATGCCCTTCCTCATCGGCTTTCTCATCGCCGCCTTTTTGAATCCCGTCGTGCGCTTTTTGGCGCTGAAATTCGACATGAAGCGAAAGCCTTTGGCGGTGATGATTCTTTTGCTGTTCCTTGCCACTGTTGGCATGCTGATCACCATTGCCGTGGTGCAGTTTGTGGTATGGGCAGGCGAGTTTTCAAGCGCACTGCCTGCATTGTATGCGGAAAAACTGGCGCCTTTGATGGATGGCGCCTTTGCATGGGTAAGTGGTATCATCGCCCGATTTGAAGGGGCTTCGGGCGGAGGTTTCACGGAGAATATAGGCGAGTTTTTCAAAGCAATGCGCACTTCGCTCGGCAACGCGGTGTCCGAGCTTTCTGTACAGGCGCTGGCGCATATTTCCGCTTTTGCGGCGCGCATTCCGCGCTTTGTGGTCGAGCTTGTATTCGCGGTCATCTCCGCGTTCTTTTTTATTGTTGATTTTGAAGAATTGCTCTCCCTTGTGAAATTTGCCCTGCCCAAACGGACGGTGACGTTTTTACGGGAGCTTCGGGAGCATTTTTGCGCAACGGTGGCGCGGTATATCCGTTCCTATGCGCTGATTTTGGTCATCACCTTCGCGGAGCTGACGGTGGGGTTCCTTTTTCTGCGCGTGGAGCATGCTTTTTCCGTCGCCGCGCTCGTCGCCTTTGCGGATTTGCTGCCCCTCATCGGATGCGGAGGAATTCTTCTGCCTTGGGCGCTTTTTTGCCTTGTCTCGGGAAACATCGGACGTGCTGTGGGGTTTGTCATTCTATGGGCGGTCATTGCGCTGGTGCGCAATATTATGGAGCCGCGTATTGTGGGAAAACAGATGGGGATTCATCCGCTGCTTACACTGACGGCGATGTTTGTCGGAACTAAGCTGTTCGGCTTTGCGGGCTTAATCTTACTGCCGCTTTTGCTGTCTGTTGTTATTTCGATTTGGCGGGCAAGCGTTCATCCCGCATCGGAAAAAGCCGTATAGAGGGGATTTTCTATGCGAATGATCGAGTGGTTCATCGCTTTGTCATAAACCTCGACATAGAGATGGCGGCCTTCGGTTTCGCTGATGTCAAAGGTGGCGTCCCCCGTCTCCAAAGCATACAGTCCGAAGCTATCGCTCACAACGATGCGCTCGATGCCCATATTATCGGTGGCTTCCACGGTAAGAAGTGTTATTCCGTCCGTCTCGGAGCATACGGTTCGCAGAATTTCGGGACGGGTGGAATCAAGCAGCAATGTATAGCCAAAGGATCGCAACGCCTGCCCCTGTGCAAGGCGGTAGGAGATCTGCATATCATAGCTTCCGTCGGGATAGATATACATGGGATAATCATCGGCGGAGCCGTCCCAAATGGGAAGCAGAGGGCTTGTGAGCATGCCGGTGCCGTTGGCGACATGGGTGCGGGCAAGATTGCCGAAGACTTCCTCGCGGACAAGCTCGCCTGCCTCGTTTGTAATACGCAGGGTGACGTCCGTGATGCTGCGAAGCAGACCAAGATTCAGATAAACGGTGGAAAAATTCTTGTCTGCCATGGGCGAAAAATACAGCGCTGACGCGGATGCCTTGCCATCGAAGATACGGAAGGGATCACTTCCCAGCACATAGGATCGCTGCTCGGAGTTGGAGTCACCGAGATAGCGGAGAAGCCATCGTTTTTCGTAAATGCCCTCAAACTCTCCGTAGAGGTCGGCATCCGGCGCGTCGATGGCATAAAAATCATCGGAAAATCCGGAGAAGGGAAGCGTGACGGTTTCCTCGCCGTCGCAGAGCCGCGCAAAGCCCTCCAAAAAGAAGCCGTTTTCAAAATTCTCTTGATAAAGCGCGTATTCCTCGGGATGCAATGAAACATTCAGATAAACCGTCCGTTTGCTGTGGGGCGGTAGCGTGATCTGCATGGGATCGTAGTCCTCCGCGTAGGCGTTGAGCTGTCCGAATGCATCTCCGTAGGAAATCCTTGCTTGCCTGAAGGGGGTGAACTGTCCTACGAAGGTGGCTGTATCGGAAGGTAGCTTTCCAATGGAAGCAGAGGGAACGCTGCCGGTAAACTCATCGGGAATGTCCAACTGTTCGTAGGTGAAGCTCTCGAAGCTGTCCGAACCGAGGATCACATCAAGCGTGCATATTTTTTCGGTGTCACCGATGTTTTCTGCAGTAAGCTCCAATAAAAAGCATCGGGAGAGTCTGTCTCCGAGAGAGAGCGTCGGTTTGCCGTTTGCGGTGAGTACAAGCTCTGCCGTTAGTGCGGCTTCGACGGAAGCCGCACCGCCGCCCTGTGCACGCGGAGAATAAATGAGCGAATCGGTGCTCGGTCGAAGCATGGGCGTTGCGGAGGAAACAAGCAGCGCCTTGGTCAGATCCGCTGTTTGGGTGCGAGAAAGTGCGTACTGCGCCTCGACGCGCTGTCTCACGCAGGCGAGCATTCCCGCCGCCTTGGCGGCGGCGGCATCGACGGAGTTCATGATGGCATAACTGCCGTTTGAAGACGCGACAAGCGTTGATTCTCCGCGGACGGAAAGGTCGGGCTTCAACAGTCGATCGGGAGTGATTCCGCGGGCGGAAAAGCTTGATGGAGATGGCGTTTGTTTCAAAAGAACATCTGTCTTTTCACCGATGCTGAAACGCTTTTCTGCGGATGCTTCCAGCACGGCTTTGGCACTGCCCGACACCAAAATGGCGGGGATGGGTGCATCGGTCAGATCCATCAGAACCTCAAGAGAAACGATAACATCGGGCTCTGTGTCTATCACAATGATACCTGCCGCACCGAGCGCCGCCGCATTGATCGCTTTTTCGGAAAATGAGAGCGTTCCGCGATCAATGACTGCAAATTTTCCGGTCAGATCGCCTGCTTTTTGCAGATCCTCTGCGGAACCCAAGCAATTTGTGACCACATATTCAAAGCTCTGTCCCGCAAAGTGCTTTGCAAAGGATGTGCCGCCGGTCAGTATATTATACATCTCATTGGAATCGCTGTAGGGAATGCCGGTCCCGTCGGGCAGCAGAATGGCATCTGACGTGATGAAGTTCACATCGTGGCTTCCCACCGCAAAAACCTCGGGCATACTTGCCGGAAAGGCGATGGTGCCAATGTCAGGGTTTTCGGTGGTGACCTGCGAAATGCCGTACTCCTTGTCGTAGAAGCTTTCGGTACCGTATCTTTCCGTGCTTCCTGCTGATGCGACAACAATGACGCCCGCATCATGGGCGGCGCGGATGGCTTCATCCATGCCGCTTTTTATATCGTAGGCGAAGCCGCCCGACTTTGTGATGCCGAGGTAGATAACATCGGCACCGATGGTTACCGCATCCGAGATCGCACGGCAGATTGCCGTATCGTCAATGGCGCTTTCCTTATCTGCGGCAATCTTCATTGCGAGAAGCTGGGCTTTTGGTGCGCTGCCCTCAAAGGATTCCCCTAAGCTCGATGCGGCGGGATTTCCGCCGATCAGCGAGAGCATGGCGGTGCCGTGGCGATCGTTGCCCACAATCGACACATCGGCGTCTTGATCCGCATAATCATAGGCGAAGGGGATCTTTTCGCTGACATAACAGCTTTCCGCCTTGATGTCGGAGAGCTTTGCAAGCAGAGCATCCGATGCCTCCTTGGTCAGCGCGGCATCGCCCTCATGGTTGGCAAAAACCTCGTGTGTCAGATCAAAGCCGCGGTCAATGACGGCGATGATCATTCCTTCGCCTTGATAGGAAGGAATTTCTTTCGGTTGTGCCGCAAGCGGTGTGAGCGTCAGCGCGGCGCAGAGAGCCCCACTGATCAGCATTTTGTACAGATTCATGTATGTGATCACAGCTTCCGCCGCGGCGAAAGCGTCCTTTCTGCCCTCCTTTGGGCGATGTGCATCATAAAAATGCATTCAGATGTTGTTACACAGCCCTTGTCACGGTGCGCTTTGTTCCGCTTTGGCGCGAAGCTCGGAAAGGGAGAGCTTGCCCACAAACGAATTGAGCGCATAGTCAACGATCTCGTAATACAGCGTATCTCCTTGAAATTCTCGCAGATCAAACGCGGCGGAGCCGCCATCTGTCTCAGCGGTAAAGGCGTCTTTTGCAATGCTTTGACTGATTTTGATCAGCTTGACGCCGCCGGTGTCCTCCGCTTCGATGTGCAGCACGGTGCCGTCAAGACGAAGCTCTTTTAACACGGGCTTTTTCGTGTCTAACAGAATATCGTATGTATAGGTTTGGGTTTGCTGTGCGCGATCGTCAAGGATGTATTCCACGCGCAGGGTATATTTTCCGTCGGGGAAAACAAAGCGGGACTTTACATCATCTCCGCCGTGCCATCCGTGATCGTAGACGACCGCATCCAAACCGTTCGATTTGATGGCATACCCCGCTTCACTGTAGAACAGCACCTCACCTGTTTCACTCGTTATCGTGCTGACAGAGGATACCGTGTTGCGAAGCTGGCGCGCATGGAAGGCGAGAATATCACCGAGCCCATCCCCATTGGGCGAGAAGGCCACGTCACCTACAGCGGGAGTCTCTGCTTTTTCCAGCCGATCCATCGTCTCCACCACAAAATAGGTGCCGCCGAACAGAGGCTCCGTGCCTTCTGTCGCCAGATCGAGGACCGGCGATGCGGCGAAATCGCCCTTAAAGCCCATATAGGGCAGGCCATAGCTTCGTTTTTGCGTAGTGACAAAGACAAATCCGTCGATGAAGTGCCCATTTGTGAAAACTTCATCCAGCGATTTGTGATATGCTTCATCAAATTCGAGAACAAGCGGCAAAAGCTTTGTTTCACCCGGCGCGAGCGTCAGCGAAAGCGGCTCAAAATCTTTTGCGTTTTTGTTGAGGTTTTGTTCTCCCATGTTGATTTTGGAGAGGGTGTCGGAGACCGCCTCCAAGGTGTTGAATGCCATCTCGCCGCTTTCGGTTTCGATGACGGTATATCCGTCCACAGCCAGCGATGCGCCCACGGAAACGGTCAGCGGTGCGTCGGTGATATTTTCCACCTCCACATCGAGATAAATGAAATCGCCGAACAGATCAAACAGCTCCGCTTTGGGCTTCTTATTCACCGCATAGCGCAGGGAGATCTCCGCATCCAAAGCGGCGGCAATGTCAATGAGACCTGCGCCTTGCTTGCGGGGCGATGCTTCCGCGCCGTTTTCCTGCACGATGGGAACGGCGGTGTTCATCAGACGGTTGTATACAATGGTGGCGGCATCCTTGCCCCTGATTCCCTCACCGTGCAATTTTTCAAGCAGCAGAGCCGCCGCGCCCGCTATTTGCGGCGCCGCCATGGAGGTGCCGGAAAGGACCGCATATTCGCCGCCTGGAACGGTGCTGTAAACATTGCCGCCAACGGCGCAAAGATCGGGCTTGAGCGTCAGAGAGGGCGTGACGCCCATTGATGAAAACGAGGAAAGACGGCTCACGTCATCGGACCGTTTCAGCATGATAAAGCTGTTGCTGAATGCAAGACGGCGATCCTGTGCGGCGGCAAGCGTTTCGCCGTCACGAAGCGAAATGGAGATGGCGGGAATTCTGGCGCCTGTCAGATCTAATCCCAGCGCTTCTTTCTCCTCGATGTTGTTGTAGATGATCGCGCCTACCGCGCCATGGGAAGCGGCGATATTCACCTTTTCCACAAAGGTGGTGGTGCCGCGTTGAATGAGGGCAATTTTACCGTTCAGGTCTACATTGGCATAGTCCGCCTCCTCGCCGATGCCGGGGATCACCACATATTCCATGGTTTTTCCGTCGAAAAGGGAGGAAAAATTCTCGTTGAATTCTCCCGCGCGCGTGTTGGTATCGGTGAATTCAAAAGTACGTTCCGTCGCAGGGTGCTTGAAATAGTACGCGGAGGAAAAAGGAGCGTTCACGCTGGAAACCGCGATGGTTTCATTGGAAGCGGCAGGCGTGCTGACGGTGCCGAAGTCGGTATAGGAAGCGGGCGGAAGCGCCGCTTCTTTGATGGAGCTATACTTTGCGGCGGAGCCGTCGTTGCCCGATGCGCAGATAACAAGACAGCCCTCATCTTGCATTTTATCAAGCAGACTGTTCATACCTTCGATCTGGCTTCTGACCGAGCCGCTATAACGTCCGAGGCTGAGGCTGACAATGTCTGCGCCAAGCTTAAGCGCATCCTCCATTGCCGCCACCAGCAGATGGTCGGAGGCAGATTTTTCATTTTCGAATATTTTCATCAAAAGAAGCTGCGCGCCGTCTGCGATGCCATGCATGCGGCTGCTTTTTGTGGGAGCGGCGCCGATGATCCCCGCCACATGTGTGCCGTGATCATCTTTTGCGGAAACATCCGTATCCTTATCCGCATAATCAAAGCGGAAGGGGATCTTTGCATTGTAATAAAAGTCTGTCGCATGCTCCACATAGCGCATGACGGAAAGACGTTTGTTGCCCAAAGAAACATTCACCTTCTGCAGATCCAGCGTTTCGGTGACTGCCGAGGCGAAGGCGGGGTGCGTGACGTCAAAGCCGCTGTCAATCACGGCGATCTTGATGCCGTCGCCCGTATAGGGGATGTCGTCGGAAGCGGAGATCATCTCCCTTGCAGCCGCGGCGGCGTCCTCATAGGCAGTCGCTATCTCGGAAGCGTTCGCCGGCGCATAGCTGCCGCAGGGAAGGGCATCCGCCACAAAGGGAAGTGCCTCTATCATGGGAAGCATGGATGCGGGAAGAGAAAGATGAAAGCCGCACAGCAATGTATCGTAGGTAAAATCAGAGGAAAGCGAAAATTGCTCGCAGACACGCTCCCTGCATGCGGCGGCGAAATCAGCAGAGCTTTCGCCCGCGGGAAGCTTTAGTGTAACGATAACATCCATCTGCTCCGATACGGCGCCAAGGGGAAGCATACCGCCGAACGCCAATGCCGCCGCCAGATATATCGCAAACAGACGCTGTGAGATTCGATTCATATAACTGCAACCTTTCCAATAAAGATTATAACATTATTATACCATTTCTGCGCGCTCAAATCAATAGCAGGGATAGGAATATTCAAAGTTTTACAATTTTATTGAAAAATTCATAACTTTGTGGTATAATTACGAAAAAAGAAGACTTATAAACAGTTCGATAAATATGAATTTGAAAAGGAGAGAACCTGTATGAAAAAGATATTGTTTGGAATCATGTTAATTTTTTTGAGTATAGCATTCATTATTTTGGAAGAGTTTGGAAATATACTTATAGTCAGTAAAGATTTTGAATCAATGCTGTGCGCCATTCTTCCGATGCTCGGTCTTATAATGGGGGTTTGGGGCCTCTTTGAAAAGGATAAATAATTCCAATATGTCGAACAGATGAGAGCGGAGGGAAATCCTCCGCTCTTGTTATATTTCGGGGCAATCAACAAAAAAGCACGGCGACCGCCGTGCTTTTGGAGCTGGTAATGGGATTTGAACCCATGGCCTATTGATTACGAATCAATTGCGCTACCACTGCGCCATACCAGCATTTTTTATAAAACAGTTGCAATTATTTTAGCGATGTGCTATAATATAAGCAACATTCATATTATACCCGATTTCCAACGTTTTGTCAATAGTCTGACACAAAAATATCTTAATTTTTTTGGAGAACCGTACATGAGACTCACCGATTTAGCCACCATTCGCGAGATTATGGCAAGGCATGGCATTTCCTTTCAGAAAAAGTTTGGGCAGAATTTTCTCATCAGTCCGCAAGTCCCCGTGCGTATTGCCGAGGCGGCTATTGCCGAGCCCTCACTTGGTATTCTTGAAATCGGTCCCGGCATCGGTACGCTGACGCGCGAGCTTGCAACCCGCGCAAGAAAGGTCGTCGCCCTGGAGATCGACGCCCATCTCATTCCCGTGCTTGCCGAAACGTTGGCTGATCTGCCGAACACTTCTGTCATCAATGAGGACGTGATGAAAGCCGATCTTACGGCGCTGATCGAACGAGAGTTTACATCGGTGGGCATGGAGGTTTCCGTTGCCGCCAACCTTCCATATTATATTACAACGCCCATTCTTATGAAGCTTGTGGAATCGAAGCTGCCGCTTCGCTCCATCACGGTCATGATCCAAAAGGAAGTCGCCGTTCGTTTGACTGCCGAGCCCGGCAACAGCGAATACGGTGCCATCACCGCCGCGCTCTCATATTATGGCAGGGTGGAACGGCTGTTTCAGGTTCCTGCGGGCTGCTTTTTGCCTGCGCCGAAGGTGGATTCTGCGGTTATTCGCATTACGCTTCATAAACAGCCGCCCGTTGCGGTAAACAGCGAGGAGATGCTTTTTCGCGTGATTCGCGGTGCTTTTGCACAGCGTCGCAAAACGCTGGCAAATTCGCTGACCACGGAGTTCGCATCCCTCGGCAGAGAGGGGATCCAAGAGGCGATCGTCAAGGCGGGGCTGGAGCCTTCCGTGCGCGGAGAGCGACTTTCGCTGGCAGATTTTGCGAGACTTGCGGATATTCTGGAATTTTCTATTAACAATATGTAAAAAAAGGCTTTCAGGCACTTGAAATCTGTACGGCGATGGTGTATAATTATAATGCGGGAATTTGGTAGATTGGAAACGGTCCCTCAAAATCCCGTATCGCAACCGTTAAAATTTTATATAAATAGAATAGGAGAACCCCAAATGGCACTTACTACCAACAAGTTTGTCCTTGACTGGATCGACGAAATGGCTGCAATGACCAAGCCCGACAAGATCGTATGGATCGACGGCAGCCAAGAGCAGATTGACGCACTTCGCGACGAAGCTTGCTCCACCGGCGAGATCATCCGCCTCAACCAGGAGCTTCTTCCCGACTGCTATCTCCACAGAACCGCTGTCAACGACGTTGCACGTGTGGAAGGCAGAACCTATATCTGCACCTCCAAGAAGGAAGACACCGGCACAATCAACAACTGGATGGCTCCCGATGAAATGTACGCAAAGCTCAAGAAGCTGTACACCGGCTCCATGCAGGGCAGAACCATGTATGTTATCCCTTACTCCATGGCTGAAGTCGGCTCTCCTTTCGCAAAGTACGGTATTGAGCTGACCGACTCGATCTACGTTGTTCTGAACATGGTCATCATGACTCGTGTCGGCAAGAACGTTCTGGAAGCTCTCGGCGACGATGCAGGCTTCATCAAGGGTCTGCACGCAAAGGCTCAGCTGGATGAAGAAAACCGCTATATCGTACATTTCCCCGAGGACAACACCATCATGTCCGTTAACTCCGGTTACGGCGGAAACGTTCTCCTTGGCAAGAAGTGCTTTGCACTTCGTATCGCTTCTTACCTCGGCCGCAAGGAAGGCTGGATGGCTGAGCATATGCTCAACCTCGGTATTGAGGCTCCCAATGGTGAAATTAAGTATGTTACCGGCGCATTCCCCTCTGCATGCGGCAAGACCAACCTCGCGATGCTCATTCCGCCGGCAATCTACAAGAACAAGGGCTACAAGGCATGGTGCGTAGGCGACGATATCGCTTGGCTGCGTGTCGGCGATGACGGCAGACTGTGGGCAGTTAACCCCGAGAACGGTTTCTTCGGCGTTGCTCCCGGTACCAACGACAAGTCCAACCCCAACGCACTCGCTACCTGCCAGAAGAACACCATCTTCACCAACGTTGTACACAATCTTGACAACAACACCGTTTGGTGGGAAGGTCTTGATAAGAATCCGCCTGCAAACGCAAACGACTGGAAGGGCAACAAGTGGGACTTCACCAAGTATGACAAGAACGACAAGTCTACCTGCGGTGCACATCCCAACTCCCGTTTCCCCGCTTCTGCGGCTAACTGCCCTTGCCTCTCCAGCGAGTTCAGCAATCCCCCAGGTGTCCCGATCTCCGCAATCATCTTCGGCGGACGCCGTGCAAAGACCGCTCCGCTGGTATACCAGGCTAAGAACTGGCAGCACGGTGTGTTTGTAGGCTCCATCATGGCTTCCGAGACCACCGCAGCAGCTACCGGCGCAGTCGGCGTTGTTCGCCGCGACCCGATGGCAATGCGTCCCTTCACCGGCTATGACATGGGCGACTACTTCGCACACTGGCTGGCAATGGGTAAGAAGATCTCCAATCCCCCGATGATCTTCAACGTAAACTGGTTCAGAACCGATGACGAAGGTCACTTCATCTGGCCCGGATTTGGCGACAATATGCGCGTTGTTATGTGGATCCTCGCTCGTTGCGCAGGTGAGGTTGACGCTGTTGAAACTCCCATCGGCTTTGTTCCGAAGGCAGAGGACATCAACATCGAAGGCCTTGACATTGACGTTGATACCGTTAAGAATCTGCTGGATGTGGACGTTGCTCTCTGGAAGGAAGAGGCTGCAGGCATTGCAGGCTTCTACGGCGAGATCGGCGACCGCGTTCCGAAGGAACTCTACGACGAGCTGGATGCCCTCAAGGCAAGACTTGGCTAATTTCTAAAGTAAATGCGATCCCACGAAGGCATGGACTTCGGGGGATATTTTTGTATATAAGCTGTGCTTTTTTGCCTGCTATTTTTAATGGAAGTCAAATCGCTCGCCGCAAATCTCCATTTGCACTTTTCCTGCAAACATTTCGGAAAGTTTGGCTTCAAATTCCTGCAGGCGCGCCGTTTTGACGGCAAGCTTCAAGGCGACGGCTCCGCCGAAATTCGTGTCATCGACGAGAATTTGAAAACGGGGAAGCTCATAGTTCAGCTTTTGATATTCGCTGTAATCGCAGACTACGCGCAGTTCCGTGTAGTTTTCGTAGGTGACCACATGTGCCGCGTCAATGGCAACCTTCGCACCGTTGGCATAGGCGCGCACCAGCCCGCCTGCGCCGAGCAAAATGCCGCCGAAATAACGTGTCACTACAACGCAGCAATCGTCTGCGCCACTTTTTTTGATCACTTCTAAAATCGGCACGCCTGCGGTGCCCTGCGGTTCGCCGTCATCGCTGTAACGAGCGATGCCGCCGCCATTCAGCTGATAGGCATAGCAGTTGTGGCTGGCATCCGCATGTTTTTTGCGGATCTTTGCAATGAATGCCACCGCTTCATCCTCGGTTTTTACAGGGCAAGCGTAGCCGATGAACTCTGATTTCTTCTCAATGAAAGAAGCGGACGCTTCTTTTTCCAATGTGGTGTAGGTTTTGGGCGCAAGGATGGGCGCCTCAATATTCTTCGTCTTCTTCGCCATTGCTTTCACCGTCTTTTCTGACGCGAAATTTGTCATACTGTCCGCGAATCTTTGCATCCACCGTGGCACGCACGGTGACGGCATCGGCACCATAGTCGATGTCCAAAATTTCCGCCGATGCGTACAGTCGGTTAACCACGCCTGCTTCTGCGTTGGGGATGATAAAGGTCTCGTCGGATTTTCCGTTTTGCACCATCGCTTCCAAGCGCGCCACCATTTCGTCAATGCCTTCGCCGGTCAGCGCGGAAACCGCCACGGAATCTCTGCCCGTGCGCGTGATATGCTCAAAATCCTCCGCCGCGTCACACTTGTTGTAGACATAGAGTGTCGGTTTTTTTGCTGCGCCAAGCTCACCAAGCAGCTTTTCTGTTACGGCAAGCTGGGACATTGCTTCGGGATCGGATGCATCAATAAGAATGAGAATAATGTCCGCAAAAACCGCTTCCTCCAGCGTGGATTTGAATGCTTTGATGAGATGATGGGGCAGATTGCGGATGAAGCCAACCGTATCGGTGAGCAGCATTTCCACACCGCAGGGAAGGGTAAACTTGCGCGTGGTGGGATCGAGGGTGGCAAAGAGCTTGTCCTCGGCAAGAATGCCGGCATCGGTGAGTCGGTTGAGCAAGGTGGACTTGCCTGCGTTGGTATAGCCCACAATGGCAGCCTTGGTGATGCCCGAGCGCTCGCGCGCCTTTCTCTGCGTCAGACGGTTGCGCTCCAACTCGCGAATTTCCGCTTCAAGCAGCTCCGCGCGGCGATGAAGATGCCGTCTGTCTGTTTCTAGCTTGGATTCGCCGGGACCGCGGGTGCCGATACCGCCGCCGAGTCGGGAAAGGGCGGTGCCTTTGCCGATCAGGCGCGGTGCGGAATACTTGAGCTGCGCAAGCTCCACCTGAAGTTTTCCCTCACGGGAGGTGGCATGCAGTGCGAAAATATCAAGAATGAGCATGGAACGGTCGAGTACGCGGATGTCCTTCACGTCGATGCCGTCCTCAATGTTGCGGATCTGCATGGGTGTCAGCTCCTGATCGAAAACGACCAGCTTGATGTCGTTGGCTTTGCAAAGCTCGGATAGCTCAATGAGCTTTCCGCTTCCGATGCAGGTGCGTGTATGAGGCGAATCCAACGATTGCACCATCTTTGCAAAAACGCTGCCGCCCGCTGTATCGAGAAGACGTTCCAGCTCGGCAAGCGAGACCTCGCATTCGCCCTCTTTCATTTTGTTGGTATTGACCGCCACAAGTACCGCGCGTTCAAATGTGTTATCCATAAATGATCATATCCTCCGGAAATTTCCTTCCAAAACCGAAAAAGGGCTTGAGCGTGTCACAAAAGTGACGCTCAAACCCCCCGAATCGACTGAAAAAAGCTTATTTCTTGCTCATTTCGAGACGCTTCTTGAACTTGTCTACGCGACCGCCTGCATCGACGAGCTTCTGCTTGCCGGTGTAGAAGGGATGGCACTTGGAGCAAATTTCAACAGTCATATTGCCCTTGGTAGACTTGGTTACAACGGTTTCGCCGCATGCGCACTTAATTGTAACTTCCTTATATTCGGGATGGATTCCTTCCTTCATGTTGGTACACCTCACTAATATATTTGCATGGATTTTGCCATGCCACACACACTATTATAACACATCTTGCTGTGAAATGCAAGAGGTTTTATAAAAAATATTGCACAAATATGTGATTTAATTCCGACGGTTTCAATCCGAATTCATGCAATCGTAGGAATTGATATAGATACGGGGGATGCGTGGCGATACCGCGCAGATGAGCTCATAGGATATGGTTCCCATTAGTCCCGCCAAATAATCGGCGGAAATGCGCGGATCTGCGCCCATCAGCGTGGCGATGGAATCAATGCGTGCCGACGGAATTTCCGTGACATCCACCATCATCTGATCCATGCAAACTCTGCCGAGGATCGGCGCAATGCGATCATCGATCAGCACGCCTGCTTTGTTTGACAGCAGACGCGGATAGCCGTCTGCGTATCCCACGGGAATGGTGGCGACCTTGGTCTTTCGCGTGGTGACGAAGGTGTGTCCGTAGCTGATTCCCACGCCCGCATCCAACCATTTCACGTCGGTGACGCGCGCCTTCAGGGACATGGCGGGGCGGAGGGGCAGTACGCGGGCGGTGAAAGCGGAAGGATTGAGCCCATAGATGCCAATACCCTCGCGCACAAGATCGTATTTGTTTTTGAAGGCTTCCTCTGTCAGCGCGGCGCTATTGCACATACTGCGGATCTCGGGATGAATATTACGCGCGTGAAGCCCTTCCACAAAGGAATCGAACAGCGCGGATTGGCGAAGGGCTGTGGATTTGTCAGCTTCATCCGCGCAGGCATAGTGGCTAAACACACCGAGCATGCGGATATGCGGCAGCGCGGCGATGGAAGCCGCTGTTTCTAATCCCGTCTGCATTTTTTCGGGGGTGGTGCATTCGATGCCGATGCGGGACATGCCCGTATCCAGCGTGAGGAAAAAACGCGCGGTGATGCCCGCATCCTCTGCGGCGGCGGAAAGCGCCTTGGCGCTTTCTATGCGGAAGATGCTGGGAATAATATTCTTTTGGCGGATAAGCTCGCCGTACAGCGAGGGATGCACCTCGCTAAGAAGAAGAATGGGCGAGGTGATGCCTGCCCGGATCAGATCCAGCGCCTCCGTGAAGGTGGCGACGGCGAAAAAATCTGCGCCTGCGCGGCGTTCAAGTTCCATAGCGACGCGCTTTGCGCCGTGCCCGTAGGCATCCGCCTTGACGATGGCGAGCAGCTTTGCATCGTGCTGTGCCGCATAGGTCTTGGCGGCGGTGTAATTACCGCGGATGGCGGCAAGGTCAATTTCCGCCCATGCGCGCGTCATTCGTGTATCAAGATTTGTCATAAGTAATCCATTCAATCAAACAGATCGTTCCACTGCTTTTCGGCAAACTTGCGGTGTGCTTCGGGAAGATAATGTAAGCCGTCTTTCTGGAAAATGCCGTGCGTTCTCGGCGTATCGTTATAAAGGGGTGTTTCACGCAGATCAATGATGCGGCAATCGGCATATTTCTTTGTGAAGCCTTCGAAAATGTCATTGATGCGCTCGAGTCTTGACGGTTCGTAATCCTCCGACAGCGGACGGTATAAATAAAGCGGAATGTTTTTGCCACTTTGATCACTTCCGAGGGCTGTAAACAGGCCCCAGAAAAGGTTTTCGTAATTTGCCTTCGCTTCGTTCAATGCCCTGGAGCCGCTTAATGCCTCCGTTTCCCATTGATTCCAATGCAGACCGATGACCTGCGGGCGCTTTCCTGCGGCGATCAGATTCATGGTCGCCAGCGATAAGATCTCCGTGGTCAGCGGATAGAGAGAAATGTCGCATTCCCACAGCTTGCCCGGCTTTATGATGGGCTCGCGCATGGCATACCACATATTCCAACCGCGGAACTCAAACTGCGCGATACCCTGCGCGCCGATGGAGATCTGAATGACATACAGATCGGGAAGCTCTGCGCCGTTGTCGATGGCATTCTGCCACATGGTGGCAAAATAGTTGGCAAGACAGCAGGTGTCATCCTGAATTTCGCCTAAATTCATGCCGCCTGTGGTGAAGCCGGTCCATTTTACATCGCTCAGTCCGAATGCCTGATTGTATTCGCGGGAAAGCCCAAATACATTACGCATCGGCTCGCGGATGATCTCGTTTTCGGGAAGATGCGTAGCGTGCGCGTGGGCATTGGATTGCCCAAGCACGATTAAGATCGGCGCGGCGTTTTTATCAAATATCATCACTTAAATTCTCCTTTACAATCCACGGCATTTGTGCAGAAAAATTTCGGGAATGAGCAGAAATTCAGCGTATCATCGGTTTACTGTTCAGCCTTGGCATCGTTCTGACGAATTTCCACGCGGCGGATCTTTCCGCTGGAGGTTTTGGGAAGCGCGTCCACAAACTCTACCACGCGGGGATACTTATAGGGGGCGGTGGTCACCTTGACGTGATCCTGAAGCTCCTTTTTCAGCGCGTCGCCGGCTTTATCCTTGTAATCCTTTGTGAGGACGACGGTTGCCTTGACGACCTGACCGCGAACGGGATCGGGAACTGCTGTGACTGCGCATTCCAGAACGGAGGGGTGTGTCATCAGCGCGCTTTCTACTTCAAACGGTCCGATGCGATAGCCGGAGCATTTGATAACATCATCGTTTCTGCCCTCAAACCAAAAATATCCGTCAGAGTCGCGCCATGCCATATCGCCCGTGTTGTAAACGCCGTCTTTCCAAGAGCGGTCCATCGCGTCCGGCGCGTTGTAATATTCCATAAACAGACCTGTGGGATGTTCGCCCGCATTTTTGACTACGATGGAACCGACGATGCCGTCCTCGCAGGAATTTCCGTTTTCATCGACCAGATCAATGTCGTAGATGGGCGAAGGCTTGCCCATGGAGCCCACCTTGATGGGATCCCAGCCGAAATTGGCAAGAAGCACGGTGGATTCGGTCTGACCGAAGCCCTCATGAATGGTGAGTCCGGTGGCTTCTCTGAACTTGTTAACGACCTCGGGATTGAGTGCTTCGCCTGCGGTCCCGCAATGATGAAGCGTGGACCAATCACAGCTCGACAGATCTTCCTTGATGAGGAAGCGATAAACGGTGGGCGGCGCACAGAAGGTGGTAAGCTTTAAATGATTGATGGTAGCAAGCATATTCGCGGGAACGAACTTTTGGGAATCGTAGGCGACGATGACCGCGCCGCAGATCCACTGTCCGTAAATCTTGCCCCATGCAAATTTTGCCCAGCCGGAATCGGCGGAGGTGAGATGACGTCCTCCGTCCTCCACATGCTGCCAATAATGGGCGGTGGTGATATGACCGAGGGGGTAGACAAAGTTATGCGCGATCATCTTGGGCATGCCGGAGGTGCCGGAGGAGAAGTACATGAGCATGGTGTCCATGTTGCTTGTGGCAGCATCTCCCGTGGGGCGGATCCACTCGGCGGAAGCGTTTGCGGTGAGCTTTCGCATATCGAGGAATTCCTCGCCGTAGCGTTCACTGACACCGTCACCGACGATGCCGACATGACGAAGGGTGGTACATTTCTCACGGCAGTTGCGGACATGGGTGATGATGTTCATATCCTCTGCGGCGATGAGCATTTTGATATCTGCGGAATCGCAGCGGTAAATAATATCCTTTTCGGTGAGCTGAAAGGATGCGGGGATGGAAACCGCACCGATCTTGCAGAGCGCGACGATGGTAAACCATGCCTCGGGACGTTCTTTGAGGATGAGCATGACGCGATCTCCCTTTTTGATGCCAAGCGAAACGAGAACATTGGCGATGCGGTCGGACTGCTCCTTTACGTCGCTGAATGTAAAATGCTTTTCGCCGCCCTCGTCGTTGATCCAGATGAGCGCAGGCTTTTGGGGATCCAGACGAGCGTATTCGTCCACGATGTCATAGCCGAAGTTGAAAACCTCGGGAATGTTGATTTTATAATTCGCCTTGAAATCCTCGTAGGAATCGAAGTCGATACGAGGCAGGTATTTTGACAAAAGGTTCATTTTGCTTTTCCTTTAACGTTTCATATTTTCGTTGATGACGGTCAAAAAACGGGACGGTACACCGATGGCACGCTGACCGTGGGGGATGGACGGGTTGAAGTACATGGAATCACCGGCTTGAAGAATGTACTCCTTGTCGCCGAGATTGATGGCGATGGTACCTTCCAGCACATAGTTGAACTCATGACCGGCATGCGTCACAAGATCGGGGGTCGTGTCACTGGGGGCGAGATCGACAATCATCGGCTCCAACTCGCGGTCAATATAATTGTATGCAAGAGAGGTGAATTTGTAACCCTCAAAGCGCTCTACGGCAAGTCCGTTTCCGCCGCGGATGAGCGTGTAATCCACCATGCGAGGCTCATCTCCAAGCAACAGGACGGTGGGATCCACATGCAGTTCGGCTGCAATCAAATACAGCTTTCCGACAGGGATGTCGGTGGCGCCTGACTCGTATTCGTCATAGACTTTGCGGCTGACGCCGATCTTCTGGGCAACAGTATCCGCTTCAATGTCGAGAATGGTGCGAAGTTCTCGCACGCGGGCAGCGATTTGTTCTACCTGTGGCAGCATAGTGATGACCATTGCTTTCATCGCAGTGAAAGCTACCTTTCTCCCACTTTGGGGCTTGATTTGTATAGCGAGCTTTGGCATGTGACCAAAGCAGATCCGCAAAAGTATAGGCTTGAAATTCCATCAAACAAAGATAGTTCTTTTTATTATAACATATTTCTTGCTATATTGCAAGCGGTATTTTCCACAAATACGCTCAAATACGGCAAAAATTTCCTGTAAAGACGGCGATTTCCGTATGATGCACAGTCGTGAGAATGCAAAAACCGCGCGGCTTTCGGAGCCGCGCGGCTTTTTTGATCTTATTCCGCAGCCTTGGGAGCATCAACGGGACATACATCAGCGCAGGAACCGCACTCGATGCACTCGTCAGCGACGATCTCATACTTGCCGTCTGCTTCCTTGATGCAGCTTACAGGACATTCGTCAGCGCATGCACCGCAAGCGATGCAATCATCAGAAATCTTATATGCCATTGCGAAAAACCTCCATGATAATATTTTGTGACGCTAATATTGTATCACAACTTTTTTTAGAATGCAATAGGGTATAGAAAAATTTTATAGGAATTTTACATATTTCTTTGTAATGCGACTATTTCGTCGGATCACCCTTGGGGGAGGCGGGCTTTACGCCCTTTCCGCCGATGACCGTAACTTCATCGCGGTGGAACACCTTCGGCGGTTGATCCGATGTGCTGAAACGAACGCGCACAAGGCCTGCCAGCGGCTGTACTTCGATGACCGTACCGTCGCCGTCCGGTGTGGAGACAATCTGATCGCATTTCGGCGTTTTGCGGATCTCCTCCTGATAGGTATCGTATTCGTAGCGCAGACAGCACATGAGTCTGCCGCAGGCGCCGGAAATTTTTACGGAATTGAGCGACAGATTCTGCTCCTTTGCCATCTTGATGGAGACCTGAACGAAATCGGACAGGAATGTCTTACAGCAGAAGGGCCTGCCGCAGACACCGATGCCGCCAAGCAGCTTTGTCTCGTCGCGGATGCCGATCTGACGCAGTTCAATGCGGGTGCGGAACACCGCGGCAAGGTCCTTGACCAACTCGCGGAAGTCTACTCTGCCGTCCGCGGTGAAATAAAAGAGCAGCTTGGAATGATCGAAGGCATATTCCACGTCGATGAGCTTCATGGGCAGATTATGCTCGGTGATCTTTTGCGCGCAGACTGCCATTGCCTCCTGTTCCTTTGCCTTGTTTTCCTCGTGACGGGCAACATCCTCGGCGGTGGCGCGACGCTCTACACAGCGAAGGGGAAGAACCACCTCGCGCTCATGGACAAGACGGTTGGAAAGCTCGCAAATACCAAATTCAAGTCCGCGCGATGTGTCAACGATGACCGCGTCCTCCTTGGCAAAGCTCTCGCCCTTCGGATCAAAGTAGTAGATCTTGCCGGAAGGCTTGAAGCGCACACCCACGATCTCTACCTTGACCTGTTCCTCCTCCGGCTCCTCGTCGATTGGAGCATCTGCCTGCGAATCTTCGGATGCCTCCGCATCCCTGTCGGTAACGGAATTGAGCTCATCCACGATTTCCGCATCCAGGCTGCCGGCGGTAAGGGTATATTCGGTAACGGTGGGTTCCGCGGGGGTGTTTTCTTCGTCGTGCGGCGCATCTTCCGCTTCGCCGTCAACGGTAAGCATCTCGTCGTGCATTTCCGTATGCTCGCGGTTGTGGGAGCCTCTGCGGCGATTGCGGGAACGTCTGCGACGACGGTGCTCCGTTGCTTCTCCCGTCTTATCTGTCGGATTGCGATCGACGAATGCATCGGATTCGGCTTTCGCCGATTCCTTCACTTTGTCGATTGAAAGCGCATTTTCGGCCATGACGGACGCATCGGCGGTACGAGGCGCATCGTGCCTTCTGCGGCGCGGACGATGATGGGATTTGTGTACTTCGCCATTTCCCGCTTTGTTTTCGACAGGCTTGAAGCGGATGGACTCCGCTTCCTTTGGTGCCTTCGGCGGCATATCATAGCGGCCGGGCCGCATGGTGATGGCGCCGTTGGGAGAATTGTCGCCTGTGGGCAGATTCTCGCCTTGCGGCTTTGGACGGCGACGATGGTGGTGATGCTTATGATACGGCTTCTTTTCGCCGCTGTTTCCCGAAGCCTCGCGCTTCGGATGATCGTTTGTATCCATGTTATACTTACCTCGCCTTTGGTGATGCAAAGGCTCCTTTCTTTGATTCATTGCAGAGCGGTCAAAGCTTCGACCGTCCTGCGGATGCCGCTTCGACGACTGTCTGCACCTGTATCAGACTTAAATTGACATTGCGGTCAAGGCTTTGCCGCGCGTTTATAAAAATATCGCATAGCCGCATCAGTTGGGAGAGCGCAAATCGCTCCGCAAGCATTTGCGCCTTTTCCGTATCCGCAAAAAATATGGTTTTCGGTGCGGCGGACAGCTTGCAATGACAGAGATCGCGAATGGCATCTGCCAGCAACTCAAAAAGCTCTGCCAGCTTTTCGCGCTGTCTTGCACTGACAAGATGAGAAGCATATTCATAAAAGGCGAGCTCCGCAGAGCCGCTTCTGCGCTCCGCAAGCAGTTCCACGTATCGCTCCGCCTTGTCGTAAAGCTCCAGACAATCGGCGGCGCGGCCGCTGTCTGTCAGCTCCATGGCGACGCCTAAGCTTCCGCGCGCCAGCTTGACGGCGGCGTGAAAGGCGCGGGGATCGGTCTGCTTGAGAGCTGCCGTTTTTTCATCGGCAAGCAGTGCCGCTTCGATGGCGGCATCGGAAAGCGCGTGCAGTCTGATTGTGGGCGCACGGCTGCGAATGGTGGCAAGCAGATTTTCCGCCGACTCGGATAAAAGCAAAAACATGACACCTGCGGGCGGCTCCTCCAATATTTTGAGAAGCGCATTCTGCGCCTGCACATTCATGGCATCCGCATCGGGGAAAATATAAAATTTTGTCGGTAGGTCATTGGCGGCAAACACCGCGTCCTCGCGCAAACGGCGGATCACATCCACGCCAAGCTGTACGCGACCTTTCTCCGGTGTTACGAAGATCACATCCGGCGATTGACCGCGCATGATCTTGGAGCAGTTCAGGCATTCCATGCAGGGGCGGTCTTCGCCCTGACAGGAGGCGGCGGCACAGATGAGCCGCGCCAATGTGCGCTTGCCCGTTCCGCGCGCACCTTCGATGATGTATGCGTGAGACAGTCTGCCTGCCGCGATGTCTTGCCGCAGTCGGCTGATCAGATGTTCATTGCCGAGAAACCGGTGAAAGCCGGACATGGCGACCTCCTTTGGGAACTGTTTTTTGATACCCGAGCCTGCATCGCCCGAAGCCCTCGGAGAGCAGGCTTTCAGAAAACGTCTTTCTGTGATATGCATCAATACTTCTCCGAATATACATTATATCAGATTTTTGCTGTATTGTCAACAAAGAAGCATAAAAGTTTCCGTAAATCTTTACAAAAATGCGGGAAGGGGTTGTTTTTTTGAAAAAAGTGTGATATAATATATAATGCATAAATATCGACAGGATTCGTGCAGAAAAAACGTTGATGCGGTACCGTAAGGTCGAATTCCGACGGGTATTTATGAATGCTTTGTAAAAACGTAAAAAATAAGTGTGAAATCACGCCAAATCGGTGTATTATTAAGTTGTAAAGGAGGCGGCCGGCATGCGTGAATCCATTGCGGATATTTTGCGGGAAAGACGAGAAGCGATGATGTCTCCCTACGCCTTTCGCGAGAGCATGTCGCGCGGGCGGGAGTTTCCCCAAGAGCCATCCGAGGTTCGGGGCGAATTTCAGCGCGATCGCGACCGGATTCTTCACAGCAAGGCGTTCCGCCGATTGATGCACAAGACGCAGGTGTTCTTAGCACCCGAGATCGAGCATTATCGTACGCGCCTCACCCATACGCTGGAGGTCACGCAGATCGCGCGAACCTTGGCAAGGGCGCTCTTTCTCAATGAGGATCTTGCCGAAGCGGCGGCGCTTGGACACGATCTGGGGCATACGCCCTTCGGTCACATCGGCGAGTCGGCTCTGCGCGATTACTGCTTTGCGGGCTTTACCCATTACGATCAGAGCCTGCGCGTGGTGGAAAAGTTGGAGCGCCTGAATCTCACCTATGAGGTGCGCGATGGCATTGTCAACCATCAGGGCGACCATTTGGCTTGCACGGCGGAGGGACAGCTTGTCAAGCTTGCCGATCGCATTGCCTATATCAATCACGATATTGACGATGCACAGCGGGCGGGGATTCTTTCGGAGGAGGATATTCCAAAACGGCTTCGCAATGTGCTGGGCTCCTCCCATTCCGAGCGCATCAACACCATGGTCGTGAGCATCGTGCGCGCTGCCGAAAACAGCTCCGAAATTACCATGGAGCCGGATATTCATGAAGCAACCATGGATCTGCGAACCTTCCTTTTTGCCAAGGTTTACCGCAGCGGAACGGTCATTGCCGAGGAGGAACGCGCAAAGGCGCTGATCGTCCGCTTGTTCGAATATTTTGTTCGCCATGAAGAGAAAATGCCCGAGGCTTTTCTCGAAAATGCGGCGGGGGAATCGGTCGAACGGCGCGTTACCGATTTTATTTCGGGCATGACCGACCGTCATGCCATCAATCTTTTTAAGCAGCTTTTCATCCCGAGTACATGGAACGGCATTCCGCCGCAGTGATACATATGATCTCACCGGAAATTATTGAAGAAATCAAATTTCGCTGTGATGTTCAGGATGTGATCGGCAGCTATGTGACGCTGAAGCGCGCAGGCTCCAATCTCAATGGGCTTTGCCCATTCCACAGCGAGCGCACTCCGTCATTTACCGTGTTCCCTGCCACAAGAGGCTTTTACTGCTTCGGCTGCGGGGCGGGCGGAGATGTGATCACCTTTATCATGAAGCGCGAAAATCTCGACTACCGTTCGGCGGTAGAACTGCTCGCAAAGCGCGCGGGCATCGAGCTTCCCGCCGAGACGAATCGACCGGGTGAACCCGTCGGTATCAAGCGAGAGCGCATTCTGAATATGAATCGAGAGGCGGCGCGGTTTTTCCACGCGTGCCTTTACGATAAAAACATCGGCGGGGAAGCCCTCCGTTATTTGACGGGGCGCGGACTTTCCGGCACGGTGATTCGGCATTTTGGGTTAGGGTATGCCCCCGACAGCTTTAATGCTCTCCACACCCATCTTATGGAAAAGGGATATACGGTGGAGGAAATGCACGCAGCCTATCTCTGCGGCATATCGAAAAAAACAGGCAGACCCTTCGACCTGTTTCGCAACAGAGTCATCTTTCCCATCATTGATGTAACCGGCAATGTGGTGGCGTTCGGCGGACGCGTAATGGACGATTCCATTCCAAAATATTTGAACACCTCCGATACCCCCGCATTCAAGAAAAGCCGCAATCTCTTTGCGCTGAATTATGCCAAGGGGAATTGCGAAAAACGGCTCATTCTTTGCGAAGGTTACATGGATGTCATCGCACTCCACGCCCACGGCTTCGAAAATGCCGTGGCAACGCTCGGAACCGCCATCACGCCGGAGCAGGCGCGTATCATGGCAAAGTACACAAAGCAGGTCATCATCAGTTACGATGCCGACGAAGCCGGTCAAAGGGCTGCAAACAAAGCTATGAAGCTGCTCTCCGATGTGGGGCTGGATGTGCGCGTTTTGCGTATTCCCGGTGCCAAGGATCCCGACGAATTTTTGAAGAAGAACGGCGGCACAGCCGCGGAACAATTCCGCAGATTACTTGATCAAAGCCGCGCACAGTTCGAATTCAAAATGGAAAATGTACTTGCCCACCGCGATATTTCCCTCGTGGATGAGCGAGTCAAGGCATCGGCGGAGCTTTGCCGTATTATCAGCGAGGTATATTCCGAAGCAGAGCGGGAAGTTTATATCGGCGTGGTATCGGAGCGGTTGAACATTCCGCGCGACAGCCTGAAGGCGGATGTGAAGCGTTCGATGCGCGAGCGGGAAAAAACGGCGAAGAAAACCGAAATGCAGAATATTTTCAACCAAACCGCTGGATACGGTGACCGTGTGAATCCGGATACGGTGAAAAGCACCTCGGCGGTCAATACAGAGGAAAATATTCTCGGTATTTTGTTGCTGTTCCCGGAAAATCTGACGGCGGTGAAGGAAGGGCGGATATCCCTTTCAAGGGAGGACTTTTTCTCCGAATTCAATCGCCGCGTATTTGAGGCGGCGATGGCATGTATACAAGCGGGGAGCTTTGAGTTTTCCTCGCTCAACGAGGTGTTCGCCCCCGATGAAATGGGGCGCATCACCGGCATGATGGTCAGACGGCGCGCACTCACCGACAATTCTCCCGAGCTGCTTGGCGATTTGATCGGAAGACTTCGCAGTGAGGTTCAAAAGCAGCGGCTTGCAGGCAATGAATTGGCGCAGATCGATGCGATCATAAGGCAAAAACGCGATAAGCGTAAAAATGACTGAGCAAGAGAAAGGAATATAGAAGCATGGTAGAGAAAAATACAGAAAATACAGATATAGAATTTGAGCTGGACGAAGAATTGGAAGAATCCGAAAATGATAAAAAGCTCGATGTGGGAGAGCTGATCGCCCGCGGCAAATCCAAGGGCTCGCTGACCTCCAGTGAGATCGTTGAGGCGTTGGGTGAGGTGGATTATGACATCGACCAGATTGACAAGCTCTACGAGGATCTGGAAAGCAACGGCATTGAGGTAAATTATCTCGACAGCCCCGAGTTTGAGGATATTGAGAGCGAGGTCGAACAGTACGAATCGGCAGAGGAAATGGAAAAAATGCTGATTCAAGAGGGCCTTGCCATTGACGATCCCGTGCGTATGTATCTGAAGGAGATCGGTAAAGTCCCGCTGCTTGACAACGAGCGCGAGATGATGCTTGCGGAGAAGATGGCGGAAGGCGACGAGAGTGCCAAGAGAGAGCTGGTGGAGGCGAATCTTCGTCTGGTCGTTTCCATCGCAAAGCGTTATGTGGGCAAGGGAATGTTCTTCCTCGATCTGATCCAAGAGGGCAACCTCGGTCTGATGAAGGCGGTGGATAAGTTTGACTACCGCAAGGGCTACAAGTTCTCCACCTATGCCACATGGTGGATCCGCCAGGCGATCACCCGCGCCATTGCCGATCAGGCGCGCACCATTCGCATTCCCGTTCATATGGTGGAAACCATACACAAGGTGTCTCGCTACAGCCGTCAACTGCTGCAGGAATACGGAAGAGAGGCTTCCGTTGAGGAAATTGCGGAGCGCATGGGCACCAGCGCCGATAAGGTGCGCGAGATCATGAAGATCGCGCAGGATCCCGTTTCCTTGGAGACGCCCATCGGCCAAGAAGAGGACAGCCATCTCGGCGACTTTATTCCCGACGATGATTCGCCCGCACCTGCGGAGGCGGCTTCTTATGCACTGCTTCGTGAGCAGCTCAACGAGGTGCTTCATACGCTGACTCCCAGAGAGGAGCATGTCCTCAAGCTCCGCTTTGGTCTTGATGACGGCAGAACGAGAACCTTGGAAGAGGTCGGCAAGGAATTCAACATCACAAGGGAGCGTATCCGTCAGATCGAAGCGAAGGCGCTTAGAAAGCTTCGCCACCCCAGCCGTTCCAAGCGTTTGAAGGATTATCTTGACTAAATAATCGGCACAAGCAACAAAAACAATCGCAAATATTGTCTGTAATTTACGAAAGATTGAGCGAATTTACAGAATAAACGCAACTCAATCTGTGCGAGATGCACAATGTTTTTTGGCTGATTCCGAAAAAATCACGGAATCCAATGCCTTCGGTCATAAGTTGACTCGAAAAATTTGCTTGACATATTTGCGCTAATAGTGTACAATTATAAAGGTATTATTTTTTGTTTGAAACTATTATGGGAGGAAAAATTATAATGAAAAATAGACTGATAAGCACGGCACTTTGCTTGCTTATGCTTGTTACAGGTATAGCGACCTCTTCCTGCGGTCAAGAAGAACAGGATCCCAATACTCTCGAAATCGAGGCGACCAGCGCACGCGCTATGACGCTCACGATTTGGGGCGTCAAGGGCGAAGGCACCACCGATGAAGCCATTGCAGCCGTTGAAGAGGCAATGAGCAATATCACCGAGGCGCAGTTTAACACCGCTATCAAGCTCAATCTGTACACCGAAAAGGAGTACGATAAAGCGCTTGAAGCAAAGATGGATGCCATTCAAGAACAGCTTGATAAAGAAGCTGCTGAAGCAGCAGCAAAGAAGCAGGCTGAAAAAGAAGCAAAGCAGAACAAAACAGAAACCACAAAGGCTGCGACTTCTGAAGAGGAGACCACAAGCGAGGCTGATGAGACCATTCTTGACGAGTACGGTCTTCCCGCAACCCTTTACCCCGAGGTTGAGGACACCCAGCTTGATATCTTCCTTATGACAGATTATGACATGCTGATGAAGTACAGCGAAAAAGGCGTTCTTTCCAATCTTGACGAAGAACTTGCCGCAGGCTCCAAGCTTCTGAAGTCCTATGTATATCCCACCTTCCTCACCGCAGGTAAGGTAGGAAAAAACACCGTGGCGATCCTCAACAATCAGCCCATTGGCGAATATACATACATGCTGCTCAACAAGGATCTGATCGATAAATATTACTACGATCCCGAAACCCTTGCTACCTTCAACGATGCGTATGACTTCATTCTTGATGTTGGACGCTCGGAACCGGATTACACGCCGGTTATGGGCGATCTCTCTCCCGTCGGTATCAACTACTTCACACTGGACGGCAGCAAGAGTGTCGTTGGTAATATGCCCCAGCCTACGATCACTTACGGACAAACCGCAGAGCCGAAGGTTCTGCTTGGTATCGGCAGATGGACCACCTACATGGAAAATATGAAGGTGCTTGAGGCAAATGGCTATATCGGTGCAGAAACGGTTACCGATAAGGATAAGTTCGGCGTGGCTGTTATTAAGGGCGTCGCCGAGGATATTGCCGCTTTTGAGGAAGATTACTACATCAATGTAATTCAGTCTCCCCAGGGTACGACCGAGAATATTTACAACGGTATGTTCGCGGTTTCTTCCTATACTAAGAGCCTTGCCAGATCCATGGAGATCATCACTTATCTGAATACCAAAAGCGATCTCCGCAATCTGTTCGGCTACGGCATTCAGGATGTTCACTACACGCTGGATGACGAGGATGTCCTCACCGTAATCAGCGATGACTACAACATGGATCTCGCTTATACGGGCAATATGTTCGTAGCACATGCACCCGAGGGCAAGCCCGCAGATTATTGGGAAGCTGCAAAAAAGCAGAACCTCGATTCCATTCTCAGCCCGTACTTCTGCTTTGAGTATACCGCAGATATGATCGATCCGGATATGGCTAAGACGATCGCTGATTTCTCGAGTGCATTCTTCGCTGCATATGAGGCAGCACCTGCAGAAGGTATCTCGGATTTCATGGCGGAGTGGATCGCAAAATGTGATGCGGAACCCGCTCTTATGGAATGGGTCAACCCCACACCGGCAGAGGAAAAGCTGACTTTAGGTAAAGTTTTCGCTGACTGGTTTGCAAAGATCGGCAAGTAATTAAAACAAAAAGAGACGCCGCATAAAACGGCGTCTCTTTACCGTTTCGGCTGTATATATGGAAGAACGGAACATCAAAATATGAAGACAAGGAGAAGAATATGAGCTTTCAGTTTTATATGCCCACGGAGATCATCTCGGGCGAAAATGCAGTAAAAAACAATGCGGCGAAATTTGCTCTGGGCAAGCATTGCTTTATCGTATGCGGCCGCAATTCCGCAAAGGCTTGCGGAGCGTTAGACGATGTGCAGGCGGTGCTTGCGGAGCATGGCATCGGATGCACGGTGTTCAACAAGATCATGGAAAATCCGCTGATCTCCGTCTGCTATGAAGGCGGCGCGGCGGCAAGAGAAGCTGGCGCTGATTTTATCGTTGCCATCGGCGGCGGTTCGCCGCTGGATGCGGCAAAGGCGATTGCGGCTTATGCGGCGAATCCCGACATTGAGCCGGAGGAAATTTACACCGCCGATTTGGTGCCGTCGCTGCCGATCATCGCCATTCCCACCACCGCAGGTACGGGCAGTGAGGACAACTACTACTCGGTGCTGACGCTTGACGGAAAAAATCTCAAAAAAACCTTCAAGAGCCCCTATTCGTATCCCAAGTATGCGCTGTTGGATGCAAAGTACACCTACTCGCTGAATACGGAATACACCGTTTCCACCGCGCTGGATGCCTTCTGCCATTGCGTGGAGTCCTATCTCTCACCCAAATCCACGGAGCATTCCCGCATGTATGCAGTCATGGGTGCGAAAAAGCTTTACACGGTTCTGGCAAAAATCGAGGCAAAGGGTGCTTGCGAAGATGCATGGCGCGAAACGCTGCTGACAGGCGCCTGCGCCGGCGGCATCGCCATCAACACCTCGGGTACGGGCTTCAATCACCCCCTCGGCTATAATCTTACGATGTATAACGGCATTCCTCACGGACGCGCCTGCGCCATCTTTATGGAGGATTATTTTGCATACAATTCCCGCCTGACGGAAGGAAAAGCGCTGATCGAAGCCTTCTGCGCGGAGCTTGGCGCATCTGCGGCGGAGGTCGCGGCGAATATGGTCAAGTGGTCGAATGTGCAGATCAAACTGACGGATGAAGAAATTGCGCTTTACATTGAAAATGTTAAAGGCGCGGGAAACTACGCAAACTCTCCGTATGTCATCAACGTCGCCGAGATGAAGGAAATCTACGAGCGGCTGTTCCGATAAAATATCGACGGGACGTCGGCTGTGTGAAAAACAGCCGACGTTTTTGCTTCTTGCTCGCGGAGCGATAATCAACCAAAAGTGGATATATTTTGACAAAACTATTGACAACGAAAGGTTTTTATATTAAAATAGAGGTGAATCAACCCGTGTAAGGAGCAAAATATCTTATGATTGACAACCAATTTTCGAAAAAGTTTGCCATGCTGCGCAAGCGAAGCGGCATTACGCAGGCGGCACTTGGAAAAATGCTCGGCGTGAGCAATCGCGCCGTTTCCAAATGGGAAACGGGGCTTGCGCTTCCGTCCACGGAGAATATTTATAAGCTGTCGAAAATTTTTGGTGTGGCGGTGGACAGCTTTTTTGTGGCGCCGACGCAGGCGGCGGTGAGCGATGCGCCGACGGGAATGCAATCGCTCAAAAGCCTCTATCGCATCGGCAGAGGACCGTCCGTTTCTCACACCGTCGGTCCGGAACGCGCCGGCGTGATCTTCCGTGAAAAATTCGCCGCCGCCGATTCCTTCCTTGCGGTTTTATACGGCTCCCTTGCAAAAACAGGCGCCGGTCACGGCACCGACCGTGTCATCCGCGCGGTGTTTGCACCGAAACCGTGTGAAATTCGCTTCGATCGGACGAGTGCCGATCTTCCTCATCCAAACACCGTGGATCTGTTCGCGTTTTCCGCAAAAACGCAGATCGGACACAGTCGGGTGACGATCGACGGCAACGGTGATATTACCATGGACGGTCAGCCCGTGGATGCGGATGCGATCGTCTATCCCATCTCCTCCTTTGAGCATATCGCAAGTGTTTGCCGCGAGCAGAAGATCCGTCTGTGGCAATATGTGGAGCAGACGGAAGAAGGAATTATGGAGTATCTCTCCCTCGTTTGGCATGAAATGAAGCGGAGCATTGCGGACGGTCTGGCGGATGAGGGGATTTTGCCGGGCGGACTTGAGGTGCAAAAGCGTGCAAAACAGCTTTTTGCCCGTCATCACATCGACGAAAGTGCGGAAACCAGAGAGAACCGCATGGTCTGTGCTTATGCCTTTGCCATCAGCGAGCAGAATGCCTGTGCGGAGCGCATCGTTGCCGCGCCATCCTGCTGTGCTTCGGGCGTATTGCCTTCAGTTCTCTATTATCAGCAGCAAAAGCGGGGCTATTCCGATACGGAAATCGTTCATGCGCTGGCTGCGGGCGGCATTATCGGCAATTTGGTGCGTACCAATGCTTCCATTTCGGGCAGCGAATGCGGTTGTCAGGCAGAGATCGGCACCGCGTGTGCCATGGCTGCGGCGGCTCTCGGAGAGCTGTTCTCTCTGGATTTAGACGTGATCGAATACGCGGCGGAAATTGCCATAGAGCATCATCTGGGGCTCACCTGCGATCCGATTGGCGGATTGGTGCAGATCCCCTGCATTGAGCGTAATGCGGTGGCGGCTATGCGTGCCATCAACGCGGTGAATCTTGCCAGCTTCCTTTACGATTCGCGCAAAATTTCGCTGGATAAGGTAATTTCCGTCATGAAGGAGACGGGGCTTGACATTGCGGGCAAATACAAGGAGACCGCCGAGGGCGGGCTTGCCAAGCTCAAGGTGGGGCGCGGACGGTAATTGGACTGCATGATGGCGGTATATTTTGTAAAACCAAAGAAAACAGAGTCGCACAGACCAATGTCATTCAGATAAGTCATAATGAGTTTAGACAAGGGTGATTCTACGGAGTTACCCTTATTTGTTTTTTAGATGGAGTTTAGATAACGCTTGTCATGTACGCAGAGCCTGCCGTTCAGGACAGGGATAAATGGAAGATGGTTTTAAAGTTATCTGTTGAATTTACATATCGTGTAAGAGCATAATTTTCTTGAAAACACTGTTTTACATGCTGTTTTGGGCGAAAATAAGTATCTATATCTGAAATGCTTTATAAAAACATAAAAATTTTTTCGATGAAAATTCTAATATAAGTATAGAGCAATCTGCGTATAAAAAACAGAGTAGGATATTCATCCGTGTATCCGAATCGGTGGCGTCATCTTCCCCCTCTAGTAAATTGTAGACTAATTTGCAACATTATGATATAATTAACGCACCCAAATTCAAAAATGCCACACTATATGAGTGAAAGGAGGCGAGAAAATGCAAGGTACGAGCGAAATGCGTGATAAGCTGGTGAGTGAATTTGCCGAAAACTATATGGAGAAGCTGTTTTACTTCTGCTTGAAAAAGACTGGAAGTCATATTGAAGCTGAAGATTTGACACAAGATGTTGCGCTTCAAATCATTACAGCATTGAACAAAGGCACGATTCCGACGAGCTTTTCGGCATGGGTATGGCAGATTGCACGTAACCGTTATTCCGTATGGGCAAAGGAAAATCATAAGCGAAACGAATCGGTAACCGGTTCCGATATCGGCGATTATGAAATTGATGACGAAAGCGAAAATATCCTTGATGAAATGATACACACAGAGCAAATGGCTATTCTTCGGCGCGAGCTGGCGTTCATCAAAAGTGATTACCGCAATATCGTCGTTGCCTATTACATCGAAAACAAAAACGTTCGTGAGATTGCATCTACGCTCTCGCTTCCAATAAACACGGTAAAGTCTCGACTTCTCCGTGCAAGACAAATTTTGAAAGAAGGTATGGATATGGCAAGAGAATTTGGAAAACGCAGTTATAATCCCGAGCAAATAGCTTTTGTTATGAGCGGTAAGGACGGGAAGAAAGGACAGCCTTGGTCTATTATCACGCATTTGTTATGTAAAAATATTTTTCTCGAGACGTATGAAAATCCACAAACCGCCGAGGAACTGGCACTTGAATTAGGCAT
>JAZTWJ010000017.1:0-6701 GCA_045635785.1 Candidatus Flemingiibacterium sp.
CGCATTGGGGAGCTCAAGCTCCTGGGGAAGTCCCTTGTATTCAGCCCAAGCCTTGAGGATCTCTTCCTTCGAGGGCTTATTCTCGAAGCTCATAAAGATAGCGGCGGGGTGTCCGTTGGTTACGGGAACACGGATGCACTGGGTGGTGATGAGGGGAGCGTCGGCCTTGACGATCTCGCCGTTTTCGACCTTACCCCAGATCTTAAGCGGCTCCTGCTCGGACTTTTCTTCCTCGCCGCCGATGAAAGGGATCACATTGTCGATCATTTCCGGCCATTCCTTGAAGGTCTTGCCTGCACCGGAGATTGCCTGATAGGTGGTGGCAACAACGGTTTCAATGCCGTATTCCATGAGGGGGGTAAGCGCGGGAACATAAGACTGAATGGAGCAGTTCGGCTTTACTGCAATAAAGCCCTTCTCTGTGCCGAGGCGTTTCTTCTGATCAGCGATGACCGCAAGATGCGCGTCGTTGATTTCCGGAATCACCATGGGAACATCTGCGGTCCAACGGTGTGCGGAGTTGTTGGAAACCACGGGGATCTCCGCCTTTGCGTAAGTATATTCGAGCTCCTTGACCTCATCCTTCTTCATATCGACAGCGCAGAAAACGAAGTCTACAAGCGGCTTGATTTCATCCAGCTTGGAAGAATCGAGAACCACCATATTGCGCACGGATTCCGGCATGGGATCAGCCAATTTCCAGCGACCGCCCAGAGCCTCCTCATAGGTTTTGCCTGCGGAACGGGGGCTTGCGATCAGCGCGGTAATTTCAAAATAGGGATGCTCCTGCAGCAGCGTGATAAAGCGCTGACCGACCATACCGGTTGCGCCCACAATACCTGCACGAAGTTTCTTAGACATATGATTTTCCTCCAAAAAGTTGTGATAATATTTCGATATTATATTATATCATTTTCCGGTTGTTCTGTCAATGGGAATCCCTAAAAATTCATAAAAATCCGATGAAAAATCTGTCTTTTCCCCTGCTTGATCGTCTTTACAGGAATAAGCGAAAGCAGGATCACGCAAATGCGTGATCCTGCTACTGTTTTATTTTACAAGCGGCGGCGATTATTTGGGCAAAATCACGCCGTAATCTCCGTCTCTTCTGCGATACACCACATTTGTATCTCCCGTGACCGAATCGGCGTAGATGAAGAACGCATGCCCCAAGAGATTCATTTGAAGGATCGCCTCCTCCGGCGTCATGGGGCGCAGCGGGAAGGTTTTGGTGCGAATGATCGGCTCGTCATGGATCTCCTCCGCCTTGGCAAAATCGTCGGGAATGTTATCGCGCAACCGCTTTTCAAGACGGGTCTTGTTTTTGCGGATCTGCCTTTCGATGGAAGCCATCGAAAGATCGAGTGCGCTGCGGAAGCTTTCCGCCGTCTCCTCACCGCGATAGATCATGCCGCCTGCCGTGATGGTCACTTCCACGCGCTCATCGGCGCGGATACGGGAGAGTTTGATCACCGTTTGCGGTTCGTCTTTGAAAAACTTGTCGTATTTTGCGAGTTTTTTTTCGCAAATCGGCTTGAAATCCTCGGGAACTTCGAGCTGACGTCCAACGTAAGTGATAATCATATTCTCTCCACCTTTATTTTGAATTTACGGAATTTCTTCCGCATTTTCATTATAGCATATCTATGTTAATATTGCAACAGTATTTCAAAATTTTCATCTTCTATTTTTACATTTTTAACAATTTCGCCCGATTTTTGTTGCGTAATGTATTGACAACCCCCTCAATGTGTGCTATGATATTACAAAAGCCGAAAAAGGAGTTTTCATGAGAATCTTATTTGTAATGCCTCCAAGTCCCGGTGCAGGAGTACAGCGAATTTGCGAAACCCTGTTCGCATTGAACGAAATGGAAAAGGAGCCCCATTCTTTCACGGTAATTTGCCGCGAAGGCACCTTTGTCGGTTCCTATATGCATACAATTCTCTGCGAGGTGAATGTCACCAAGTCGGAGCCGACCTCCAACCGTATGAAAGCCGCCCTACATGCCGCATTTGGCGGCATGTCCAAGCGCTATGATTACATACGCGGCATCAAGAAGATCCTGCAAAGCGATGCCTTCGACTGCGTGGTGCTCGAAAATTGCCCGGAGCTTGCAAGTACCCTTCGGTCTCTCACAAAGCAAGAGGTAGTGCTCCATTCCCACGATCACTTCTTTGGAAGCGATCGCAAAAATTGGAGATCCTGTCTGAGGCATATCCGCCGATTTGTCTTTGTCAGCGACTTTCTGAAAAACGCCGCGATCCGATGCGGTGTGCCCGCCGATCGCTGCACAACCCTATACGACTGCGTGGATACCGAACAGTTCGACGCATCGCTCTATACGGACATCCGCAAAGAGAAGCGCGCAAAATACGGGCTGGGCGATGAAGATCTGCTTGGCATATTCGTCGGCTTGCTTACGCCTGAAAAAGGAGCCTTGGAGCTGACAAAAGCAATGGCTCACACCGAATTTGCCAAAGCGAAATGCAAGCTGCTTCTTGTTGGATCGGCGCAGTACGGCGAGGACGTGCGCGACGAATACCGCGATCAGCTGGAAGCCGCCGCACCCGAAGGGCGCGTGGTTTTCATCGGCTCGGTGAAGCCAAGCTCCACCGCAAGATTTTTTGCACGGGCGGATTTTGCCGTGGTTCCGTCGGTGTTTGACGAGCCCGCAGGTCTGCCGGTTTTGGAAGCGCTTGCCTGCGGACTTCCTCTGATCGTCTCCGATGCGGGCGGTATCGGCGAATACGCTTGCGGCGATGCGGTGACGATCGTGAGCCGCGGGCTGGGATATGTGGCTTCCCTTTCGCGTGCCATGGATACGCTCTGTGATCGTTTGCAAAATGATGAAGAGCGTGCAAAATTATCCACCGCGGCACGCGAGCAGGCGATGCGCTTCGATGCAAAGGGATATTTGGAACGCTTCCTCAAGGCATTAAAATAGCGAAAAAGGTGTGTTGCAATAAGATGCAACACACCTTCTATTTTTGCTTGATCAGCTTTCCGCGCATGCGCCGTAGGATGCGCACAAAAAAGCCGAAGGATTCGCTTTTTCCGAAAAGGAGAAGGAATATGACATTTGGCAAAACGAGGGTGATCATCGACGCTGCCGCAAAGCCGCCAAAGGTTTGCGGAAGAATGTGACAGACCATGCCGTTCAGTATCCATGCCGCCACGACCGTGCCGCCGAATTTGAGGCATCCAATGACGAAGATCCTTGCACCGCCGCGAATACAATGATCGGACACACATTTTGTCTCCCACGGAATACCCACCACCAGATGGGATACCGTCGTTCCGAGCAGAACGCCAAGTAAGCCCATATCAAGGGCGAGAAACAGACATGACACCGCGAGATTCACCGCCGCTTCCACAAAGCCGCGCCATCTGATATGAACAAACAGCCCCGCGCCGTTGATAAACATGGCGTTTGGCTGACGGAATCCCGCAAGCAGAAAGTTAAGAGCCATCAAATGCACCGCCATCGCGGGGATCTCCAACCCGCCTCCGAAGGCGATGCCGATAAAGCGGCTCATCAGCGCATCCAGCGCGATCGCCGAAAAGCCGTAAAGCCAAGCCACCGCAAAGAAAATATCGCGATAAATTTCCGTGCGTCTGTCAGATTCGACCTGATCCGCCATCAAGCTGCCAACGCTTGCCGTGACTGCCTCCACAATCTTCGCCAAAATCGTCTGAACCGTTTGCAAAATCAGCAGATAGTTGGAATACAGCCCCACTAAAATCACATCAACAGTTGCGATCAAAAGATTGTCGGTGCCCGTAACAGCCACACTGCCAAAGCGCGTCATAAACATGGCGCGGACATTTGCAGCAATGGCGCGGACCTCGCTTTTTTCCGGCATACCCTTGGTTTTTCTTAAATAGGGAAACATATTACCCGCCGTTTTTGCAATGGCGAGGTTGGATGCGAGCGTACAGACAAGCTGTGCAACAAGATATAAAATGTAGCTCTTTGTCCAAAGCAGCAATATCAGCTGCGCCGCATTTTGAATGATGGAAAACAGGCTAATATTAAGGGAATTTTTATAATCCTGCTGTGCCGCCGTAATCAGCGCGCGCTTGTAGGAAAAGAGATAGCTGGAAGCGGAATTAAAAAGAAACAGCAGATAGATCAGCGTCAGATGGGAGACCTGCGGCACCTCTTTTGTAAGAAGCGGCAGAAACGGGAGGACGATCAGCCCCAGCACCGTGATCGCAAGTGCCACCAATCTGTATGCGAGCGCATATAAATTCATGATCTTACCGATCTTTTCCTGCGCCTTTTGCTCGATCGGCAGATACAATGCAAAGGTGAACGCCGCGCCCATCCCCAGCTCAGTCAGCGAAAACAGCGAGAGTATGGAATATAGTACGCCATTGACGCCAAGATATGCCTCTCCGAGGATCCGCACAAACGTAATGCGCGTGATAAATCCGAAAAGAAGCGAGATCGCCTGACCGACAATGGCATACAGGCTGTTTTTTACAGAATTTTCCGAACGCATCAGCCGATAGAAACGACCTCGAAGCCGAGATCTTCGATTTCTTCGCGTAAAACGGCATCAGACACGTCGTTTCCTTCGACCACCGCGCACTTTTTCGTGAGATCGACGTTCGCCGTAAGCCCCATCCCTTCTAACGCCTTGATGACGCGCGCGCTGCATTTTTCGCAGTGCATTCCTTCGATTTGAATGATCTTTTTCATAAAGATGACCGTTGCTTTCGCCGTAGCGAAAGCTCCCTTTCTGCTCATTTAAGGCTTAAATTTTTGATAAGAATTAAAACTTCACCCGATACAGTCGGAGTGCATTGGTTACAACAAAAAGTGAGCTGAGGCTCATGGCAGCCGCGCCGATCATGGGATTCAGCATGATGCCAAGAGGCGACAAAACACCTGCCGCAATCGGGATTCCCAACGTATTGTAGAAAAATGCCCAAAACAAATTCTGCTTGATATTCCCCATCGTTTGCTTTGAAAATTCCATGGCGGCGGGCACATCGGAAATATCGTTTTTCATTAAAACAATATCCGCCGAATCAATGGCAATATCCGCCCCCGATCCGATGGCGATGCCCACATCCGCCCTTGCAAGGGCAGGTGAATCGTTGATCCCATCCCCCACAAAGGCGACCTTGTTGCCGTTTTTGACGATCGCAGACACCGTTTCTTCCTTGTCTGTCGGCAGGACCTCTGCCACCACCTCAAGGATGCCCGCCTGCTTTGCAATGGCATTTGCTGTCGCGCGATTGTCGCCGGTCAGCATCATAACCGATGCGCCCGACGCTTTCATGCGGGAAACCGCCTCAGCAGCTTCCGGTTTGAGCGTGTCAGCCACCGCAATGATGCCCACGAGCTGATGATCCGCGGCAAAAAGCATGGGAGTTTTTCCCTCCTCTGCAAGCTTTGACAAACGATCCGCATAGATCGCCGTAGAAATGCCCTGCTCCAAAAGGAGCTTCTCGTTCCCCGCAAAGCATATTTTTCCGCCAATTTCAGCCCGAATACCCCGCCCGGAAATCGCCTCGAACTTTTCGGCATGCATGCCTTCGATGCCATTTTCGTCGCAATATGCGCGAATCGCCTCGCCGAGGGGATGCTCGCTTTGCTCCTCCAAAGATGCCGCCAAGCGAAGCAGTGCCGCATGGTCCTCACCGATTACATCGGTCACGATCGGCTTTCCGCTTGTGATCGTGCCCGTTTTATCCAAAATAATATACCGAACCGCGTGCAAAATTTCAAGGGCTTCGGCTGATTTTACCAAAATGCCTCGCTCTGCCATGCGTCCGATCGCCACCGTAACCGCCACGGGTGTTGCCAAACCAAGCGCGCACGGGCAGGAGATCACTAGCACCGAAATACCAAAGTTCAGCGCACGGTCGAAATCCGCTAAAATCAGCCACACCAAAAAAGTGATCGCCGCAATGCACATCACGATCGGTACAAAAATGCCGCTTACACGGTCCGCAAGCTTGGAGATCGGTGCCTTCGTCGCACCCGCATCACGCACAAGCTCGATAATTTTTGCCAGCGTAGTTTCGCTCCCGACTTTCTCCGCGCGATATTTGAAGAAGCCGTTTTTGTTGATGGAAGCAGACAATACACGGTCGCCCACCTGCTTTTCCACGGGCATGGATTCGCCCGTCAAAGCCGATTCATCCACAAAGGAGCCGCCCTCCACAATCACACCGTCCGCAGGAAGCGATTGTCCGGGACGAATGACGATAATATCATGAAGCATCAGCTCCGAGGTCTTGACTTCTGTCATTTGTCCGTCGCGTTCCACCGTTGCCGTATCGGGCGCGAGCTTTGTCAGCCGTTCGATCGCCGCACCGGTTTTGCATTTACTGCGCTCCTCGAGAAGCTTTCCCACCGTAACCAGCGTCAAGATCATTGCCGCCGATTCGAAATACAAATTGGAACCGTATCGCTCCGCCAAGGCAATCTCGCCGTTTCCGATGCCGTAGGAAATGATAAAAATCGCCGCAATGCCATACAGAAGCGCCGCGGATGAACCCACCGCGACAAGCGAATCCATGTTCGGCGAACAGTGCGCCAGAGCCTTGAAGCCCACGATATAAAATTTGCGGTTCAAATAGACCACGGGAAGGGTCAGAAGAAACTGCAGAAAAGCAAAGCTCACCAGATTTTCGGTGCCGTGAATCAAAGATGGCATAGGCAACCCAAGCATATGCCCCAT
>JAZTWJ010000018.1:0-2745 GCA_045635785.1 Candidatus Flemingiibacterium sp.
AACCAGAGGAAATGTTGACGGAGAATGGGCTGCGAATATCGGCGATAATGCCATTACTGTTACGGGCGGCACTTGGTCGGTTGCACATATCGCATTGGATGCTGTTGACGATTATCTCAGCGTGCCGCTGTCTGGTGCTAAAACTGTAAAGATCAAAGCGAGGATCACCGAAGAAAACACAGGTGCTAACGGATATGTGTTTGACTGTCGCCCGTCCTATAACGCCTATTTGCTGAACATCAAGAACGACGCGACCTATCTTAATGGCGCAAACATCTATGCAGATCAAACCCAGTTTGTGAGAGAAGCCAACGGATTCCAGAAGGTCGTGACGATTGGCGAAACTTATGAATTCACGGTCATCTTCGATTCTACAGTAACAGGGAATATGTTGATCGGCACAAATAAAGGCAAAAACGAATTCCTTGGTATGGAAATCGAAAAGATTTCTGTATACAACATGCCGGTTGGCCCGACTACTTAACAAAATGGGCAATAATGCTTACTAAGGAGGCTGCATGGGCTGGTTCGTATTTTTGACGCTTGCCTTCTGGTGGGCGTTGTGCAAAGGAGGCGGAACAAACGATAAAGGCTAAAGACGCAATCAGAGTTGCGCGGAGTCTGATTGGCACGCCGTACAGCGAGCTGGATTGTATCAACCTGATCAAAAAGGTGATCCGCACAGCTCCGGGCGGCGTGAATAGCTATACGACGGCAGGCTCTAACACGCTGTGGCGCAGCTATGACAGCGCTGCAAAGTACCGCGATCTGACGTGGCGGCAGACAGGGCTTGCCGGTGCGGAAGCCGGTATGCTTGCCTTCAAGGCAGATGGAGAAGATTTCCATCACATCGGCATCGTGACCGGCGAAGGGACTGTAATCCATTCCAGCAGCACTCAGGGTGGAAGGGGCGTTGTTGAAACGCCATTGACCGTCAAGGAAGGCTGGACGCATCTGGCAATGCACAGATACATCGCTGCGCAGACAATCGAGACGACACAGGAAAGTGAGGATACGCCCGTGACGGCATACAAGATGCAGGTGAATCTGATTGATCCGACGAGCACGGTCAACGTGCGAAAAGGCCCTAGCTTGAAAAACGACATCATCGGCAGACTCGGTCACGGTGCTATCGTTACGGTACAGGCCGAGTCGGAGGGATGGGCGTTTGTTACATACGGAGACGGCGGCAGCGGTTATGTCAGTACGCAGTATCTCGTGTTGTACGAAGAACCGGAAGCACCTGCGGAGAAATGGACAAGCCTGATTGATGCGGACGGCGCGGTGATTGCCCTCAAGGGCGAGTGGCGCGTTGCGGAAGATTAAACGGAGGAGATGCCAATGGAGTCTTTGTTGCTTGCCGCCGGTATTCCGAGCGGCATTTGCGGTCTGCTTGTGTGGTGGCTTAAACGTTATATTGATAAAAGAGAAAAAGAACGTGAAGAGCACGACCGAAATATGCAGAAAATGATGATGATGATCATGCAGACTGGTCGGGCGAATAACGTGCTGGCGGTAGCCACGGCAAGAGCGGTGCAGAGAATCCCGGACGCAAAGTGCAACGGGGACATGACGAGCGCACTGGAAGAAGCTTCGCGGATTCAAAAGGAAGAAAAGAACTTCCTGATGGAGATGGGTGTAAAACGCGTATTTGAATATTGAGAGGAGAAATGGCATGGATAATTACTTTGTGAATTGGCTTAAGGCGGCGGCGATCCGCGCGATCAAGACTGTGGCGCAGACTGCGGTAGGCATGCTCAGCGGTGAAATGCTGGGAGTCATGGAAGCTGATTGGGTAGCGGTTGCGTCCGTGGCGGCTATGGCAGGCATTGTTTCTCTTCTTACCAGCGTGGCAGGACTGCCGGAGGTAAAGTAAAGAAATGGGCGGGAAATACTTTTTTGATAAAATCCCGCCGGAAGAGCGGAAGAAACTTGCTGAAATGTGCGGTCTAACAGAAGAAGAAGCACAGGTGCTTGAGATTCGTGCTCGAAAAGATCGCGTAATTCCTACGGCGATGGAGATGAAGATGAGCGACAGCACCATCAAGCGCAGGAGTAAAAGCGCAGCGCAGAAGATTGCTCGATGCGCCCATAGAGACTGTAAGCGAGCGGATTTTGCAGAGAAAATTGGATAAGAAAAAGCCGGGGCGAAAGCCTCGGCTTTTTTTGTTACACAAAAGGATTGTGATCATCGTTTTTATCGCCTACATCTGGGAAAAGCAGATCCAGAATCCACTCGTCAAGGATTTTCAACCATTTAATAAGCATATTCCATTTGTCTTTCATATATACCACCTCACTGTATTATTCTGCATTGACCTCGGATTGACCTTCAATTGGTCTTCCGAGGTCTTTTTTTTATTGCAAAATATGGGCAACAGAAAGGGGTGAGCGGATGGCGTGGAGAGAGTACAACCCGAATCCGCAGGGTGCTCGCGTGGGCGACTGCGCGGTGCGTGCGTGCTGCAAAGCGGCAGGAAAGGAATGGGAGCCAGTGTTCTGCGCGCTGAGTTTTGAGGGCTTCATGCGCGGCGACATGCCCAGCGCAAACCATGTTTGGGGCGCATATCTGCGGCGGTTGGGGTATAAGCGAAACACTATTCCGAATGAATGCCCGGATTGCTATACGGTCGCTGATTTCTGCGCCGATCATCCGAAAGGGACGTTCGTGCTGGCGCTCAGCGGACACGTTGTGGCAGTTGAAGACGGCGATTGGTGGGACACATGGGACAGCGGAAGTGAAAT
>JAZTWJ010000019.1:0-2261 GCA_045635785.1 Candidatus Flemingiibacterium sp.
TCCATCCCCGAAGCGTTGCAAATTGTTTTTGGAGGTGAACAAACATGTGGATAGACCCCTTTTGGTGCGGATTTTTACTAGGACTGATATTCTCAGTCGTTGCATTGATAGCCCTTGCTTATTACACAGCAGGAAGGAGAAAAAAGTAATGTGCGATCTTTGTTTAAGAAGCCCTTGCGATTCGCGGTGCCCTAACGCACCCGAACCGCCGGTATTTGCCCTATGCCGCGAATGCGGCGAGCCGATCTATGACGGCGACGAATATTATGAAATTGACGGACACAGCTATTGCGAAGCTTGCGTCCTGAACGGTTACAGAACGGCCGAAGTAGAAGACTACGGAGCCGATTGACTATATAGGAGGAATTATGAAAGTTCTTAAAATAGATTTGCCGAGAGAACTGAGGCAGATTGAACTGCATGTTTTCGCAGACGAGCATATCGGTGACGAGCATTGCGACCTCAAGCGCTTGCAAGCGCGCATCGAGCACGTACGCGATACCGAGGGCGCGTACTGCATTCTCAACGGTGACATTATTGACAACGCTACGCGGACAAGCATCGGCGACATTTATGCGCAGGAGTTCAATCCCATGTTGCAGCTTGCATGCGCGGTTGAGATTTTCGAGCCGATTAAGCACAAGATCCTGCTCATTACCCACGGCAACCACGAAAATCGTACATATCAGCGAGAGGGCATCAATCTCTCGCAGTTGCTTGCCAATCAGCTGGGGCTGGGTGCCAAGTACACGCCCACCTCTGCTCTGCTCTTTATCCGCTTCGGTCAGGATGCCTGCGGAAAAAAGGAAACCAACGGCAGCGGCAAATATCGCATGATGTGCTATACCGTGTATGTTCTGCATGGCAGCGGCAACGGTGGGCGCAAGGAAGGCTCCAAAGCCAACCGTTTGGCGGAAATGGCAAGCATCATTGATGCCGATATTTATATTCATTCGCACACCCACTTGCCCATGATCTTGAAGCAGGGCTATCACCGCACGGACGCAAAAAACAGCACTGTGGCGTTTGTGGATAAACTGTTCGTAAATACGGCAGCCAATCTGAGTTACGGTGGATATGGCGAGGCGGCCGAATTCAAGCCCACCAGCAAAGACACGCCGGTCATTTATATGGGCGGCACCAAGAAATATTTTAACGCGAGGTTATAAGCCATGATTGAAGTTTGTTGTCGCAAATGCGGGAAAATATTCGTTCCCGCTCCCCAGCACATATACAGAGACCGCTACGGTTTCTACTGTTCGTGGACGTGCTATAACCACAGAAAAGAAGTCGCGCAGAAAAAGAACCGCCCTCGCGAAACCGAGCAGCGTAATCGCGCTGGAGAGATAATTAAGGTTTTCAAAAACGCCAAGCAAGCGGCTGACGCCGTTTTAGGCAGCGAGAAAAACATCTATCGCGCATGCAATTCAGCAGCGATTTATCACGGTTTTGTATGGAGGTATCATTATGACGTGCCCTAAGTGTTGTTCAAGAACAAAAATCTGGGATAGCCGCATACAAGACGATGCCAAACGGCGTCGGCGCGAGTGTCTGTCCTGCGGGTATCGGTTTATCACAATCGAGATCGACGAGGATCTGTACGAGAGGATGATCAAGAAAAAGTGACAAATACCGAAGCCAAGGAAGCACTGTTTTCCAGAACGCCTGTGGTCTATCAAAATACTGAATATTTATATATTTCTGCCATTGTCTATCGGTATGACAGGAACAACAACTTGTTCATATCCGCCGAGCTGATGGACAAAACCAAGCGCAGTGTCACCATTGCGCCAATAAAGGATGTGATTACACGCAATGATCAATAAAATCAAAGAACGACTGACCTGCCCTGAATATCTTTCAAGGCAAGGCATCCATATCAAATCCGGCGGGCGGTGCGTGTCACCGCTCCGCCCCGATGCTACAAATCCCACCTCGTTTTATTGCGAGGATTCTTTTTGGTACGACCACGGCGGCTCTATGGGCGGCGATGTGATCGACCTTGCGGCACAACTACAATATAACGGCGACCTTGGAGCGGCAGTCAGAGGGCTTGCACGAGAACTGGGCATCCAGTCCGAGCCCGTCAATACTGCATGGCACGACGACATCCAGCATCTATGCAACCGCACGGCGGCGTATCACCAAGCCCTCACGCCCGAGGTGTATCAGTACCTTGCAGAGCGCGGACTGTCCCGCGATGACATCAACCGAAATATGATTGGTGTCGTCACCGACGGCTATCTGCGCGGGCGACTGTT
>JAZTWJ010000020.1:0-38949 GCA_045635785.1 Candidatus Flemingiibacterium sp.
AACCGTGGCAGTGTCCACAACCGTGCGGATTAATCCTGCACCGCCGCGGGGAACCAGAAGATCCACGAGGCCGCGCATTTTCATCAGCGCGGTGGAGCTCTCGCGGGTGGTATTGTCGATCAGCGCCAGCGCATCGGCGGGGAGATCGTTGTCCGTCAGGGCGCGCTGCATCAGCTCTGCGAGCACACGGTTGGTGGCGATGGCCTCCTTGCCGCCGCGAAGAATGCAGGCGTGTCCGGTTTTGATGCAGAGTGCTGCCGCATCCACGGTGACATTGGGGCGCGCTTCATAGATGATGGCGACCACGCCCAGCGGTACGCGGATGTGTTCGATGACTAACCCGTTAGGGCGCGTCACACGGGTTCCCGAGCCGATGGGATCCACAAGCACCGTCAGCTCTCCAAGGCTGTCGGCGATACCAGCAATGCGCTTTTCATCTAATTTCAGCCGATCTAACATCGGCGCAGGAATGCCTGCGGATTCGGCTTGCAGGAGGTCGATCTGATTGGCGGCGATGATCTCGTCGCTCTTTTTGCGAAGCAATGCGGCGATGCTTGCGAGCACCGCGTTTTTCTTCGCTGTGGATGCGCCTGCAAGGGCTCCCTTTGTAAAAGCGGCGGCTTCACAGACGGATTTTACATATTCGAAAATTTCCATCATCAATTACCACGCCCTCGCAAATGCAAGGGCTCTTTCCTTCTAAATTGATTGCGGTTTTCTTATCCGATCCGCACGAGTGTTTGCAGAGATGCCGCAAGTGCATCGAGGAAGCGATTCGCTTCGGAGAGGGTGTTCCGTGCATCGAGACTGACGCGGATGGTGCAGTCGGCATCCTTGTCGGAAAGTCCGAATGCGCGAAGAACATGGCTCCCGTGCCCCGTATTGGAGGAGCAAGCGGATCCGCTGGACACAAAAATGCCCGCGCGGGACAGGCTGTGGAGCATGGTTTCGCTCTTCACGGAAGGAAGCGTGATGCTGATAATATGCGGCGCCGCATTCTCGGGAAGATTCAAGCGGATGCCCGCAAAGTGCTCGTCCGAAGACAATGCGCCGATGATATGATCGCGAACGGATGCCTCGGCGGAGATGTCTGCATCAAGGGAGGCAAAGCCTGCCTTCGCTGCCGCGCCGAATCCGACGATGCCGAGCACATTTTCCGTGCCCGAACGCATGCCGAATTCCTGCCCACCGCCGAAGATGATGGGGACAAGCTGTTTTTTTGTGAGTACACGTTCGGAAACATACAGCGCGCCGATTCCTTTGGGGCCGCCGATTTTGTGTGCGCTTATGGTGATGAGATCCGCACCCAGCGTTTTGGGGCTGAAGCGCATTTTGAGAAAGCCCTGCACGCAATCGGTGTGCATGAGCGCATCGGGATTTGCGGCTTTGACGATCTGCGAAATGCGGTGAATATCATAAACAGCGCCCGTTTCGTTGTTGACCAGCATAAAGCTGGCAAGGACGGTGTCCCTGTCGGCTTCCGCTTCAATGGCGGCATAATCGGGCATTCCGCCCACGGTGGGGATACGCACCACATGAAAGCCGCGCCGTTCCAATTCCTTGGCAGGCTCCAGCACCGCGGGATGCTCGCTGTCGGAGACAAGGATCTTTTTCCCTGCGCCGAATTTTTTTGCAAGGGCAGCTCCCATAAGGGCAAGGTTGTCCGCCTCGGTACCGCTTGCGGTGAAGATCAGCTGCTTTTCGGCGATTTTTGTGCTGCATTTGACGCCGATGGCGGCGAGAATGGCGCGTCTGGCATCGGATACCAGCCTTTCCGCATCCACGCCCAGCGTATGGAGCGAGGATGGGTTACCGAAGGTATCCATGGCGGCACACATCGCCTGCCGCGCCGCATCGCAAAGCGGCGTGGTCGCGCTGTTGTCAAAATAAACCGTTTCCATGCCGATTATTTGAATTTGAAGTAGTCGAGCATGGCAATGACATCTTCAATATGCGCGTCGTATTTATCCGCGGTGGCGGTGTAGGTGAAGATGTAGATGGTGTTATCCTTGACGGAAACAAGCTGCATGATCTTGTAATCGAGATCGGACATGGAGGCGGTGTAAATGACCTGCAAAGCAGGTTCGCCGTCCAGCGTTGCTTCGGATCTGTCCACATATTCGAGGTTTGGAAATACGGATTTGAGATCGGCTTCGTAGCTGTTCCAATACTCCTCAAGTCCCGTGAAAGAGAGGTCAAGCTCAAACGCGGTCATGGAAATGTTGGAGGGATCTCTGCCGTCAAAGTAGGCGGAGGTCATGCCCGTGGAAATATCGGGCGTCCATTCGTCGGGCACATACAGATGATAGGTCAGAGCCTCGTCGGAAATCTCCTTGAAGCCCATAGGTGCGGTATCTGTTTTGTTATTGCCGCAGGATGCAACCAACGAGAGTACAAGAATCAGGAATGTGACAAATGCAAGAATTCGTTTCATAAAAAAGACCGTGGCTTTCACTTTGGTGAAAGCTTCCTTTCTGCCGTTTGGGGCTTGAATATTTCAGAAAAAATGATATTAAACATATTATACCGCGAGAAGGGCTGTTTGTCAACGAGATTTTGTTAACAGTGATTGCCCGATTTGTAAAAGTCTGATAAATTTCTATTGGCAATGGTGTAAAAACAAGAGACGACGCACGGGAATGCGCCGTCTCCCTATCAACTAAGGTGCGATCGGATCTGTAAGCCGGGTTCTGTAATCGGCGATCATCTATCTTTGCGCATCGTCTCCGACGCGCTCCGCTTGATGCGTGCCACCCGTGGGGTCTGTCGGGCAGACAGCCGAGATCTCTCGGATCCCACATGCGGTGTTGCTTCGGATAGGGTTTACAGCGATTCTATGTTACCATAAAATCGGGTGAGCTCTTACCTCGCCTTTCCATCCTTACCGCGACAGGCGCGGCGGTTTATTTCTGTTGCACTTTCCCGGAGGTCACCCTCGGCGGACGTTATCCGTTATCCTGCCCTGCGAAGCCCGGACTTTCCTCATGATAATACCTTTCGGCAACATATCACGCGATCGCCCGACCCGGTCGCAGACCATATTATACCATAAAATCGCCCGAAAGTCAACCTCATTTTTCCAAAAAGACAGGCTTGCAGAGGCTTTTGTGCATCGGTGTAAGAATTTTTATTCTCCTAAAGTAACAAATTCATCATAAAATATTTCGGATAATTTACACTCTGTACATTGCACGTATTTTTTTATTGTGATATAATATAATGTATCATTTGTTTTTGAAAATGATAGTAAGGAGAACAAAACGGATGAAAATCGGACTGGATGTCGGCTCCACCACGCTCAAATGCGTGGTGCTTGACGATGACAATCGAATAGTATATAAATCCTACAAGCGTCATTTTGCTCAGATCACCGAAAGCACCATGGAGCTGCTCCGCACACTTTGTGACGAGGTTCCCGGCGCATCGGATGCGCTGTTGTCCATCTCCGGATCTGCCGGTATGGGCATGGCGGAAGCATGCGGCATCGGCTTCGTGCAGGAGGTGTATGCCACCAGACTTGCGGTGAAGCGGCTGATCCCGACTGCCGATGTGGTGATCGAGCTTGGCGGCGAGGATGCAAAGATCCTCTATCTCGACGGCACCATGGAGGTGCGTATGAACGGCTCCTGCGCGGGCGGAACCGGTGCCTTCATTGACCAGATGGCGACACTTCTTGCCGTTACGCCCGATGATCTCAACGAGCTTTCCCACGGCTGTGAGAAGATCTACACGATTGCTTCCCGATGCGGCGTGTTCGCAAAGAGCGATATTCAGCCGCTGATCAATCAGGGCGCAAAAAAAGAAGACATCGCCGCCAGCATATTTTATGCGGTGGTGAATCAGACCATCGCAGGCTTGGCGCAGGGACGCCCCATCTCGGGGACTGTGGTATATCTCGGCGGCCCGCTGACCTTTATGGACGGCCTGCGAAATGCCTTTGACAAATCTCTGCATCTGACGGGGATATGCCCCGAAAATTCGCTGTATTTTGTGGCGATGGGCGCGGCGTTCGGCGCGGATATTGCGGACAAGAAGGCAACGCTTTCCGAGGGGTTAGAACGGCTTGCGGGCTATCGCACCGAAGGGCGCTACCAATCCTGCCCGCCGCTTTTTGAAACAAAGGAGCAGTATGATGCCTTTGCGGCGCGCCATGCCGCCGATAAGGTGGAGTATGTTTCTCCCGATACATATCACGGCAAGGCTTATCTCGGCATTGACGCAGGCTCCACCACCGTAAAGGCGGTGGTGATGAGCGAAAAGGGCGATATTCTCTGCTCGCTTTACCGTCCAAACAGCGGAAATCCCGTGCCGATCATCCGCGAATTTTTGATGGATCTTTACGCGAAGCATCCGCAGATCGAAATTGTGGGATCCGCGGTGACGGGCTATGGCGAAGAAATCGTAAAAAATGCCTTCAATGTGGATTTTGGCATCGTGGAAACCATGGCGCACTTTTTCGCGGCGAAAAAGTTCATGCCCACGGTGGATTTTATCATCGACATCGGCGGACAGGACATCAAGTGCTTCAAAATTCGCGGCGGCGCCATTGATAACATCTTCCTCAACGAGGCATGCTCCTCGGGCTGCGGCTCCTTTCTGCAGACCTTTGCGGGCGCGCTGGGACAGGATATTGCCGATTTTGCAAAGGCGGGCTTGTTTGCAAAGGCACCCGTGGATCTCGGCTCCCGCTGCACGGTTTTCATGAATTCCTCCGTCAAGCAGGCGCAGAAGGACGGCGCGACCGTGGAAAATATTTCGGCGGGACTTTCCATCTCCGTGGTCAAAAATGCACTTTATAAGGTCATTCGCGCATCGGGCCCTGACTCGTTGGGCGAGCATATTGTGGTGCAGGGCGGCACCTTCCTCAACGATGCGGTCCTGCGCGCCTTTGAGCAGGAAATCGGGCGCGATGTGGTGCGCCCGAACATTGCAGGGCTGATGGGCGCATACGGTGCGGCGATCTATGCAAAGGATTGCTCTGTGGGCAGATCTGCCATTTTGGATGCGGCAGAGCTTGCCGCCTTCCGACACGATGTGAAGGTGACGACCTGCGGACTTTGCGAAAACCATTGCCGTCTGACCGTCAACACCTTCGACGGCGGACGAAAGTTCATCGGCGGCAATCGCTGTGAGCGTCCCACCCTTGGCGGCGCAAAGACGGAGCATTACGATCTGTACGAGTACAAGCTGGAGCTTTTGCAGGCATACAACGACAAGCCCGAGAATCCGCGGGCGCGCATCGGCTTGCCCATGGGACTCAATCTGTATGAGATGCTCCCCTTTTGGCATGTTTTCTTTACAAAGCTTGGCTTTGAAGTCGTGGTTTCTCCGCGCTCGGACAGAAAACTCTATCTGAAGGGACAGCAGACCATCCCCTCTGATACCGTGTGCTTCCCTGCGAAGCTGATTCACGGACATGTGGAGGCGCTGATGGATATGGGTGTGGATGCGATCTTCTACCCCTGCATGACCTACAACTTTAACGAAAAGCTTGGCGACAACCATTACAACTGCCCTGTTGTTGCTTATTATCCCGAAGTCATCGGCGCCAATATGACACGCCTGCGTGAGACAAAATTCATTCAGGATTACATTGGCGTGCATCGCCCGAAGGATTTTGCGGTGAAGATCTATGAAATTCTGTCGAAATATTTCGACGGACTGGATAAGGGCGCAGTTCGTGCGGCATGCGATGCGGCATACGCGGAGCGAGAAATTTTCCTTGGTAAGGTGCGGAAAAAGGGCGAGGAATTTATCCGCATCGCAAGAGAAAAGAAGATGCCCATCATCGTGCTGTCAGGCCGTCCCTATCATGTGGATCCCGAGATCAATCACGGCATCAACCGCCTGATCTGCGAATGCGGCGCGGCGGTGATCACCGAGGATGCGGTGAGCCATCATGTGAAAAAATTCCCTGTCCGCGTACTCAATCAGTGGACTTATCATTCCCGTCTGTATGCGGCGGCGAAGTATATCGGCGATCAAAGCGATATGAATTTGGTGCAGCTTGTTTCCTTTGGATGCGGAGTGGATGCCATCACCACCGATGAGGTGCGCGAGATCCTCGAGCGCAACGGAAAGATCTGCACACAGATCAAAATTGATGAGATCACCAATCTCGGCGCGGTCAAGATCCGCCTGCGCAGCCTGTTTGCGGCGTGCGAGGCGAAGGAACGCGAAAATCGCGCATAAGAACGCAAAAAGCAGGACTGTGTGCATCTTTTGGCGCCGATCCGATCGCATGGAGGCGCCGAGGGAATTTTCGTATATTGCAAGAAAAGAGGCGTATGACCGAAAATGCGTGAAAATAGCGAAAAACTCACGAAAAAAGTGGAATTTACAAAGGAAATGCGGAAGGATTACACCATCCTCGTTCCCAATATGCTGACCAACCACTTCAAGCTGATCCTCAAGGTTTTTGAAAACCACGGCTACAATGTGGAGCTGCTTACCAACAAAGGACGCTCGGTGGTGGAATGCGGTCTGAAATATGTACATAACGATACCTGCTATCCTGCGCTGCTGGTCATTGGACAAATGATCGATGCACTGCAAAGCGGCAAGTACGATGTGGGCAAGGTGGCGCTGATCATCACCCAAACGGGCGGAGGCTGTCGCGCTTCCAACTACATTCATCTGCTTCGCAAGGCGCTGGAAAAGGCAGGCTTTGAAAACGTCCCCGTCATTTCTCTGAATCTGTCGGGACTTGAAAAAAATAGCGGCTTCAAGCTGACACTTCGCATTCTTCGCGAGCTGATCGCGGCAATGGCATACGGTGATCTGCTGATGCTCCTTTCCAACCAAGTGCGCCCCTATGAAACGGTAGCTGGCGCGGCGGATCGGCTTGTGGATCACTGGGCAGGAAAGCTGGTGGCGGAATTTGGCGCGGGGCGCGGCTTTGCAAAAAGCGCCATGCGCGACTATATGCAGAACATTGTGCGCGATTTCAAAAAGATTCCCGTTGACCGTACAAAGCAATGCGTAAAGGTGGGAATCGTCGGCGAGATCTATGTCAAATTCTCCGCGCTGGCGAATAATCATTTAGAGGAATTTCTCGCATCCGAGGGCTGCGAGGTGAATGTTCCGGGGCTGATGAGCTTTATTCTGTTCAAGGTGGATAACCGCATGGAGGATATCAAGCTGTATGGCGGCAGCAAGGCGAAATTTGCCGTCTGCAAGCTACTGTACGATTATCTTGCGGGCATCGAGGACATCATCATCGACACGGTGCGTACCGAAAGCAAATTCCAGCCGCCCACCGCATATTCGCATTTGCGCGAGTTGATCTGCGGCATCGAGGGCTACGGCTGCAAAATGGGCGAGGGATGGCTTCTGACGGCGGAAATGCTGGAGCTGATCGAAAACGGATACGGCAACATCGTATGCGCACAACCCTTCGGATGCCTGCCCAATCACATTGTGGGCAAGGGTATGATCCGCCGCCTGCGCGAGCTGCATCCCGATTCCAATATCGTGCCCATCGACTACGATCCGGGCGCAACCAGAGTCAATCAGGAAAATCGCATCAAGCTGATGCTTTCCGTTGCACGCGAAAAACTCGCTTCGGATACGGCGGAGAAGCAAGGCGCGACCGTTTGTGAAAAAGAGCTTTCCCGCGTATGAGTATACAGATTCCGAGGGGCGCGAGAGCGGTGCTTGACACACTGCACGCCCATGGATTTGAAGCCTATGTGGTGGGCGGCTGTGTGCGGGATCTGCTTCTTGCGCGGACGCCGGAGGATTTTGACGTGACCACCTCTGCGCTTCCGGAGCAGATCATGGAGCTTTTTGACGGAGTCGAAGGCTTCAAAGCCTATCCGACCGGCATCAAGCACGGCACAGTCACCGTCGCTACGCATGGCGAAAATGTGGAAACCACCACCTTCCGCATCGACGGAAGCTATACCGATGGCAGACGCCCCGATTCGGTGCGATTCACCGCATCGGTGGAGGAGGATCTGGCGCGGCGCGATTTTACCGTGAATGCCATGGCGTATGCGGACGAAACGGGACTCGTGGACCCTTTTGATGGACAGACGGATCTAAAAAAACGGCTGATCCGCTGTGTGGGCGATCCGAAGAAACGCTTTTCGGAGGATGCGCTTCGCATCCTGCGGGCGATCCGCTTTGCGGCGGTGCTTGGATTTTCGCCGGAGCCGGAAACGGCGCAGGCGGCGATCTCTATGCGCTCGCTTATAAAGCAGGTGGCGTGGGAGCGCATCAGAGTGGAGCTTATCAAGCTGCTTGGCGGTGAATATGCGCCGCAGGTGCTGGTGGAATATTTTCCGATCCTGTGCGAGATTCTGCCGGAGCTTGCCGCATGCAAGGCGGAGGAAATCGGCGCGCGGCTTGAAAAAATACACGGCGCATCCGAAGCCATGCTTTTGGCGGCATTATTTGCCGATTGTGACGGCGCGGATAACATTCTGCAAAGACTGCGTTGCTCAAGGCAGGTGCAAGGGCGCACCGTAGAGATCCTCTCGCATTTTCGCATGGTGCTATCAGACAAATATGCGATCAGACGGCTTTGCCATGCGGTCGGCGTGGAAGCGGCGGGCGAGATCATCCGCTTTGGCATTGTATGCGAAACCATTGAGCCGTCTGCACAGACGCTGTATGAAGCAATTGTGCGTGACGGCGACTGCACTTCGCTTTCGTCCCTGCAGATCAGCGGCGACGACCTGCGCGCGCTCGGCGCTTCGGGCAAGGTCATCGGAGAGCTGCTCGCGTGGCTGCTTGAAGGCGTTATGACGGATGCTTTTGAAAATCAAAGAGAACCCCTGCGCCTTTTGGCGGCAGAGAAGCTTTGCAAAATGAAAGAAAGGTAAGACAATTACTTATGAAGGAAGTACTTCTGTGCAAATACGGCGAGCTGATCCTCAAAGGAGCGAATCGCTCCCATTTTGAGAATATGCTGCTGCGTGAACTCAAAACCCGCGTCAAGCGTGCGGGCGAATTTGACGTATACCGTGCCCAAAGCACGATCTATGTGGAGCCAAAGGATGACTCCTGCGATCTGGATGCCGCGCTGGAATATGCAAAAAAGGTGTTCGGCATTGTCAGCATCGACCGCGCATGTGTGGTCGAAAAGAATATGGATGCGATCAAAAAGGCGGCAAAGGAATATCTGCCGCAGTTTCTCACGGGCGTGCGCACCTTCAAGGCGGACGCAAGACGCAGTGATAAATCCTTCCCGTTGAAATCCCCCGAGCTGATGGCAGAGGTGGGCGGTGCCGTTCTCGAAGCCCTGCCGCGGCTGAAGGTGGATGTAAACCATCCCGAAGCGGTCGTTCGTGTAGAAATCCGCGATTTCGGCGCATATCTGCATGCGGGACAGATCAAAGGTGCGGGCGGTATGCCGCTCGGCTCGAGCGGCAAGGGATTGCTGCTGCTTTCGGGCGGCATTGACAGTCCGGTTGCGGGCTATATGATGGCAAAGCGAGGTGTTACGTTAGAAGCACTTCACTTTGAAAGCTTCCCCTACACCAGCGAGCGCGCCAAGGAAAAGGTGCTGGAGCTTGCAAGGTTGCTCTGCGAATATACAACGCATATCCATGTGCATGTCATCTCGCTGACGCATATTCAAGAGGAGCTTCGCCGCGCCTGCGACGAGGATTATTTTACGCTGCTTCTGCGCCGCTATATGATGACATTGGCGGAGCGCGTGGCGCGCAGAAATCATTGCGGCGCGCTGATCACCGGCGAGAGCCTTGCACAGGTCGCAAGTCAGACCATGAAAGCCATCGAGGTGACGGACAACGCGGTCAATCTGCCTGTTTACCGTCCCTGCATCGGACTTGACAAGGAAGAGATCATCACCATCGCCCGCAAGATCGGAACCTTTGAGACGTCGATTTTGCCCTATGAGGATTGCTGCACCGTTTTTACGCCCAGACATCCGCGTACCCGACCGGATCTCGCAAAGGTGCTGGCGGAGGAAAAAAAGCTGGACTTCGATGCATTGTGTGACGAAGCGTTTGCGACGCTCAACACCTACAACATTCGCATCGACGAGGAGTAAATAGCAGATTTTGGCGCAGATTCCGTGCAATTTGCAAAAAAATAAGTTTATTTACTTTTATCCTCTTGACATATGCGCGGTTTTTGTATAAAATATATATGTATGTAATTAAATTATACTGCCGAAGACTGTCCATTTTCATTCGGCGTTCCGATAATTGCATAAAAATACTGAAAGGTCGGGGATGCTTGGAAGCGACATTTTTCTGTTATTATACAACTGCCTGATATATAATTCGGATCTGATTTCGGATAAACGGGATCACCGATGGAAAATAAGGGAATTGTACGCATGGATCCATTTCAAAAAGCAATATTAAGATTGAAAAACATTTAAGGAGGTGTTCAATATTGTTGGAAATTGTACTTGGCATTATTATAACCGCAATTGTTTGTCTGCCGCTTGGCGTATTTTTCGGTATTACATACAGAAAGAAGGTCGGCGAGGCTGAAATCGGCTCCGCTGAAGAACAGGCAAAGAAGATTATTGAAGACGGCGAGCGCACCGCCGAAAGCAAAAAGAAAGAAGCGCTGATCGAGGCTAAGGAAGAGATCCTTCGCCAGAAAAACGAAGCAGAGCGCGAAAACAAAGAGCGCCGTGCCGAGATATCCAAGCTGGAAGCCCGCGTTTCCAAGAAGGAAGAGCAGGTAGACCGCAAGCTGGAAAGCCTCGAGCAAAAGGAAGAACAGCTGAATAAAAAGCTCAAGGAATGTGCCGATACCCGCGAGGAGATAGAAGCCATCAAGGAAAAGCATCTTGAAACGCTGGAAAAGATCGCCGGTCTTACCGCCGAGGAGGCAAAGGCGCAGATCGTTTCCAGACTCGACGATGAGGTCAGACACGAAACCGCACAAAAGCTGGTCGAATACGAACAGCAGTTCAAGGAAGAAGCGGATGTCAAAGCAAAGAATATTCTTTCGCTTGCGATCCAGCGCTGTGCTTCCGAGATCGTAACCGAGACCACGGTTTCCGTGGTGGCGCTTCCCAACGACGAAATGAAGGGACGCATCATCGGACGAGAGGGACGCAACATTCACGCCATTGAGGCAATGACCGGTGTCGATCTGATCATCGACGACACACCGGAGGCAATCACCCTGTCCAGCTTTGATCCGGTTCGCCGCGAGGTGGCAAGAATCGCGCTGGAAAAGCTCATTTCGGACGGACGCATTCATCCCGCACGCATCGAGGAAATGGTGGAAAAGGCAAAGCGCGATGTGGATGCAATGATCAAGCAGGCGGGCGAGCGCGCCACCTACGATACGGGCATTCACGGACTGAGTATGGATATGATCAAGCTGCTCGGCAGACTTCGCTTCCGTACCAGCTACGGTCAGAATGTGCTGAATCATTCCACCGAGGTTGCAACTCTTGCCGGCATGATCGCCGACGAGCTTGGCGTGGACAGCACGCTGGCAAAGCGCGCAGGTCTGCTGCATGACATCGGCAAGGCATTGACACAGGAAATCGAAGGCTCCCATGTACAGCTTGGCGTGGATATTGCCAAGAAGTTCAAGGAGAACAAGGACGTCATCCATGCCATCGAGGCGCATCATAACGATGTGGAGCCCCAGACCATCACCGCGATCATCGTGCAGGCAGCCGATGCCATTTCGGCGGCTCGTCCCGGCGCAAGACGCGAGGATCTGGAAAACTACATCAAGCGTCTGCAAAAGCTTGAAGAAATCACCTACAGCTTCCCCGGCGTGGACAAGTCGTTTGCCATCCAGGCAGGCAGAGAGATTCGCATTGCCGTCAAACCCGAGGAGGTCAACGACGAGCAAATGGTGGTTATTGCCCGCGAGATCGTCAAGAAGATCGAAAGCGAGCTTCAGTACCCCGGCCAGATCAAGGTTCACATGATCCGCGAAAGCCGCGCGATCGACTACGCAAAATAAATCATAGACTTTCAGCAGTTTCTTTACCGATATATTTACATAATTTCCCGCCAACTTACGGGATTTTGATATTGTTAACCTCTGCACTTTCATTGGAAGCAGGGATTCATCATAGATATTTCATGAAAGAGAAAATGCGAGCTTTAGGCTTTGATATACATTGCGAAACAAAAGAGCAGAGGATGAGAGATCATCTTCTGCTTTTTTTGTGCTGCGAAGCGGCTAAAGCAGAATAAAAAAGCAGAATATAAAAAAGTATATACCGCAATAGTTAAAAATATATCAAGAAATTTTTCGAAACCTCTTGAAATTTTTCGACGAAAGGTGTATACTTAAGATGAATTTCATAAAAGCTGGTCGATGCAGGCGGGAAAAAGTGGAGCACGGTGTGCTCACGCTTACCGAAGGAGTAACGCTCTCAGGTAAATCTACTGTCTGCGGACAGCACTCTGGAGAAGCTCATTTATGGGTGCCGAAGGTGTTCATGCTCTCAGGCAAAAGGACAGAGATTATACTGATTTTTTCGGTATCTTTTTCTATTTGTGCTTTTTCAGGGTCAAGTTTGCTTGGCCCGTTTTTATTATAATTTTCAGTATAAAAACATTTTTCAAAGAGAGGACGGTTTATTTTATTATGCAATGGTTGACAGATCTCAACACGGATATCAACAATTTCGTCTGGGGTAACGGTGTTTACCTGCTCCTGTTCGTTGGCTTGCTTATGACCATCGTGACCGGTGTGTTCCAGGTGACGCATATCGGACATTGGTTCAGCCAAACGCTGGGCAAAATGTTCAAGAAGGATGTTTCCGGCCACGTGAAGGGTAAATCCATCTCCCAATTCCAAGCGCTTTGTACGGCGCTTGCCGCAACCATCGGCGTCGGTAACATCGTCGGTGTTGCAACTGCCATCGTAACGGGTGGCCCCGGTGCGGTCTTTTGGATGTGGATCGCCGCATTCCTCGGCATGATGACCAACTATTCCGAAAACGTGCTGGGCATCTATTTCCGCCGCAAAAATGCGGACGGCGAATGGTCGGGCGGCGCAATGTACTACTTAGAGGAAGGCGTCGGCAAAATGAAGTACGGCAAGTACTTCGGCAAGCCCCTTGCCATTCTGTTCTGCGTTTTCGCAATTCTTGCATCCTTTGGAATCGGCGCAATGGGTCAGATCAACAAGATCGTTGTCAATATGGTTTCCGCGTTTGAGATCAAGCCCCTGACCGCCATTGAGCTTTACGACGGCGTTACCCTCTATCACCTCATTCTCGGTATTATTTTGGTCGTGGTAGCAGGTCTTATCATTCTCGGCGGTCTTAAGAGAATTGCAAATTTTGCCGAAAAGGTCGTTCCCTTTATGGTCGTACTGTATGTTGCAGGCTCCCTTGTGATCATTATTTTGAACGCTTCTCAGATCGGCACGGCATTTGCATCCATCTTCAAGTATGCATTCACCATTCCCGCGGCACTGGGCGGCGCGGCAGGTTCTCTTGTCAGCGTTGTCATCACCACCGGATGTAAGCGCGGCGTGTTCTCCAATGAGGCAGGTCTCGGTTCCTCTGTTATGGTACATAGCAACTCCAACGTTATCGAGCCCGTTCGTCAGGGACTTTGGGGCATTTTTGAAGTGTTTGCGGACACCATTATCGTCTGCACCATGACCGCGCTGGTCGTACTGACCTCCGGCATTGATTTTTCAACCCCCGGTGCGCTGGAAGGCGTCAACGATGCAACGCTGGTTGCACAGATCTTCGGCAATCAGTTCGGTATCATCGGACAGGGCTTTGTTACCGTCGCCATTTTGCTTTTTGCGTTTACGACGGCTCTCGGCTGGGATCACTACGGTTCCAAGGCGTGGGAGTATCTGTTCGGCGTGAAGTCCATCAAGGTCTATAAGGTCATCCACCTGATCACCATTTTCTGCGGCGCGCTTCTTACCTCGTCGCTGGCATGGGATATTTCCGATACCTTCAACGGTCTGATGATGGTTCCCAACCTGATCGGCGTTGTCTGCTGTACAGGCATTGTCTTGAAGATCACCAAGAACTATAAGGACCGTATCTTCGCCAAGAAGGATATTGAGCCGATGATCTCTGTAGTTCCGGAGATTCAGGCAGAGCAGGCGGCAAAGCTCAAGAACGGCGAAACCGAAGAATAAACGATCAAAAAAGTACTCGTGAGCAAAACGTTCACGAGTACTTCTATTTTCATGCTTCGGCGGATTCCAGCTCCTCGATCACACGCTTCAATTCGTCAAAATAAAGCTTGTCGATTTCGGTCATGCGATAGGTGCGCTGATACACCAGAATATCCTTGTATGAATAGTCCGCGTCGGAAACGCAGCGCTGGACAAGCCCGTATCGGTTGAGCGTTTCCGCCGGAATGGAGGAAACCCACATGAAGGTATTCTGCAGATTTGCAAGCAGCTCAAACTGACTGCCGCGCTCGAATACATAGATGCGCTTGTTGGAGGTTTCGATATTTTCCATGCGCTTTGCCTCCAGCGTGGGAAGGGAGGGGACCGCATTGTCGCTGTGTAGAATCTCAATGGAGCCTTCCAGATCCGCAAGGGTCAGCACCGGCTTGCTTGCCAGCGGATGATCCTTTGACATGACCGCAAGATAGCGGAACTGCCAGACAAGCTCGCTTTTGAGATCCTTTTCGCGCAGAAGGCGGGTGAAATAGGACTCAAAAACATCGCGGCAACGGATGATCGCAAGATTATAATTGGACTGTACGATGTTGGAGATTGCCTGCATGGAATTGGTTTCGCTGTACATGATCTCGATTTCCTTTTCGGGATCCAGCTTTTTGACAAAGCGCGTGAAGGTATGGGAAAGATAGCTGGCGCGGGGAATGGAAATGCTGAACACCTGCTTCTTGATATGCTTACTGCTGTAGATGGACTCCAGCTCGTCGATCTGTGATAAGATCCGTTTTGCATATACGAGAAACTCCTCGCCCTTTAGGGTGGGGACGATGCCCTTTGACGTGCGTTTGAAGATCGTAATGCCGAGGCTTTCCTCTAACTCGCGGATCGCCTTGCTGAGGTTGGGCTGTCCCATGAAAAGGTTTTCAGCCGCTTGGGTGATGGAGCCGGTTTTCGACACCTCAACCGCGTATTTCAAGTGCATGATATTCATACAAGCCCGTCCTTTCTGCCAAAAATCTCAAAAATTCGGTGATTCGCACGCATTGTTCGCTTTTATTGATGGAAATAGCCCTTGATTGCATTGATGATATACAGGGAGGCGTTGCCGTCGCCGTAAGGATTTACGGCAGAAGCCATACGATCGTATTCCGCCTTGTCCTCAAGCAGCAACTCCGCCTCATGAATGATGCGGTCGGTATCGACACCGATAACCTTGACGGTGCCGGCTTCTGCTGCCTCGGGACGCTCGGTTTCGGTGCGGAGCACCAAAACCGGCTTGTGGAAGGAGGGTGCTTCCTCCTGGATGCCGCCCGAATCGGACATGATAAACAGCGATTTGGACAGCATGTTGTGCATATCCGAAACGTCCACGGGATCGGTCAGCGTAATGCGCGGATGGTTGTCGAGAAGGGGGAAGACCACATCGCGAACCGCGGGACTGAGATGAACGGGATATACAAATCGCAGAGCGGGATATTTTTTTGAGAGTGCCAGCACCGCTTTGCAAATGTTTTCGATGCCGCCGTTCTGATTCTCGCGGCGATGGGCGGTGATGGTGATGACCTGCTCGTTGTCGAAGTCGATCTCACGCAGCTTTTCGTCCTTGAATACATAGTCAGGAAGCACGGTATACTGAAAAGCATCTAAGGCGGTGTTGCCGGTGATAAAGACATTTTCGGTGATGCCCTCCGCCGCAAGATTGCGGCGATTCCGCTCGGTGGGGGCAAAATGAAGCGTGGCGAGCTTGGTGGTAAGATTGCGGTTGATCTCCTCGGGATAGGGCGAGTAGCGATCATAGGTACGCAGTCCCGCCTCCACATGGCCAACGGGAATTTTTGCATAAAATGCGGCGAGTGCTGCCGCAAAGCTGGTGGTGGTGTCGCCGTGGACCAGCACCAGATCAGGCTTTGCCTGCGCAAGTACCGGCTCAAGGCCCATGATGACATCGGAGGTGATGCCGGAAAGCGTCTGACCGCGTTTCATGATATTGAGATCATAATCCGGCTTGACGCCAAAATATTCAAGTGCGCTGTCCAGCATCTCGCGATGCTGTGCGGTGACGCAAACGATGCTTTCGATGGCAGGATCTGCCTCCAGTGTTTTTACAAGAGGGCACATTTTAATGGCTTCCGGACGGGTGCCGAAAACGGACATTACTTTGATCATTGCACTTCTCCTTTTTCGTGATTTTCGAGCATCTCCATCACATCCGCGTAGGCGATATGAAAGAGCTCCTGCGCGCGCTCCTGCTGCCCCAAAAGATCGAGATAACCGAACAGTGCTTCCATTCCTGTGGCGCGGCGATATTCCACCGCCGAGGCACTTCGCGGAATGGAGATGCCGTGGGCATTGCGTCCGCGCTTGAAGATATACTCCTCCTCCTCGGTGAGATGGGGAAGAAGTCTGTCCATGCCTGCGCTTTGCGCCGTGGCACGCACAAAAAGCAGAGCCAGCCGGCTGAGAGAACCTCCGTCCGCCTTGCCAAGCGCAATTAAATAGCGACGCACCAGCACCTCTAATGCCGCATCGCCCAGATATGCCAATGTGGAACCGCTTAGATCGCGGGTGAAATTCTGATCCATAGTTGTTTAGATACCTGCACATAAATGATATAGTTACATACATTATACCATATTGCATAAGAATAATCAAGTAAAAAGCGAAAAGATTTCCTTTGACAGAAAATCTTTTCGCTTTCCTTTTATTTGGTTAAATAGAAATATTTGAGCAGGATCCGACGGGGGAGCTTTTCGTTTCGCATCACATAGTCTAAAAGATCCGCATAGTAGCGGGCGATGACCTCCAACTTGGTTTGCGAGATCTCCGTGCCGAATTCGCCCGCCATCATAGCTTCGCTGACGAGGGAGAAGGGATGACTTGCAAAAATGCCGAAGGCTTCATCCACTCTGGCGGCAAAGGCTCGCTGATGCTCACCTGCCTCGGGAACGAGCTTTTTGAAGGCGAGCAGGCGAAGAATGCCATCGTCCAGCTTCTTTGCGATATTCGGACGCTCATCATCATCCAGCGTGCGACTGCAGGCTTTGGAAATCAGCGTCTGTCGCTGATCGTCCGCCACCAATGCACGCTTGCGAAGAAGGAGAGAAAAAACTGCCGCGATGCAAACGATCAGAAATGCGATCAATCCTGCAAGCATAGATCCCGACAGCTTGAAGGTGTCCTCACTCGGGAGATACGGTGAGTCGATCTCATCCGGATACTCGATGATATCGTCGGGTTCCCCTTGATACGGACGCTGTGGATTCGGGGATTGCGGCGCATTTGATGTCTGCTCATACATGCCTGCATAGTAGGGCGTGGTGGCTTCGTATTGGATCCAGCCGTAGTTATCGAAATATACCTCGATCCATGCGTGTGCGTTGCTGTCCGCGATGACGGTGCGATACCGTCCAACGGGATCCTCCTTTGAAAGCTCGCTGTAGGTGCCCGTAATATAGCCCTCCGCATAGCGGGCAGGAATGCCCAGCGAGCGGAGCAGTACCACAGCAGAGGTGGCATACTGCACGCAGTATCCCTCACCCGTGTCAAACAGAAAGGTTTCGGCGGCATTGATGTATTCTCTGTCCGAGGAGGGGGCTTTCGGTGCCAGCGTGTAGGTCATCTCCTCCGAAAGGTAGTCAATGATCGCCATGGTTGCTAAATGCCTGCCGTGGAAGGTGCGGACACTATTCTCCTCAATGCCGCGAGCTTGCAAAATTTCGCTTGCGAGCGCAGAAAAGCGCTCCTCGCCTTCGGAAGCGGTCAAATAGTTATCGTAGACGTAGTCATAATAGGCTGCAAGCGTGTCAAAGAGCATGTGAATGCGATCACGCTCTGCGGCATTCATTTCGTAGGCATATCGCCATGCGAGCTGTTTTTCGCCGGTTGGGAAGGTGTATTTTTCGCCTGCTATGCTGTATTTGGCATCGCCCGTCGTGCGGATCAGCTCCTCATAGGTTTGGCGCATCGCCGTTTCGGACGAAGTGGATGCAAACACACCCCGCATGGGGGTAATGAGCCGATGCTGCTTGACAAAATAGCTGATCAGCACACCGATATTATCCGCAAAATTGCGATCGGTGAGCAGAGGCAGATTGGAAACGGTGGAATATTCGTCAAGAAACAGATAGGCACTTCCCGTAAAAATGCCGTCGAAGTAGTTAGAATATTCGATATTTTCCTGTATGCGCGTGCCGTATTGCAGCAGACCGAGCCGCTGATCGGTATAGGATGGCATGAACAGAAGATTGGCGCTGGGAATCAGCTTTTTGATGTGAACATGGGCGGTGATGTAGCCAAGCTCGGTGCGTTTTTTGCTTCCCACGCCCTCGGGCAGCTTGACCAGCGCAGGATCCAGTGCCTCCAACAAATCAAAGGTCAGACGCTCCGATGAAAAGTCCTTGCCGAACAGCTCCTTATAATCGGCAATACGCTCATACGAAGCGGTGTGCCAGCTGTCGTCGTAATAGTCGATACCCACCCAATTTCGCAGATAGATGGGGGTGGGAAGCTCCGCGCGGACCTCGAAAAGCGGCGCGCCGCTGAAGGCATGCTGTTCGGTGGCGGTACTGCGGCTGTCAATATCGGTAATGCCCGAAAAAATCAACCCGCCGACATCGGGGCTGTCTCCGTTGACCATTGCCACCACAAATCTTTCCAGCCGCAGCATCGGGTGGGAGATGGACGGAATATCCGGCATGTAGGTTTGCGTTTGCGACGGGATCCACAGAAGCATGAGCGCCACCATTGCGGAAAAGAGTCCGCAGAATCCGCCGAGGGCGGCATTTGTGCGGATGATCTGTCGAAGATCGCGCTTTGATTCTTTGGAATGGGGAAGCGTTCCTGCCGCCTTTGCGACATGCTTTTTTGAGCTGTAGATATTATCGTAATAGGACAGCGCCGCCGTGCCGCACAGAGAGGCGAGCATGAGCGCAAAGCCCGTATTGTCTTTGCACAGCCCAAAATACATGGTTATGGTGGACAGCGCCGTTCCCAAAAACAGCAAGGGGATCATGTGGGCGCGTCTGACGATGCAGAAGCAGCTGACGGCACAGAGAAACAGCATGATGACGAAGTATGCGATGAAACGGCAGTCATCCTCGGTAAGCGAAAGCTGCTCCATGGAATGCTCCACATCCAAAATGTTGCGGATCGAGCCGCGAAAACCCTTTTCATCCAGAACGAGAAACCATGCGTTATAGAGGCTGACGCCTGCAAGATAAAGGGCGGTAAGCCGCTCGGCGAGCTCGCCCGCGGCAAATAGCCATAGCGAAGCGGCGCCGACACCAAGCAGGGTACCGCCGAGAAAGAATTTGACAGAGATGCCCATGACTGCGAAAACGGCGCAGAACAAGAGGCAGATAAGCGCCTGCTTCGGACGGGAAATGCCGAAGGAAAGCGCATCGACGAGATAGACCGAAAGCCCAAAGGCGCACAAAAACGCCAATGCGGCGCGGCACAAATAGCCGAGGATCCGCATGCCGTTCGATGTGTTCTGGCGTTCGGGTAAAACTAACTCGACAGAAGAAGTGGCTTTGTTCAAAATATTACCTCACAAAAGGTTGGTCGAATGCAGTCTGAATTTATGTGCGCGCAATGGATGTCACTGTAATGCCTGCGCGTTCCAGCTCCAAGATGCGGTCTGTCTGCTGTTTTTTTGCCGTCGGATCCTCGGTGAAAAGAGACGGATCCTGACAGTAAAGAAGCTCGGGTGGCCTGGATGTTCCGCCGCCAAGACGCAAAGCAAGCGTGGTATATTCCACCGTAGCGGCGGCGTCCAGATAGGCGGTGACAAACACAAAGGATACATTTTCTGCGCGATTGCGCGCCGATGCCAGCGTTGTCATCTGCTTGCTGTGCGTGTCTAACGGCGCGGTGGCGAATTGGCGGTAAAAGGCTTCAAAATCATGGAGGGTGTGCATTTTTACCGCGTTTGGTATGCCGTCCTGCAGCCACATGAGCAGTACGTCGTTACCCGCGTGCAGCTCTCGCAGAGCGCAGGCAATGCAGGTCTCCACCACAAGATCGGTGGACAGCATGTCGATGATATCGGCATATTCGGGAAGGGGCGTATCGGTAGGCTTTTCCTCGCCTGCGACGGCAAAATGCGGCTCCAGATCGCAGAGAATGCAAACGGAGCTTCCTTTGTTGCGGGAATAGTCCTTGACGATCAGATCTTCGGATTTCGAGGACAGCTTCCAATGGATGCTTTTCAGGCTGTCGCCACTTATGTAGGCGCGCGTATCGGAAAGCTCGGTGTTGTCGGTGCCCTTTGCGCGCATGACAAACTGCGTCTCAAGCTCGCTGTCTGCCATGCTTTCGCGCGGGGAAAGCTCAAAGCGCCTTGGTAAAACAAACAGGCTTGTGAACTTATCGCTGGGAATATACAATCTGACCGTGCGGAAGCAGTCGCAGACGCGAATGGCTTGGATGCCTACCGTATATTCGCCGCGGAAGCTGAATTTGAGCTTGCGCTCAATTTTACAGTAGGAGAGGGGATGCAGGGAAAGCACAAAGCAATGCGGCACACAGCCGATACCCTTTTCGTCGGGCAGCATCAGCTCCGCTTCCACAAAGGGGAACGGGAGAATGCTGCTGTTGGAGACGATGGCGGTAAAGGCGGTGGAGGCATGCTTTTCGATGGTGTGCTCTTCCGTGCGAACGGAAACCTGCAGGCAAAAATACGCCAAAACAAGCTGTAAAACAGCACCTAATGGCATCAGCAGAACAAAAACGAACAGCATATAGGAGACTGCCATTTTCAGCGACTGTGCAAAAAGGAGTGCGGCAAAAAGAACGAGCGGCCACAGAAAAAACTGGGCGGAGAGGGAGATACCGTAGCCGCGGATCGTAAATAACGGGCGTTTCATATCATCGCTTGCCTTTGAAGGGCACGGGCGTCGAACGGAGGATCTCGTCGATGACCGTACTGCATGTAATTTGACGGAGCTTTGCTTCCTGTCCGAGCACCAGACGGTGTGCAACCGCCACGCGGAAGATGTCCGAGACATCCTCGGGGATGACATAATTACGGTTATGCATGAAGGCATACGCCTGACACAGCCGCTTGAGTGCCAGCGAGGCACGGGGGCTGGCGCCCAGTGTGACGGAGGGATGGGTGCGCGTGGCGGCTACCAGCGTCACAAGATAGCGGTAGATTTCGGCATCAATGCGTACATCCAAAACAAGCGCGCGTAAGAAGTTGACTAACTTTGCGCTGATGGCTGGCTTGAAGTTTTTCAGCGGATCGCGCTCGTGGCGTTGTTCCACGATGAGGATCTCCTCCTCTAAGGTGGGATAGCCCAGGGACAGCTTGATGCTGAAACGGTCAAGCTGAGCCTCGGGCAGAGGATAGGTACCCACAAAGCCGGAGGGGTTTTGGGTGGCGATGACCATAAACGGCTCGGGTAGCTCGTAGGTGGTGCCGTCCACGGTGACGCGCCCTTCCTCCATTGCTTCGAGAAGCGCGGATTGGGTTTTGGGTGAGGCACGGTTGATCTCGTCCGCAAGCAGTATGTTCGTCATGACAAGACCGGGGGTGAACTCGAACTGTTCGCTGCTGCGGTTGTAGATATTGAAGCCTGTGATGTCGGAGGAGGTAATATCGGGTGTGAATTGCGCGCGGCGGAAATCCAGTCCTGCCGCCTTTGCAAGCACAGCGGCAAGGGTGGTCTTGCCTACGCCGGGAACGTCTTCGATCAGTACATGTCCGCCGGCAAACAGTGCGGTGACAAGCAACAGCACTTCATAATGCTTGCCTACAATGACGGTCTCGATGGCATTCATCAGCTTGCTGGCAGCCGCATATGCCTTTTGTGCGTCCACATCCTCGAAGGAAATGCCAAAAAAGTCATGGTTTGCAGGGGTTGTTTCCATAGATCGTGTCCTTTCGTTGCGGAAATCGGGATATAAAAAATCAACCTAAAATATATATACATTATATCATAATTGTGTGCATTTGTGCAACACTATTTATGATCAATTTACAAAATATTAGCAAGTCTCCGATGCGGTTGAAAAATGTTCACCGCAATACGAAATGAAATGAGCAAAAAGCATTGACAATCCGCCCTATTCGTGGTACAATAGAATTCGTGAAATGCTTCTGCCGTGAAAACGGCGTAAAACGCAGGCAATTTATTTTGGGGGGAGATGCGTATGACAGAGATAAATACCATTGATTTGATACGAAAGCGATTGTCCTCCATGCCATCCGTAGGCAAGCGTATCGGCTTGTTTATATTGGCGGATCCGCAGCGCGTGACGCAGATGACACTTCGGATGCTGGCAAGCGAGGTGGGCGTTGCCGAGGGAAGCATTATGAATTTTACGACCAAGCTGGGCTTTGACGGCTATACCTCGCTGAAGCTCGCCATCGCAAGAAGCCTTGCACAGGGAGAAGCCCTTATCTACGAGAGCGTGACGCCAGGGGACAGTGCCAGGGATGTCATGCGAAAAATGCGCGACAATGCACAGGATGCGCTTCGCGCCACCTGCGAATCGGTGACGGATGAGGAGCTGATGCGTGCCGTGGAGCTGATCCTCGGCGCAAAAAAACGCATTGAGGTCTACGGTATCGGAAGCTCCGCCATGATCGCGGAGGATGCGGCATTTCGGTTTATGAAGTTAGGTCTGCCGGCGGGGGTGGTCAAGGATAGCTACATCGGCTCGGTATCCGCGCTGATGATGGATGCGGACTGCCTTGCGCTGGCGGTATCCTATACGGGACGCACCCACGACCTCATCAAAACCGTGTCCATTGCCAAAAGCAAGGGGGCAAAAACCATGTGCATCACCTGCTATGCGGACAGTCCGCTGGCAAAACTGTGCGATCTTTCGCTGATCGCCGTTTCGGGAGAAGCGATTGTCAACAAACTGTCTACGGTTTCTCGAATTGCGCAGATGCTGCTCATTGATACGCTTTGCGAGTATATTTCCTCAAAGCGAGGCGACGCCGCCAAGCAACAGAGCGAAATTATCAGCGCATGGGGCGAATATTGGGTGCCCGAAGCGGATAAAAATTGATAAGGGCTATTTCGAGATAACAAGGTTGAACATAAATTTTCAAGCGCATGCTTTTCTTGCGTTGCTTTTCAAACCAAGCCCCCAAAGGGCAGAAAGGTAGCTTTCGCCGTGGCGAAAGTATTGGTATTTTATATGAATAAGCTTTATGATGTTGTGATCATCGGCGCCGGTGTCACCGGTGCGATGCTGGCGCACAAGCTGGCAAAATACAAGCTGGATGTGGCTGTGGTGGAGGCAGGCTGTGATGTGGCAAGCGGGGCTTCCCGTGCCAACTCCGCCATCGTTCATGCAGGCTTTGATGCCGCCTGCGGCACACTCAAGGCACAGCTGAATGTCAAAGGATGTGCGGCAATGTCCGAGCTGGCGCATCAGTTGGATGTGCCCTATAAGAACAATACCTCGCTGGTGGTTGCATTCGGCGAGGAGGATGAAAAAACGCTGGAGGTGCTTTTAGAGCGCGGTCGCAAGAATGGCGTGCCGAATCTTTCCATCATCGGGCAGGAAAAGCTGCGCGAATTGGAGCCGTCTGTTTCTCCCGAGGCGACGGCGGCACTCTATGCACCGACGGCGGGTATCATCTGCCCCTACGATCTGACGATGGCGGCGGCGGAGAACGCTTCCATTAACGGCTGTGATTTTTACTTTGGCTTTGCTGTGGATAAAATCGACATTGCGGACGGGATCGTCACCGTTTTTGCGGGTGAGCGAAGCGTTCGCGCCCGCTATGCGGCAAACTGTGCGGGCGTCTATTCGGACGAAATCGCCCGCATGGTGGATGCGGCATTCTCCATCCGATGCATTCCGCGGCGCGGTGAATATATGGTGCTGGACAAAGCAGAGGGAAAGACTGCTTCCGCCACCCTTTTCATGGTGCCGAGCAAGGCGGGCAAGGGCATTCTTGTTTCGCCCACGGTGGACGGCAATCTGCTGATCGGCCCCAACGCGCATGTGGTGGACAAAAAAGATGACACCGCCACAACCGCAGAAGGACTTGACGAAATTTCATCGGGCGCAAAGCGTCTTGTTCCCTCCGTCAATTTGCGTGCGGTGATCACCTCGTTTTCGGGCGTGCGTCCCACACCCGATTCGGATGATTTCCACATCGCGCCTTCCGCTAAGGCGGAGAATTTCCTGAATCTTGTGGGCATTGAATCGCCCGGACTTGCTTCCTCGCCTGCAGTCGCCGATTATGCGGTGGAGCTGCTTGAAAAGATGGGCGTGAAGCTTGAAAAACGTGAGAATTACAATCCCTACCGCACCGAAAACGGCCACATGCCAAAGCCTTTCCGCGAGCTGACAGAGGAGGAAAAGGCGGAACGCTGTAAGGAAAACCCCGCGTACGGTAAAATCATCTGCCGATGCGAAACCATCACCGAGGGCGACATTCTTGCCGCCATTCGCCGTCCGCTGGGCGCGCGAACGATTGACATGGTTAAGATGCGTACCCGTGCGGGCATGGGACGCTGCCAAGGCGGCTTCTGTTCTCCGCGCGTGGCGGAGATTTTGGCATCGGAGCTGGGCGTGCCGCTTGACACCATCACCAAGCGCGGCGGCGAAAGCGCGCTGCTCACAGGCAAGACGAAATAGTTTTGGAGGACAAAAACATGGATTTCGATACGAGAAAAAAGCTGGTGATTATCGGTGGCGGTCCCGCCGGACTTGCTGCCGCGCTGGAAGCCAACCGCAACGGCATCGCGCCGGAGGATATTCTCATCATCGAGCGTGACAGAGAGCTTGGCGGCATTCTCAACCAGTGTATTCATGCGGGTTTTGGTCTGCATATGTTCGGCGAGGAGCTGACAGGCCCCGAATATTCCGGCAGATTCATCGAGGAGATAAAGACGGCGAAAATCGGCTATGTGACAAGCAGTATGGTGCTGTCCGTCTCCAAGGACCGCACAGTTACCTTTGTGTCCCCCGAAATGGGTTTTGTGCGCATGAAGGCAGATGCGGTTATCATCTGCACAGGCTGCCGCGAACGCACACGCGGTGCGCTCAACATTCCGGGAACACGTCCCGCGGGCATTTACTCCGCGGGAACCGCACAGCGATATGTGAATATTGAAGGCTATATGCCGGGCAAACGGGTGGTCATCCTCGGATCGGGTGACATCGGTCTGATCATGGCACGCCGCATGACATTGGAAGGCGCAAAGGTTCTGCGCGTTTGTGAGCTGATGCCCTATTCGGGCGGATTGGCACGAAATATCGCCCAATGTCTGGACGATTTTGATATTCCGCTGTATCTTTCCCACACCGTGACGGAGATTCGCGGCAAGGAGCGCGTGGAGGGCGTGGTCATCAGCAAGGTGGACGAAAATCGCCGTCCCATTGCAGGCACCGAGGAATACGTGGAATGCGATACGCTCATGCTTTCGGTGGGACTCATCCCCGAAAACGAGCTGGCGCAATCGGCTGGCATCGCGCTTGATCGCATCACGGGCGGCGCGGTGGTCAATCAGTATAACGAAACAAGCATCAAAGGCATTTTTGCATGCGGAAATGCGTTGCATGTACATGATCTGGTTGACTTTGTCACCCGCGAAGCTTACACGGCAGGTCGCTCGGCGGCAAAATTTATAACCGAAGGCCTCGGCGAAGTCACGGGCGCAAATGCCGACAGCATCGCTTGCAAGGCTACGGGCGGCGTTCGCTATGTGGTGCCGCAGAAGCTGGTTTGCACCGATGCAGCGGAGGAGCTGAAATTCTTCTTCCGCGTCGATAATATCTATCAAAACGTCAAGCTCGAGATCCGCGCCGGCGGCGAGGTGCTGAAATCCGTTTCCAAGCGATCGGTGGCGCCCGGAGAGATGGAATCGTTGACGCTCAGCAAAGCGGATGCGCTGAAGCTGTTCACAAGCGATGTGAAGGAGCTTGAAATCACGATGATCAAGAAGGAGGACGCCGCGAAATGAATGAGCTGATTACGAAAAACCTCACCTGCATCGTATGCCCCATCGGCTGTCATTTGGATGTGACGATGGATGCGGAGGGTAAGATCAAGGACATATCGGGCAATACCTGCAAGCGAGGCTTCGACTATGCCATGAATGAATTCACCGATCCGCGCCGTACATTGACCACCACCGTAAAGATCAGCGGCTCTGCTTCCGATAAATTCGTTCCTGTCCGCACCGATGCGCCCATTCCCAAGCCCATGCTCATGAAGGCGATGGAAATTGCGGCGGAGCTGAGCGCTTCGGCTCCTGTGAAGATTGGCGATATTATCTGCGCGGATTTTATCGAAAGGGGTATCAATTTGATCGCCTGCAAAAACGTGGATTGATTTTTCCGTACATTGAACATTTCTGCAAAAAAAGCGGACAGCATCATGCTGTCCGCTTTGCGCTTAATACAGATATTTGAGATTTGATTGATTTTTGTCCCATGTGTATCCGAGCGCGGTCATTTCTGCCTCGGTCAGATAGTAATACTTGTAAGAGATATGCCCCTTTTGATCGGGAACGGGATCGTCGTGGGTGACATCAACATAGTATATTTGCCCGTCCGACAGAAGCATATTCCATGCGTGCTCATCGGAACTGCTCGGCGCAAAGCCGTTGATGGCGATCGACCGAATGCCTGCCCGTTCACAGAGAAGATTGAAGGCGGCGCAATACCCTTGACAGATGGCGGATTGATTGACGAGCGGTCCGTATGCGAGTCTGGATTCCAGCGCAATGGTGCCTGCGATATAGTTATTGTAATCGTAGGTGCAGTTGAGGATGAGATAATCGTGAATGGCTTTGATTTTATCAAGACTGCTCATTCCATCGGTAATGATGGACTTGATGATCTGATCCGCCTTTTCCTTGGCGGCGGTATGCAATGCCTGCAGCCGTTCCACGCCGAGATCGTATTCCAGCGCGATCTCATATCGTTTTTCCTTTGGGAAAAACTTAAAATTGACGCGGGAGCTGTAGAAATATTCCAAATGGATCACGTTTGCATGAAGGTAATACGACATGCAATCCTCAAGCGAAACGGTCGATTCGAAGGCAAACGAGGTCAAGAATTCGCGATTGATCACATAAAACAGATCAAGAAGCTCGGATTCGCTGTTAAGAGGATTGACAGAAGCATTATCAAGGATCTCTTTGGTTTTGTAGCTTTCGGGATCCTCGCGATATTCCAAAACGCGCACGGCAATGGTGGCGGCTTCGCTTCGCATGGCATTGTCGTCTCCGCGATAGACGCGGGTGTCATCCTCCAAAAGATAGCCGCGCAGCAGATATTCCTTATAAGCGGTGCTGGCGTAAATATCGGAGATGTCCGTAAAGGGATCGTCAATGCGCGAAGGCTCGATGCCCAGGGCAAGGATCATCATTTTCGTCATGCCCGACCTGGTGACGGGAGCTGACGGATCAAAGTCTGCCGTCAGGTCTTCTTCGGTCAGAATGCCTTGCTCGTATGCCAGACTGATATAATCCGTAGCCCAATGCTCGGAAAACAGTCGGAGCGTGGGTGTTGTGGAAAGATTGGCGCCAACGCTGAGCATCAAAATTTTGATAAACTCCGCGTTTGTGATTTCTTGATCGGGATGAAAGAGCCCGTCGGGAAATCCGTTGATGATGCCCTTTTCCGCGAGGGTGGTCACTTCATCGTAAAACCAGACTTGGGGGGGAACATCGGGGAAGGACACCGCTTCGGTGACAACAGTGTCCTCTGTATCGGGCGAAAGATTTTCCGTATCCTGCTCCGCCGCCGCATGAACGGAAAAGATGCCGATGGATACCGCAAGGAAAAGAACCGCGGATAGGATGCGAATGCACTTCATTCTGTTCTCCATATAATCATCAGCACAAAACGCGACCGACGTGTTTTGTGTCGTATTCGGTAAAAACTCACAAATTTATTTTATCATATAAAGTATTCACTGTCAACTGTTTCTGTTAAGATCGAAATTATTTTACAAATGTCCTTATGTTTTTTCACGGATGAGGGGTTTTTATGAATTTTTTATGCCTCTCGCAGGCAAAAAACAAAAAACCTGCCATTTGTTATCTTCAAATGGCAGGTTTTTAAGAAAATTATAACACTTTGGATAAAAATTCGCGGGTACGGGGGTTTTGCGGATTTGCGAAGAATGCCTCCGGTGTGTTCTGCTCTAAAATAATGCCCTGATCCATGAACAGAATGCGGGAACCGACCTCGCGTGCGAAGCCCATTTCGTGAGTGACGACCACCATGGTCATGCCATCCTTCGCCAGCTCCTTCATGAGGTCGAGAACTTCACCGACCATTTCGGGGTCCAGTGCGCTGGTTGGCTCGTCGAACAGAATCACATCGGGATTCATCGCCAGCGCGCGAACGATCGCCACGCGCTGCTTTTGACCGCCGGATAGGGTGGACGGATATACATCCGCCTTGTCGGCAAGACCGATGCGCTCTAGAAGCTTCATCGCATGTTCGCGAGCTTCTGCTTTGATGGCGGCGGGGGTGGTGGTGATTTCAATCTTTTCCAGCTTGTTCTTGCGGAACAGATTGGTGAGGGGCAAGAAGAAATTGTGCAGCTTTTCGCGGCGCAACGCGGTGGTGCCAACATGAATGGGCGCGAGCATAATATTCTGGATCACGGTTTTGTTGTTGAACAGATTGAACTGTTGGAATACCATGCCCATTTTGCGGCGGTGAACATTGATGTCAACCTTCATATCGGCGATGTTGACGCCGTGGAAGATGATCTGTCCGTCGGTAGGATCCTCCATGCAGTTCAGACAGCGAAGGAAGGTGGATTTTCCGCTTCCCGACGGTCCGATCACGCAGACGACCTCGCCCTTTTCGATCTTGACATTGACGCCCTTGAGGACATCCAGACTGCCGAAGCTCTTTTTTAAGTCAATTACGTCTATCACTTCGTCTGAGGCCCCTTTCCATCATTTTCACGCCGAACGAAATCAGCATAATCAGCACTATGTAAATGACCGCCATGGTGAGATAGGGCACCATGAACTCATAGGAGTTGGTACCGATGCGGTTGAAGGCAACATACAGATCCGCCGCGCCGACAAAGGATACGACAGAGGTTTCCTTGATGAGCGTAATGAACTCATTGCCTAAGGTGGGAAGGATGTTCTTCACCGCCTGCGGAATTACGATATTGACCATGGTAGTCGCAAAGGAAAGCCCCACCGCTCGACCTGCCTCCATCTGACCGATATCCACAGATTGGATGCCCGATCGCATGATCTCGGATATGTAGGCACCGCTGTTGAGACCAAACACGATGACCGCCACATTGACGCCCGACATGTTGACACCGATCAAGGGCAGCATGACGTAGTAGAACAGCAAAAGCTGTACGACCATAGGCGTGCCGCGGAAAAATCCCACGTAGAAGGTGCAGATATTGTTAAGTACACGGGGCAGCGTTTTGTATTTGGGGATGACGCGCGCAGTAGCAATGAGCGTGCCGATGACAATACCGATGAGCAGACCGATAACGGCGATGAGAAGGGTGTTGCGAAGTCCCTCAAGCACCATGGTGTAGCCGTTCCGTAGGATCAGTATTTCAAGAAATTTTCCGATTTTTTTGGCAAATCCGCTCATGTCCAGCAGATTTTGAATTAAACTTTCCAATGTTTTAATTATCCTCTAATAACAACACAAACTACAGCCTCCTTCGCCGGAGGGCGAAGGAGCTGTAGTGATCGGTCGGATTCGATTTTAACGGATTGTGATCAGTTGTCGTTGAAAGCTTCTGCAATGCAGGTTGCGGGAGCAGAGTCGATGATAACGAGCTGAATGTTGCCGTTGATGAGGTCCTGAACTGCCAGAGCACCGTTCTGATAGCCCTTGCATTCGGTCTTGAAGCCGGTGAAGCCCCAATCTGCGTCGCCGGTAACATAGAACTGACCGGTGGTGCCGTTCTGTACGCCGATAACGGTGGATGCATCGTAGGTGTTCAGGATCGCTTCTACAGAAGCAAGATCGGTGCAAGCATCAAATGCGGTGTTGTCTGCCTTAACGATAATTCTCTGAGCCGCGTTGTAGTAGGACTTGGAGAAGGTAACATACTCCTCACGGTCGGGCTTTACAGTCAGACCAGCCATTGCGATGTCGCACTTGTGCTGACCAACGGAAAGGCATACTGCGTCAAACTCCATGTTTTCGATAACAAGCTCCATGCCAAATTCTTCTGCCATCAGAGCTGCGATCTCCATGTCGATGCCGTAGTAGCTGTCGCCATCCATGTATTCGAAGGGCTCAAAAGCCGCATTGGTAGCAACAACCAGCTGATCCTTGGAGGAATCGAGCTTTGCGGAGGTTACAGCAACAGGGGTTCCGTCGCCGAAATAGTTGTTGCAGATCTGATCGAAGGTGCCGTCATTCTGGATCTTATCGATGAATTCGTTTACCTTTTCGAGAAGCTCGGGCTGATCCTTGTCAACGCCGAAAGCGTACTCTTCCTGGGTTAAGTCAATGTCGATGACCTTGACAACTTCTTTTCCGCCGCCGCAGGATGCGAGGCAGAGGGTCAGCATGAGGGCTGCGAGAACGAGTGCAAGCAATTTTTTCATGATGATTCTCCTTTATAAAAAATTTTTGTAGTGCCGTAGGGTTTCTTAATCTCAAAAATTTCGATTTTTATCAAATTTTTCATCCCAATCGAAGTTTTCAAGGTTGCCTATATACATTTTACACTAAAATCACACAAAAATCAATGGTCAATTTAGCTTAAAACAGCGAAAATTAAAAGTATGATTTTGTGGGCTTATACTCGCTTCCACTTGGCGCCGCCGGCGATATCGGTGATTTCGATGCCCGCCGCCTTCAATTCGTCGCGAATCCGGTCCGCTTCGGCGAAGTTCTTCGCTTTTTTTGCATCCTGTCTGGCGATGATCTTCGCTTCGATCTCCGCATCCGTCTCACCGCTTTCGCTGATGACGGTGAAGGTGCCCGCCTTCGGTGCGACCGCTAACTCCTTGCGCTTGGCGTCCGCCTTTGCGATGAGATCCAGCCCCAGCACCTTGTCGAAGTCGGCAAGCAGTGCCAGTTTAGTGGCATCGTTTGTTTTATATTTCAGCACGTCGTAAACCGCGGTGATTGCGAGGGCGGTGTTCAGATCGTTGCCCAGCGCATCAAGGAATTTTGCCTTCAGCGCATCAAAGGCTTCGCTGTCGATTGCGTCCTCCGAGGGCTTCAGCGCGGCGATCTTTGTGATCAGCTTGCCGTAGGTGACAACCGCATTGTCGAGGTTTTCCCACGAGAATACAAGATTTTTGCGGTAATGGGATTGCAGGCAGAACAGACGGTATGCCAGAGGATCGTAGCCCTTTTCTTCCAGCAGGGATACGGTCAAAAATTCGCCCTTGGATTTGGACATTTTACCGGAGTTGGTGTTCAGATGATGCACATGCATCCAATAGTTGCACCATTTGTGGCCGAGATATGCCTCGGATTGGGCGATTTCATTGGTGTGGTGGGGGAATGCGTTGTCGATGCCGCCGCAATGGATATCAAGATCCTCGCCGAGATGCTTCATGGAAATGCCGGAGCATTCGATATGCCAGCCGGGATAGCCCACACCCCACGGAGAATCCCACTTGAGCGCCTGATCTTCAAACTTGGACTTGGTGAACCAAAGCACGAAATCGTTCTTGTTGCGCTTGTTTTCGTCTTCTTCGACGCCCTCGCGCACGCCAACCTCAAGATCGTCCTCACTAAAATCGTTGAAGATGTAATATTGCTTGAGCTTCGACACATCAAAATAGATGTTGCCGCCTGCCGCATAGGCATAGCCCTTGTCGAGAAGCGTTTCGATGATGTGAATGTAATCGTCGATGCAATTTGTGGCAGGCTCCACCACATCAGGACGCTTGATGTTCAATTTGCGGCAGTCTTCAAAAAATGCATCGGTGTAAAACTTTGCGATCTCCATGACGGATTTGTTCTCGCGCTTTGCACCCTTTAGCATCTTATCCTCGCCCGTATCCGCATCGGAAGCCAGATGTCCCACGTCGGTTATGTTCATGACGCGCTTGACATTATAGCCCGCGTAACGCAGGGATTTTTCTAAAACATCCTCCATGATATAGGAGCGAAGATTGCCGATGTGGGCAAAATGGTATACGGTGGGACCGCAGGTATACATTTTTACGAGGTTTGGATCGTTGGGGACAAAATCCTCGCGGTTCCTTGTGGCGGTATTGTAGAGCTTCATTTGGTGTCTCCTTCCGGATTTTGATTCTTTTGCGTTTGTTCAAGCAGCTTTTCAAGATGCTCGATGCGGATGTTCAGTCTGCAAATTTCCTGCGCGACAGGGTCGGGAATGTGTACCTGGTCCAGATCGCAGTCAGCCTTTGTCTGACCTTTGCGAACCACGCGGGCGGGGATGCCCACTGCCGTCGAATTGGCGGGGACTTCCTCCAACACCACCGCATTGGCGGCGATTTTGGAATTGTCGCCCACCTTAAAGGGGCCGAGCACCTTTGCGCCCGATCCGACCATGACGTTGTTGCCGAGCGTGGGGTGACGCTTGCCCACATCCTTGCCCGTACCGCCGAGGGTAACGCCCTGATAGATGGTGCAGTTATCGCCGATCTCTGCGGTCTCACCGATGACGACTGCGCTTCCGTGGTCGATGAACAGCCCTTTGCCGATGGTGGCGCCGGGATGGATCTCGATGCCCGTCAGAAAACGCGCGCCTTGGCTGACCATGCGGGCGGCAAAGTGCATATTCTTTTTATACAGCTGATGGCTGAGCCGATAGGCAAGCACGGCATGAAAGCCGGAATAGAGCAAGGCGACCTCCAAATTGCCGGTGGCGGCAGGGTCGCGCTCGCGAATGACTTGGATGTCATTGGCGATCTCATTCTTGATTTTTTTGAGATTTCTGCCGATGGCAGCGGGATCAATGCGAATGATCATAATCATTACCGTGCCTTCGCGAAAGCGAAGGCTTCCTTGTCCGAATTTTTGGCGGCTTTTTGCCGCGCCGATGCAGGGGGTGAAAAACAAAAAACGCCCATAAGTCCCATGACTTATAAAGGCGTAGTGACGCGGTTCCACTTTACATTATACTCAACGGATTCAGCAATATGCGTAAATCCCGCTTCTGTAACGGGAAGCACCCGTGTACGGCTACTGCAAATTTCGCCGCACAGGCTCACGGACGCACTCTTGTCACCCGCATCGGCACGCGCTCCCAGCAGGCGAAATTCGCCGCGCGATTCTCTGAACCGACACGATGAGACATCCTTCCGCTCATCGCCTTTTTATATACATCTATATTATAGTCCATCCGCCGCTGTTTGTAAAGACTTTTTTGAAAAATTCATAAAAAATTTGCCATTCCATGCAGAAAAACAGGTGCGGTGCCGTCTTTTTGGACGGCACCGCGCTCTTTACAGATTATTTTGCTTTGACTTCTTCCATCATAAAGGCCTCGAGAATATCGCCTTCCTTGATGTCGTTGAAGCGCTCGAGTCCGATACCGCATTCGAAGCCCTGTGCGACTTCCTTGGCATCGTCCTTGAAGCGTTTGAGCGAGGAGATCTTATCTTCGAAGATGACCACGCCGTCGCGAACAACGCGGATCTGTGCATTTCTGGAAACCTTGCCGTCCTGTACATAGGAGCCTGCGATGGTGCCGACGCTGGGAACGTGAATGGTCTGACGAACCTGTGCATGACCGAGCAGAACTTCCTTGAAGGCGGGGGCAAGCATACCCTTCATTGCCGCTTCGATTTCCTCGATGCATTCGTAGATGATGCGATAGGTGCGGATGTCGACGGTTTCCTTTGCTGCCTTGTCGATGGCGCTCTTGTCGGGACGAACGTTGAAGCCGACGATCAGCGCATTGGATGCTGCCGCCAGCATGACATCGCCCTCGGTGATGCCGCCGACTGCGGTGTGGATGATGTTGACGCGAACTTCCTCATTGGAGAGCTTCATAAGCGACTGCTTGACAGCCTCTGCGGATCCGCCCACATCTGCCTTGACGATGATGTTGAGGTCCTTGACGCCCTCGGAGATCTGTGCAAAGAGATCGTTCAGGTTGACCTTTGCGTTCGCCTTGAACTGTTCTTCCTTGTTCTTTTCACGGCGCTGTTCCGCAAGCTCGCGAGCCATACGCTCGTCTTCAACTGCCGCGAATGCGTCGCCCGATTCGGGAACCTCGGAAAGACCGATGATCTCGACCGGAACGGAGGGGCCTGCCGTCTTGACGGTGCGTCCCTTGTCGTCGGTCATGGCGCGAACACGTCCGACCGCGGTGCCGGCAATGACAATGTCACCGCTGTTGAGGGTACCGTTCTGTACCAGAACAGTGGCAACGGGACCGCGTCCCTTATCCAACTTCGCCTCAAGGATGAGACCCTTTGCACGGCGGTTGGGATTTGCCTTCATTTCCTTCATGTCGGCAACGAGCAGTACGTTTTCAAGCAGCTCGTCAATGCCCATACGGGTGAGCGCGGACACGGGTACGCAAATGACATCGCCGCCCCATTCTTCGGGGACAAGCTCGTATTTTGTCAGCTCCTGCTTGACATTTTCCGGATTTGCATCCGGCTTATCCATCTTGTTGATGGCAACCACAATGTCAATGCCTGCGGCTCTTGCGTGGTTGATCGCCTCGACGGTTTGGGGCATGATGCCGTCATCTGCCGCAACGACGAGGATGGCAATGTCGGTGGATTTTGCGCCGCGGGCACGCATGGCGGTGAACGCCTCGTGACCGGGGGTGTCAAGGAAGGTCATGTCGCGGCCGTTGATGTTGACACGGTACGCACCGATCGCCTGGGTAATACCGCCTGCCTCGCCGCAGGTGACGTTGGTATGGCGGCTGGCATCCAGCAGCGAGGTTTTGCCGTGGTCAACGTGTCCCATGACGCAGACAACGGGATCGCGCGGTACGAGATCCTCTGCCGCATCCTCGGAATCGTCAAAGAGACGCTCCTCGATGGTGACAACGACCTCCTTGGTGACCTTTGCACCAAGCTCATCCGCAACCAAATACGCGGTATCGTAGTCGATCATCTCATTTAGAGTTGCCATGACGCCGAGTCCCATCAGCTTTTTGATGACCTCGCCTGCGGTGATCTTCAGACGGGAAGCAAGCTCGCCAACGGAAATTTCATCGGGAACCGTGATCTGAAGCGGCTGTTTTTTGGCGCGTTCTACACCCTGCTTGCGAAGCTTTTCCATTGCCATGCGCTCTTTTTCACGCTGGCTATGATAATCGCGGGTGTTCTGCTTTTTGAGCTTTTGCTTTTCGCCGCGCGTATCCTTGGAGGATTCGAGCACAAAGTTTTCGAGACGCTCATCGTAACGAGCAAGATCCACGGTGGTGGTGCGGGTGTCTACGATGCGGCTCTCTCCCGGATTCTTAGGTCCGTTCTGACCGCGTGTGTAGGTGTGGACCGGTGCGGGCTTGGGGCCGTTCGAGCGTCTTTCGTTGCCGTGATCCTTATCTTTGAAGCCCATACCGCCGTTTTGGGGGCGATCCTTGTTCCAACCACCGTTTTGCGGGCGGTCATTTCTCTGGAACCCGCTCTGCGGACGCGCACCTTGCTGGGGACGGTCGCCTTGCGGACGGTCATTTCTCTGGAACCCGCTCTGCGGACGCGCACCCTGCTGGGGACGGTCGCCTTGCGGGCGGTCATTTCTTTGGAACCCGCTCTGCGGACGCGCACCCTGCTGGGGACGGTCGCCTTGCGGGCGGTCATTTCTCTGGAACCCGCTCTGCGGACGCGCACCTTGCTGGGGACGGCTCTGCGGGCGTTGCTCCGTCTTAGGAGCTTCAGCTTTAGGAGCCTCTGCCTTAGGAGCTTCAGCCTTAGGTGCCTCAGTCTTAGGAGCTTCAGCCTTAGGAGCCTCTGCTTTAGGAGCTTCAGCCTTAGGAGCCTCTGCCTTAGGAGCCTCTGCCTTAGGAGCTTCAGCCTTAGGAGCTTCTACCTTAGGAGCCTCAGCCTTCTTGGCGGATTCGGGAAGATTCAGCTTGATCTTGCCGTCCATGTAATCATCGAGATTATCGACGAGACTTCTTTGGGAGATCTCGTTCATCACAAGGCCGAATTCATCGGCGGACAGCACGGTGGAATGGGATTTTCCCTCCATGCCGGCGGCTGTGAGAAGGTCAAGGATATCTTTGTTTTTCATGCCGAAATCCTTGGCGATATTGCTTACGCGCGTTTGGTTCTTTTGGTTCGCTGCCATATTTTATTATTCATCCTTTCGGTACGGTAATAATCGGGGATTCATCTTCGAACAGAGCGGCGATGCCCTTCACAAAATTCATGTCGGTTACGCCGATAACGGCAATGCTTGCCGTTTTTCCGATCTGCTTCGATAATACGGACGAGGGGATCGGCAAATGACACATATCTGTGTCATAATACCTGCAGGCATCGGTGATGCGTTTAACGGTGTTTTCAGATGCGTCCGAGGCGATCAGCGCCAGCGGCAACTGTCCGCGTCTGATGGAATCGCGGCAGAGATCCGCACCGCATATCAGCTTGCGCGCTCTTGCGGCAAAGCCGAGCAGACCGCAAAGCTTCTTTTCCGATCCGGAACGCAGTGTGTGCATGCGCTTGCTTTCATCTTGTGATCTGCTTTCACGCATGTTCGGCAAGCTCCTTTTCCAGCGCATCCCATACCTCGTCGGGAATGACGACCTCAAGATTGCGGTCGATGCGCTTTTGGCGTCTGCACTTTTTTAGACATTCAACGCTTTTGCATACATATGCGCCTCTGCCGGACTTTTTTCCGATCAGATCCAGCGATACGGTTCCGTCGGGCGCACGCACTACGCGTGCCAGCTCGACTTTCGGCTTGGTTTCACCGCAGCCGAGACACTTGCGCTCGGGGATTTTCTTTCTTGGTCGTGCCTGATTGTTTTCCTGCAAAATACGAGTTCCTCCGTATTACGATAGTCGTCGGTTGCCCGCCTCTGCCCGCATGCACTCCGATTGGGGTGGATCGTACCGGGGACGGGTTAAAGGTTTGTTATTGTTTTATGACACATGGTGCGATTCAGATTTGTGCAGAATCGTCGGATTCATCCGCGGAGTCGATGAATGCTTTCTTTGCGGCTTCCTCATTTTCAAGAGCGGATCTTGTTTTGATGTCGATCTTGAAGCCGGTGAGGCGAGCGGCAAGACGGGCATTTTGTCCCTCTTTGCCGATGGCAAGCGAAAGCTGATCCGCATCCACAACGACACGGCAGGTTTTTTCGCTGTCGATGATAACTTCCTTGACAGCTGCGGGGGATAATGCCGCGCTGATATATTCAACGGGATCCTCGCTGTATTTGATAATGTCGATCTTTTCGCCGCGCAGTTCATTCACGATGCTTTGGATACGCATGCCGCGGTTACCGATGCAGGCGCCGATGGGATCCACGTTGGGATCGCGGCTTTCGACTGCCATCTTGGTGCGGGAGCCGGCTTCGCGCGTGATGCTGCGGATGAGAACGGTGCCGTCCTGAATTTCGGGGATCTCAAGCTCAAAGAGACGTTTGACAAGCCCCGGTGCGGTACGGGAAAGGGAAACCAGCGGTCCGCGCAGGGATTCCTTCATGACCTCGGTGACGAATACCTTGATGTGCTCGCCAACGCTAAAGCGTTCGCCCGGGATCTGATCCTGCTTTTTGAGGTAGACCTTGCTGGTACCGGTATCGACGAGAACATCCTCGTTTTCGGGATCCACCTTGTCAACGATGGCGGAGATGATCTCCTCTTTCTTGTTTTCATATTCCTTGATCATCATGGAACGCTCTGCCTCGCGAATGCCCTGGATGATGACCTGCTTTGCGGTCTGTGCGGACAGACGGCGGAAATTCTTGGGTTTCAGCTCGATTTCACACACATCGCCGAGGGAATATCTGCGGCTGATCTTCTTTGCATCGGCAAGGGTGATCTCGGTCTCCTCGTCGAGAACCTCCTCAACAATGGTTTTTTGCTCATACATGCGGATGACCTGCTTTTCCTTGTTGATGTCCACACGCACATTAGCAAGACCGTTGCGTTCGCGCTTGTATGCGTTGACGAGTGCGGCTTCCACACGCTCAAGCATATAATCCGTGGAGATCCCTTTCTCTGTTTCGAGAAGGTTGAGCGCAGTAAATAATTCGGAATTCATTTTTTGTGACCATAGCCTCTGCGGTGCAGAAGCTTCCTTTCTTTGCGGAAATTGCCTTTTTTGTTGGATTTTTAGAAATCGTATACGGTCTTTGCCTTGGAGACCGCATCGTGGGGGATGACGAACATGCTGCCGTCCGCTTCGACGGTAATCTTTCCGTCCTCATAGGATTTGAGAATGCCGACAAAGGACTTCACACCGGGATATGCTTCGATGGGAGCAAACAGGCGAAGCTCCGCTTTTTCGCCGATGCAGGCCTCGTAGTGCCAGCCGTGCTTGAGATCGCGCTCCAATCCGGGAGAGGAAACCTCCAAATGATAGGCATCCTCAATGGGATCCAGCTCATCAAGCAGGGGATCAATGGTGCGATGCACCTTTTCACAGTCTTCGATATCGATGCCGTCTTCATGGTCGATTGTAAAGCGGAGGAAATAATCCGCTCCCTCTTTGACATACTCGATGTCCCAGACCTCGTATCCCAGCCCGTTGATGACGGGTGTCAGCGCCTCGCTGACGGTGGATACAATGTTTTTTGATGATTTTTTGTTTTTCACTTAAAATTCTCCGTAATTCTATATGCGGCATAAATTAAGAGTGGGTCTTTCAACCCACTCTCCTTATATCATAATAGCTTACAATAACAGTATATCACAAGTTTTTCAAAAATGCAAGTACTATTTGAAAAAATCTGATTTTTTTCTAAAATTTTTTCTGCTTTTTATAGAAATGGCGGCTCCGAAAAGACAATGCCGCGGCTCAAGTCGGAGGCCAAGCGGT